>NZ_DALZPU010000002.1:0-449815 GCF_032017465.1 Moraxella sp. CTOTU47616
TATCAAAATTTCCTCATTATGTCCTTTTGTATATTAAATGTTCAACACAACCTAGTTGATGTTGTAGCAGATACAAATAATATGTATGGCTACAATATACATAAATCCTTTCACAAAAACGTCATATTAAATTGTGACAAAAATATTTTTGTTATCTGACCAATTCGTTAATTTTTCTAACGGATATCTAAGTTATAAGTATTTACCACAATCTGCAAGCTTTTTTAACTGCCATACCCCATCAATTAAAGATTGCTATAGTTTATTAAGATAGTTTATTAAGTCTGTGATGTAGCTTAACCACATTGCCCATAATCAAAATCGCTGGGGCGGGCAAGTTTGCCTCGGCTTGTTTTGCCACGATGGTCTCAAGCGTGCCTGTCAATACTTGCTGATGCGGCAAGCTGGCATTGGACACAATCGCAATCGGCGTCGTGGGATTTTTTCCTGCGTTAATCAAGCCACTCGTCAATTTATCAAGCTGTTTTAATCCCATATAAAAAACCACGGTTTGGTTATCATCAAGCCAGCTGGCAAAGTCTTCATTGATGGTATCCGTCTTAAGAGAGGCGGTAACGAACTTGACAGAGTGCGCATACGCACGGTGAGTCAATGGAATACCGGCACAGCTTGCCGCCGCGGTGGCTGCGGTAATCCCCGGCACGACTTCAAAGTTAATCCCAGCTGCAACCAATTGCTCGGCTTCTTCGCCGCCACGCCCAAATACATACGGGTCGCCACCTTTGAGGCGTAACACGCGTTTTCCTTGCTGCGCCTGTTCCACGAGTAGCTCATTGATTTTTTCTTGCCTTACCGCATGATCACTGGCTTTTTTGCCGACGTAGATTTTGGTGGCATCACGCCTGCACAGATCAAGAATCTGCGCTGAAACCAAATTATCATAAAATACCACATCCGCTTGTTGCATCAATCGTAGCGCTTTAAAGGTTAGCAAATCAGGATCGCCTGCCCCTGCACCCACAATATACACCTTACCAAGCTGGGCTTTATCTGTCGGTTGGTTGTTGGCGTGCTGTTGTAGCAGAGTTTCAAGTTGGTCTTCAGCTTTGCTTAGGCTATTTGAATTACCCTCAAATACCGATTCCGCCACTTGCCCTTCAAAGGCTTGCTCCCAAAATTTACGTCTAGCCGTCACATTGGGCAATGCAGCTTTCACTTTATCGCGAAATCTACCTGCCAATCCTGCCAATTCACCATATTGCGGTGGCACGACTGTTTCGATTTTGGCTCGCAGCAGTCTTGCCAGCACAGGGGCTTTGCCTGCACTGGATACCGCAATGGTAATCGGATTGCGGTCAACGATGGCAGGAAAGATAAAGGTACATAGCGGTGGATTATCGACAACATTGACTGGGATAAAACGGGCTTCACAGTCATGAAAAATCTGTGCATTCACCGTTTCATCATCGGTACAAGCAATGACAATGGTTTGTTTATCCAAATATTTTTGCTGATAAACATCGTTAATCAATTGATGACGAGAATCGCTAAATTGTTCGGTCAGTCTTGGCTCATAGCTGGGTGCGACAAAGGTGATTGTCGCGCCAGCTTTATCGAGCAAATCTGCTTTACGCAGTGCCACTTCCCCACCGCCAACCACGAGTACGGGGCGATTTTCTAATTTAAAAAATAGCGGTAAGGTATTCATAGACATTCTCAACATTAGATAGTGACAAGAACAATTAAGCTGAACCGAAGTTCAGCTTAACATTATCATACATACTGCCGATCAAAAATTATAATTGTGTGTGTAGACCACATTCACGGTTCTCTTCAACTTTGGTTGGGTCAAAGTAGTCATGTTCATTTGGCAAATCATGCTCTTTTAAGTAAGCTTCTAGGTCATCTTCTGACCAATGGAACAATGGCGCTACTTTTAATACGCCGTCTTTGCTTTCTGACAACACGTCAAGCGATTGACGAAATTCTGTTTGGTCTTTACGAATCGCATTAATCCATACATCAGGGGCAATTTCTTTTAACGCACGTCCAAATGGCTCAAGTTTGACTTGCTCAGTGAATTTTGCGTGCGCTGGGTTATTGACGCTAGGTACACCATTGAACTCGACATCACGCCAAGCTGCGGTTTGTTGTGGCAAGTAGGTAATCACGTTTAAGTTTAGACGTTTAATCAAATCTTGCGCATGGCGGTAAGTGGCTTCAGTGTTGTAGCCAGAATCCACGAACAATACTTTGATATCAGGACGTTGTTTGGCAACCATCTCTAACAGTACCACTTCGTAAGGGCGAAAGTTGGTAGTGATGATAGGATTACTACCTTGTGCCAGTGCCCAAGCAATGATTTCCTCTGGGGTTTTGCCATTCAATTCTGCGTTAGCTTTGTCTAGATCGATATTTAATTTATTGCTCATTGGATTTCCTGATGTTTTATGGTGAAAAATTGGGATACGCTATGCTAATCAATTATGCGATGTTTAAAAAATGATTTTTAATGATATTATTATGAAAATTTAGAATTAACAAATTGACTGGAAATGCAGAAACCAGAAGTTAAAAAGGATAAGGTAGCAACTGGCTAACATTAAAAAAGCGAACCCTTAGATTCGCTCAATCTTAGCATCATTCAACAATTAATTGGCAAAAATCGGCAATTGCGTCACACTGCGACCTGTATAGCGGTGTTTGATATCGACAAAATAATCAAACCAACTGGGGTTAAAATCGCTGTCATCAATATCAAACTCACTAAACCCTACTTCGGTGAGCAGCTGCAACGTATCTGGCAAGATATCACCGCTGGCGCGCAACACAATAGCGGGGGTATAACTGGGGTGTTGCTGGATTTTTTGCGCTAAACTATAACCGCGTCCATCACGAAAACCATGAAAATCAATCACAATCACCGACAGTAGCGGCATCACTTTGACAAAGTCCTGGTGCAAAAACTGATAATCACTAGCACCCGATAAAATAATACCCAGTTTTTTATCGCCCAACCGATGGGAAAGCGCTACCAAATCATCCGCTTCTAACTGCGGTTTTGGCGGATTTTTCTCGCTAAATTCGACAGGGCGATAGTCTACCAAAATTTCAGTGATATCTGAGGCATACTGGGATGGGTCGATATGCTCGATTTTTTGCTCATGAATACTCACGCTGACTGACTTTACATTATCAATCACTTGGCTTTGGTTAATAAGTGCCATGGCTTATCCCTCCACCGGCTGTTCTGATTTGTCACGATATACATACTCTTTAAATGGCTCAATACCGATACGATCAACAACTTCGGCAAATGTTTCGCTACCAAAGTCGGTATCCGCCGCTTGGCGATATTTAAGGTAGACTTGCAGGATATCATCCACCGTCGCCGCAACCGCATCGACAGGCACGGATTTGCCCAAAATATCGCCTAATTTGGCGTTTTGACCCGATCTACCACCGAGCGAAATTTGGTACCAATGCTCGCCTTTTTTGTCCACACCCAAAATACCGATATCTGCGACATGGTGATGCGCACAGGCATTCATACAGCCTGACATGTTTAGGCGAATTTCACCAATATCATGGACAAAGTCTGCGTCTTGGAAATATTGGTTGACTTGGTTGACGATATTTAAGGTGCTGGCATTGGCCAATGAACAATAGTCAAAGCCTGGGCATGAGATAATATCCGTCAATAAGCCAATATTTGGGCGGGCAAGGTGGTATTGTTTGAGCACCTGATAGACGTCATATACATCTTCAAGTTTGACGTCCGTGAGCACCAAGTTTTGATGATGGGTGCCGCGCACTTCACCAAAGCTGTATTTATCCGCCAAATCAGCCACCACGCGCATTTGGGTAGCGGTGATATCGCCGGTATCTTGCATAAAATGTTTGAGTGAGATAATCACCACGTGATAGCCTTTGACTTTATGCTCGCGGGTATTTTGGTTAAACCAACGCACAAACTCGCTATCTTCAAACTGGGTAGCCAGTTTGTCTTGGCTAGCTTGTAATTGTTGTTGGCTGAATGTTTGGTACGCCGGCTGTGGAAAGAAGGTTTTGGCGTGTTCAATTTGTTCAGCTGTCAGTGTTAATGCACCGTCTTTATTGTGTTTTTCCCAATCTTCTTCCACGATTCGTGAAAACGCTTCGGCGCCCATACTTTCAACTAAAATCTTGATACGCGCTTTGTATTTATTGTCACGGCGACCGTATTGGTTGTAGACACGTAAGATGGCATCTAAATAAGAGAGTAAATGGCGTTCAGGTAAAAACGGACGAATCACTTTGCCAATCACAGGCGTGCGCCCTAGACCACCGCCCACAATCACTTCAAAGCCAATGTCACCTGCGTCATTTTTGACCACATGCAGGCCAATGTCATGCAGCTGTGTCGCTGCACGGTCTGAGCAAGTACCGATGACTGCAATTTTAAATTTACGCGGTAAATAGGTAAATTCTGGGTGAAACGTTGACCATTGACGAATGATTTCACAATACGGGCGCGGATCGGCGATTTCATCAGCCGTCACACCGGCAAACTGGTCAGTGGTGGTATTGCGGATACAGTTGCCCGAGGTTTGAATCGCATGCATTTGTACCGATGCCAATTCTGCCAAAATATCGGGTACTTCTTCTAATTTTGGCCAGTTAAATTGCATATTGGTACGGGTGGTGATATGACCATAGCCACGGTCGTATTTTTCGCTGATGTCGGCAAGTTTACGCAGTTGATACGTCGCAAGCAGACCATAAGGAATCGCCACGCGAAGCATCGGCGCATGACGCTGAATATATAGACCGTTCATCAGGCGTAATGGCAAGTACGCTTCTTCACTGAGCTCGCCAGCCAAAAAACGTCGGGTTTGGTCGCGAAACTGCTCGACCCGATCGTCTACCAATTGTTGGTCAATTGCGTTGTATTTATACATGCGGATTCCTATGTCACTAATACAAATTCTAATTACAAATTAAATTTAAAACTTTTAGCTTTTGCAGCCATTTCAACTGGGTGAAATTTTAACCTGCCTATCATAAATGCCCAAGGGGTTTTTAGTAAATTCCATTTTTACATAAATATATCGAGTTACTGCATTTATTATTGCGAACCGTAATATTCTATTATACGCTACCTTAATTTTTTTGAACCGTCTGTTTTTTTGACACGTTAATTTTGACCCGCTAATATAGGAAATCCGATGAGCCAAAGCGCCACTTCAACTCTCCATTCTCTAAGCCAACTAGTACCACCGCACGGTAGTGACACATTAAAAGAAAAATTACTTAAAGGCGATGCGCTAACCGCTGCCCAGCAAAAAGCCAAAAATCTCCCAAAAATCCAAATCAGCTCCCGTGAAGCCGGTGATTTGATTATGCTCGGTATTGGCGGCTTTACCCCGCTAGATGGTTTTATGAACCAAGCAGACTGGCAAAGCGTATGTGACAATATGCATTTAACCACTGGCGACAATGCGGGCGTATTTTGGCCCATTCCTATTACCCTATCGACCGATACTGCCACTGCCGATACGCTAAACCCAGGTGATGACATTGCGCTGGAATACCAAGGTGAAATCATGGGGATTTTGACCTTAAGCGAAAAATACCGCATTGATAAAGCGCACGAATGCCAAACCGTCTTTGGCACCACAGAGCTTGAGCATCCCGGCGTTGCCATGGTAATGGCACAAGGTGATGTCAATCTAGCTGGCGATGTGGTGGTGTTAAGCGAAGGCGAATTCCCGAGCAAATATGGTGATATCTACCTCACTCCGGCACAAACCCGTGACATCTTTACTCAAAATGGCTGGAAAACCGTCGCTGCTTTCCAAACCCGTAACCCGATGCACCGCTCACATGAATACCTTGCCAAAATCGCCATTGAAATCTGTGATGGCGTACTCATTCATTCATTGCTTGGCGCATTAAAACCTGGGGATATTCCTGCAGACGTACGCCAAGAAGCCATTGGTACATTAATCGACCATTACTTCCGTAAAGACACGGTCATCCAAGCAGGCTATCCACTGGATATGCGCTATGCCGGTCCACGTGAAGCATTATTACATGCCTTATTTCGTCAAAACTATGGTTGTAGCCATTTGATTGTCGGGCGTGACCATGCAGGCGTGGGTGATTACTATGGCGCGTTTGATGCGCAGCATATTTTTGATACGCTCAAACCGAATGATTTAATCACCCAACCGTTAAAAATTGACTGGACATTCTGGTGTGACGCTTGTGACTCGATGGCATCGACCAAAACTTGTCCACACGATGCCAGTCATCATGTCAAAGTCTCAGGTACCAAATTGCGTAAAGCCCTATCTGAAGGGGAAGACGTGCCTGATAACTTCAGCCGTCCAGAAGTGTTAGCGGTACTTCGTAACTACTATGAAGGCTTAGAAGATCATCAAAAACATAAAGTTGAGCTGACAGGTCACTCTGCAAAATAATTATTGCGAGGTTTAACGCTTATCAATCGATAAAAAGGGTATGTGATAATACCCTTTTTTTTATCTAACCTTTAGCAAAAAAATTAGCAATGAAAAAGAAGCACGGGGCTTCTTTTTTTATTGCTTAACATTGCTTAACTGAGCTAAATTTAATTAAGGCTAAATTTAACTAAGCTAAATCACATATTCGACGTGCGAATCTTGCAGAAAATTGGCAACAAAATGATTCGAAGGATGATTGACTAGCGTCTCATAATCTCCAATTTGCACGATTTGACCTTGGTTCATCACCACAATTTCATCGGATAATTCTGCCGCTTCTTCTTGGTCATGGGTCACTAAAATACTGGTGACACCGAGCTCATGATGAATTGAGCGCAGCCAAGCGCGTAATTCTTTACGCACCTTGGCATCGAGGGCGCCAAATGGCTCATCGAGTAACAACAGCTTTGGCTCTACCGCCAATGCACGCGCCAATGCGATACGCTGACGCTGACCGCCTGAGAGTTGATGCGGGTATTTTTTTGCGGTTTGGGATAGTTGCACCAGCTCCAGCAGATGATTGACCTTTTTGCTGATTTCCGCGTTGCTTAGGCGTTTGTTTTTTGGCATGACGGTCAAGCCAAACGCCACGTTATCAAACACGGTCATATGGCGAAATAACGCGTAATGCTGGAACATAAAGCCGATATGACGCTGCTGGACAGGCACATCGGTCACATCTTCACCATCAAACAAAATACGCCCCGTATCGGCAAGCTCAAGCCCTGCAATGATGCGCAGTAAGGTTGTCTTACCGCAGCCTGAAGGTCCCAAGAGCGAGGTTAATTTGCCCGTCGGTACGGTTAAATTAATCGGTTGTAGTGCAGTAAAGCGACCAAACTGTTTGGTGATATCACGGATTTCGATACTCATGGTATTCTCTTAACTTTTTTTACTTTTTAAATTGCATCAATGTTATTCATCATTGGCAGACTGACGTTTAGTCAACGCCTGCTGCACGATTAAGGTAACGAGTGCCAACAACGCCAACAAACTCGACAACGCAAACGCCGCCGTCATGTTGTATTCATTGTAGGCAATCTCAACCAATAGCGGCATGGTATTGGTTTCACCGCGAATATGACCTGAGACCACACTCACCGCGCCAAACTCACCCATCGCCCGGGCATTGGTCAAAATAATACCGTATAGCAATGCCCATTTGATATTGGGCAGCGTCACCCGCCAAAACATTTGCCAGCCTGAGGCACCGAGTGTTAATGCCGCTTGCTCTTCACTGCTGCCCTGCGACTGCATCAGCGGAATCACTTCACGCGCCACGAATGGAAAAGTCACAAACATGGTGGCAAGCACGATACCGGGAATGGCAAAAATCACTTGAAAACCAAAGTATTCTAGCCAGCCGCCAAGCCAAGTATTGGCGCCCAGTAGTGCCACAAACATCAAGCCTGCGACCACAGGTGACACCGAAAATGGCAAATCTAGCAGCGTGGTGAGGAATTGTTTACCTTTAAAATCAAATCGGGTCAATAGCCAGGCTAATGCAATCCCAATCACCGTATTAATCGGCACCACAATCAGCGCCGTAATCAAGGTAAGCTTGATAGCCGATAATGCCTCGTGATCGGTCAGGGCAGCCACATACAACTGCCAGCCAGATTTTAATGCTTCATAAAACACCGATATCAGCGGAATCACTAGCATGAGCGTCATAAACGCCACCGCAATACCAATTAAGGTATAACGTAGCCATTTCGGCTCACGGGTTGCGGCTTGGGTTTGGTAAGGATATTGGCTGCTATCTATCATACACTTGCCCCGCCCATACGTTTGGTTAATAGCCACTGCAAGGCATTAATGGCAAATAAAATCACAAACGAAATCATCAACATAAACAAAGCAACCGCGGCAGCCCCCTGTACATCAAAACTTTCAAGCTTACCAATAATGATTAACGGCAAAATCTCAGATTTCATCGGTAAATTACCCGCAATAAAAATCACCGAGCCATACTCCCCTGTCGCCCGCGCAAACATCATGCCTGAGCCCATCAGCAAGGCAGGATACAACTCCGGCAAGATGACCCGCCTAAAAGTTGTCAATCTACCAGCGCCCAGCACCGACGCCGCCTCTTCATATTCTGGCGACAGCTCCGCAAGCACAGGTTGCACCGCACGCACAATAAACGGCAAACTCACCACAATCAGCGCCAACCAAATACCAATCGGGGTAAAAGCAATTTTAATGCCGAATGGCGCAAAAAACTGCCCGATTAAACCATTGGGCGCGTATAAGGTTGCTAGCGAAATACCCATTACCGCCGTTGGTAAGGCAAAGGGCAAATCGACGAGCGCATTTAAAATCGACTTTCCCCAAAACTCGTAGCGCACCAACACCCATGCAATCAGCGTACCAAACACCAAATTGGTCAATGTCGCTAGCAATGACATTTTTAGCGACAGTTCAATCGCTGCCTTGACGCGCGGCTCGGCAATGGTTTTGATAAAGCCTGCCACGCCAATATCGGCGGCTGTCATTACCATCGCCACAAATGGCAACAGCACGATAATCGACAATGCCAACACACTAATGCCCAAACTCAAATTAAAAAACGGCATGATATGGCGCTTTTTATTGCGTTTTAAGGGTGTTTTAGGCTGATTGTTTGAGGTTAAATCGGCTTGATGGTTAGCATTGATGCTTGCCATGCAGGGCTTCCTTTACTAATAATCGGTAGGCGACGTCAGAATTTAAACTAATAAACGTACAAAAATAAAGATACGAAATAAACAATTCTGTACCCAAAATCTTAAGCACGGCTATAGTACCATCTCACTTTGAATTTCCAAACTATATTTATGCGCTTTAAATATTCTTAGCTAGAATAAAAAACCAGAGCCGAACTCTGGTTTTGTTAGATAAAAACAGCAAATTATTTTGCCGCAGGTGCCGATGCTATGGTGCTCGTTGGGCTGGCTAGTTGATCAAAGACACCCCCATCTTTGAAGTATTTGGTCATGATATCCGTCCAGCTACCAAATTCGGCATTGGGACTAAAGGTGGTAAGCGCGGGTAATTTATCTTGATTTTTAGCCAGTACCGCAGCATCGCTTGGGCGCAGGTATAAATCTGCTGCCAATTGCTGGGCAGGCTCGCTCCATAAATAATCAAGATACGCTTTCGCTGCGTCGTTGGTGCCTTTTTTATCGGTTACTGATTTAACAATCGCCACGGGGTTTTCTGCTGATATGGTGTAGCTTGGATAGACAATTTGCACATCGCCTTTACCAAACTGTTTAACCGCGAGGTTGGCTTCATTTTCAAAGGTGACTAACACATCGCCAATTTGACGTTGTAAGAACGTGGTAGTCGCCGCACGCCCACCATTTTCATACACCGGTACATTTTTGAGCAACGCTTTGACAAAGTTTTTGGTTTTGCTTTCATCTTTATTAAAACTATGTAAGCCGTAGCCATACGCGCCTAAGAAGGCATAACGCCCATTACCCGTGGTTTTTGGGTTGGCAAGTACGATTTGTACCCCTGGTTTTGCCAAATCAGACCAGTCTTTGATTTGTTTTGGATTGTCTTTACGCACCAAAAACACGATGGCACTGGTATAGGGTACTGCTTTGTTTGGGAATTGGCTTTGCCAATCTTGCGCTACCAAGCCTTTTTTCACCAATAGCTCCACATCTGAGCCTTGGTTCATACTCACTACGTCCGCTTGCAGACCATTGGCAACTGCGAGCGCTTGTTTGCTAGAGCCGCCATGCGATTGCTGAATATCGATGGTTTTGCCGCTATTTTTGGTTTCATAGTCTTTGATAAACAGGGGATTGTAGCTTTTATAAAAGTCACGCGCAACGTCATAGGAGACATTGAGCAGTTTAATACCGCCTTTATCGCTCGCGCCTGCATTTGATTGCGTAGCGGCTTGACCTGAAGCGGGTTGTTGGTCTTGCTGGGTGGGCGCACGTGAACAGCCCGCTAGGCTCACGCCTAATAACGCTAGACTTGATAGCACGGCTACGGTTTTGTGTTGAACCTTAGTTTTTTTTTGAAAATTAACAGTCATCATGGTCACCCCTCATCTCAATGTATAAAAATCAATATATAATGTTAAATGCTAAATTTATTCATACTATTTTACAAAAAAAGCGTCGACAAAAAAAACAATATTATTCTTTATTCATATTCCACTTCTGAATATTACATCATAAAATATAATGTAATATTTAAAATTAAAAATTTAGCAACCTGTATTACACCTGAATCGCACCTGAATCACAAATGTCACGTTGCCAGCGTTATCATTTTCGCCTACAATTTTATTTTTAGTTATCAAGAATTCTCCATGGCAAAAGCTTCCAAAACCGTTATCAAATCAATTGAAGATCAGCTCGCACGACTGGATTTGCAAACCACTCCATTAAATCAGGCTGATGACGTATTTTTGGCGCTGCTTGACGATAGTGAGGATGACAATAAAGCAACTGCAAAGCGTGGCAGTGTTGATAACTTAAGCGTTGATAACTTAAACGATTATGACTTTAGCGAACAATTAGCCATTCAAGATCGCGATAGCCAACTGCAACAGGCGTTAAGCGATACTGTATTATCACTGAGCGATTATCTATCCGCTGTGCAGTTGGTGATTAGTGAAACGTTTGCCCATACCGTTTGGGTAAAAGCTGAAATCCGTAGTCTGTCAG
Organism: Moraxella sp. CTOTU47616; assembly: GCF_032017465.1. NCBI lineage: Bacteria > Pseudomonadati > Pseudomonadota > Gammaproteobacteria > Moraxellales > Moraxellaceae > Moraxella > Moraxella sp. CTOTU47616. The sequence continues at coordinate 11,144 of NZ_DALZPU010000002.1, forward strand.
CCAAAGGCGGTCACTACTATTTTGAATTGGCGGATAAAGATATGGATGGCAAAGTCACCGCCAGCTGCCGCGGCACGCTATGGCGTGGTCAAGCAGCCAAAGTACTGTCAAAGTTTGAAAAAAACACTGGCATGAGCCTTGAGCGAGGCTTGAATGTATTGCTCAAAGTCTCAGCCACGTTCCATGCCCAATATGGCTTTTCGCTAAACATCGTCGATATCGACCCCACTTACACACTGGGCGATTTGGCAAAGCAATACCAAATGATTTTAACCAGGCTGCATGAAGAAGGGCTGCTCGATCTCAATCAATCGCTCCCCATGCCGTTTGATATTGAGCATGTGCTCGTCATCGCCCCTGAAAAAGCTGCAGGGCTAGGCGATTTTCGCGCGGATGCCGATAGGCTCGCCAGCACAGGAGCGTGTATTTTTCATTATGAGCACGCCACCTTTCAAGGCAATCACGCCCCTGAAGATATCCGCCAAGCCCTCATTAAAGGCATGAAAAATCTGAGCAAGCAGCATATTACCACAGATTTGATAGTGATTATCCGGGGTGGTGGCGCGGTGGGCGATTTGGCCTATCTCAATGATTACGAACTTGCCGCGCTGGTGGCGGAGCAGCCGATACCGGTATGGGTCGGCATTGGTCATGAGCGCGACCGCGTCATGCTAGATGAAGTGGCACATCAAAGTTTTGATACCCCATCCAAGGTTATCGCAGGCATTCGCAATCATCTGCTCACTATTACCCAAGCTGCCAAACAACATTTTTTGACTATCGAGCAAATTGCTAAGTCCAGCATCATGCAGGCACGCCGTGATAGCGAACAACAACTTACCAAGATACAATCGGCAGCGCAGCGACAATTATCTGCCGCTAAACTTGCCATGGACAACCAATTTGTACAGATTCGCCAACTTGCTTATCAGCAAATCACCACGGCTCGTCAATCGACCAACCAACTGCGTGAGATGACATTGTTACAGCATCCGTCGACCGTATTAACCCGTGGCTATGCGATTATCCGAACCTCGCATCCTACATCAAATACGGTGATGACTTCGATTGCCCAAGTTGAACCCAATACAACCATAACCATTGAATTACAAGATGGCTATCTACAAGCCACTGTCAATGCCAAACAATCAAAAAACTGACCTATCCATCAAGGAATAACCATGACCGAGCCAACCGATTTTAAAAGCGCCTATGAGGTGTTAAAAACAAATGCACAGCTCTTGCAAAACAGTCAAGAGCCCAATATTGACGCGCTGATGACTATTGTAGCGCAGTCCATTGACGCCTATAAAGTATGCCAAGCGCGGATTGATGCCGTTGAAGCCTCGCTTAATCAAGCATTTGAAACAGACTAAGTTTCAATCAAGCAGAAAAGCAGAAAAAAAAGCCACTATCGAAGGATAATGGCTTTTTAGTTGGGCATTTAAATTTCTACTTTGGCACCCATTTCTACCACATTGTTGCTAGGAAGTTTTAGAAACTCAGCCGCGGTGCCGGCATTACGGTGCATATGGGCAAACAATTTTTCACGCCATAACGCCATACCTTTAATACTCTCAGATGCCACCACCGCCTCATGGGATAAGAAATAACTCACCTTGGCAGGATCGAAATCAAAGTTAAATTGCTGAATGTGTTTGAGTGAGTCTGGCACATCAGGGTCATTTTTAAAGCCAAAATTGAGCACCACCTTCCAGCAATTGTGTCCCAAATAGGTCACTTCACTACGTTTGCTAAGACCCACCCAAGGGGTTTCTAAGGTATTAACGGTGACAAAGATATTGTACTCATGCAAGCATTTATTGTGCTTTAAGTTTTGTTTCAACGCCACGGGTACGATATCGACTTCAGAGACCATAAATACAGCAATGCCTTTGATTTTTTTGATATTTTCAAACAGCACTTGGCAGCGCTGGTTGATTAAGATTTTCTCTTGCAGTACCGCTTGCTGATTTTGCAGCTCTTGGATATTCTCAAGTGGCGCGTTTTCAATATCTTGGGTCAGCTTTTCTAATTTGCCTTGCGTCGACTCCAAAGCTATTTGTAAGCGTTTATTGGTAAAACTACCAAACAAGTCATCCAAGAAATTTTTTAAGTTAATTTGTCTTGTGGTATGGGCAATTCTCACCAAGTTACGCCCATCTCGCCAAGTCATCATGAGCACAAACATGACGCCCCCTAACAACAATGGGAACCAGCCGCCTTTGAGCAGCTTCAGCAGATTTGACGCCCAAAACAAGAAATCCACCACAAAGAACAATGAGGTCGCAGCAATACACAGTAGCAAAGGGTATTTCCACGCATAGCGAATCACAAAGAAGGTCAATATCGTGGTAATCAGCATATCCGTACAAACCGCAATACCATAAGCGGCCGCTAACGCACCCGACGATTTAAACATCACCACAGCAAACGCAATGGCGATAAATAAGCCCCAGTTAATCGCTGGAATATACACCTGACCCACTTCTTTGACATTGGTATACACAATACGCATACGCGGTAAAAAGCCCAGTTGCACCGCTTGTTTGGTGATACTAAACGCTCCAGAAATCAGCGCTTGTGACGCAATCACTGTCGCTAATGTTGCCATTACCACCATCGGAATACGCATGGCATCTGGAATCATCAAAAAGAAGGGATTGGATTTGCCATCAGGGTTGGCGAGTAAAAATGCGCCTTGCCCGAAATAATTGAGCAACAAGGCGGGCATGACAATGGAAAACCAAGCGATACGAATCGGTTTTTTGCCAAAATGCCCCATATCGGCATACAAAGCTTCACCGCCTGTCACACACAGGACAACTGCCCCCAAGATGATAAAGGCGAGTGTCGGATTGGTCACCACAAACTGATAAGCATAGATGGGATTGATGGCTTGCAAGATTTCGACATTGTGCTGGATATGATAAACCCCAATGCCAGCAATCAACAAAAACCATAGCACCATCACAGGTCCAAACAGCTTACCAATACCTTTGGTACCAAATTTTTGCACAAAAAATAACAGGAACAAAATGGTCAGTGTGGCAGGTATCACCACACTATGCAGGCGTGGCGATACCACCGTCAAACCCTCTACTGCCGATAGCACCGAGATGGATGGGGTAATCACCCCATCGCCATAAAACAAGCAAGTACCAAATATCCCCATGGTCATAATGATTGCGTGCAATTTTGGGCGATGTTTCACCGCGCTTGATGCCAAGGCGAGCATCGCAATCAGACCGCCTTCCCCTTTATTGTCGGCACGTAGCACCAGCGAGATGTACTTGAGACTGACGATGATGGTGATAGTCCATACAAATAACGACAGCACCCCATAGATATTGGCAACGTTAAAGGCGACATGACCAGAATTAAAAACTTCTTTTACTGAATACAGTACACTGGTACCGATATCGCCATAAACGACCCCGATTGCCCCTAATGTCAGTGCAGGAACCGAGGTTTTAGCATGTGCTTTACTCATAAATTAACGACGCAATTTGATAAGATGGATTATTATAAGTCGAATTATAAAATTGCGGTTAAATTATATTTTGTAACCAAAGTTATCTATGTACTTGACGATAGTAACATTTTATTAGCGTCAATTTGAGATAAGCAACCTAAACCCTTATTTTTAATGGTGAAATGGCGGTTTGGCAAGCCAAATCATACCAATCAATAATAAGAACACCAAGCCAAACACATAAAAGACCTCATTTGAGCCAATAATCAGCGCCTGTTGGTTAATATTTTGGTTGATGAGCGCCAGCGTTTGCTCATAACTCATGCCAGACGCTTGCAGGCTTTTTGACCACGCATCAAAATTGGAATTTTGGGTGATACTTTCGGTCAAATAAGTATGCGCATGATTGCTGCGTCTTTCCCACACAGTCATCACCATTGAAGCGCCAATCCCGCCCGCCAAGGTTCTCACAAAGGTAAAAATCCCTGTCGCTGCCGCCATTTTATGATGCGAAATATTGGAGAGTGCAATGGTGGTTAGTGGCATAAAAAACATGGCGGTACCCAGTCCTTGGATAAACTGCGGCCAAAACACATCCCAAAACGTCATTTGCGGATTAAAATCACTGCGCCATACAAAGGTGGCACAATAAATTAAAAAACTTAACGTCACCAAGATGCGCATATCAATGTTTCGCGCGTATTTACCGATTAAGGGCGTCAACAACACCGGGAAAATACCAATCGGTGCGGCTGCCAACCCTGCCCAAACCGCGGTATAGCCCATGGTCTGCTGCAGCATGACGGGCAATAGCACAATGGCGCCCATATATAGCAAAAATGCCAAGCTAATCACCAATGTGCCAATGGTAAAATTGCGGTCTTGAAAAATCGACAAATCAATAATCGGATGTTCCTCACCGCGCTCCCAAATTATCAAATAACTCAAACATAAAACGCTAATGACGGCTAAAGCAATGATTTCAGGGGAAGCAAACCAATCGAGCTCACGCCCACGATCCAAGAAAAACTGCAGTGCACCCACCCCAACAATCATCAAAACAAGGCCTACTTTATCAATATCGGTCTTGATGACAGGCGTTTCGCGGTCTTTAAGTTGTTGCCATGCCAAAATGATGGCGACAATACCAATCGGAATATTGATAAAAAATATCCAGCCCCAGTGATAATTGTCGCAGATATAACCGCCCAAAATCGGACCTAATATCGGCGCGGTGACGACCACCATAGCAAATAATCCAAGCGCCATTGCCCGTTTTTCAAGCGCAAAAGACTGTAATAATAGGCTTTGTGCCAGTGGAATCATCGGACCTGCTACTGCACCTTGCGCCACCCTGGCAATAATCAGCATCGTCAAACTATGGGACACCCCGCATAGCCATGAACAAAATACAAATAAACTTGCCGACACCAAAAACACTTTGACCGAGCCATACTGACGAGCCAACCACCCTGTGAGGGGAATAGATATCGCGTTGGACACGGCAAACATGGTAATCACCCATGTACCTTGCGAGGTCGCCGCACCCAAATCCCCTGCAATGGTCGGTAATGCCACATTGGCAATGGTCGAATCAAGCACCATCATAAACACCGCCATCGATAGCGCAAATGTCACAATCGCAAGCGGCATCCCTGATAAAGGCGCGGGCTGATTTAGCTGACTACGGGCTTGACTATCAGCCGCTAGCTGCTCGGTATCCATAGTGGGTGAAATTGCTTCCGCCATTTTTCACCTCATGATTGGTTTTGCTGGATGATTTGTTGGATGATTTTGGTCGCGCCTGACATATCGACTTGCGGCTGCAACTGGGCAACCGGTTTGTTGCTAGCGGTTGCGGTAGCCACCTGCGGTTTGCCTTGTTGGTCTCGGCTATCCAGCTCAGCATGCATACTTAGCCCCACGCGTAGCGGATGCTGTTGTAATTCTTTGCTATCGAGGGCAATTCGTACAGGCAGACGCTGGGTGACTTTAATCCAGTTACCGGTGGCGTTTTGGGCAGGCAAAACCGAGAACGCACTGCCCGTCCCTGCTGACAAGCCAATCACTTTGCCATGATAAATAACCTCTTTACCATAGATATCTGATGTTAAATTCACCGCTTGACCTAGGTGAATGTCTTTAATTTGGCTTTCTTTAAAATTGGCATCGACCCACAAATCATGTAGCGGTACAATCACCATCAAAGGGGTGCCTGCGCTGATTTTTTGACCTAATTGCACACCGCGTTTGGCAATTTGCCCATCGATCGGTGCTACGATTTGGGTACGGTTGAGATTGAGCCAAGCGGTTTGGATATTCGCCATCGCGGTTTGTACCGCAGGTTGTGATAGCACATCATTTTTACCCAAATTGGCCACTGTCACATTGCGCTGCGCTTGGGCAGTCACGACCGCAGAGCGAGCGGTGGCTTGCTTGGCAACTGCCGCGTCGAGCTGGGCTTGGGCTTTTTTGATAGTGTCGGCAGCATGCTGGACTTCTTCTTGCGATACCGCTTGACTTGCCATCAAAGCGGCGCGGCGTTGATAGTCAGATTGTGCCGCAAGCAGCGCAATTTTGGCAGATTCAATTTGCGATTGTACTTCATTCATCGCAGTTTGCGCTTGCGAGATATTGACATCAGCTTGTTGAATGGTTGCGGTTTGGGTTTTGTACTGTCTGATTGCGGTGCGCAATTGTGCCTTGGCGGTTTCAAGGGCTAAGCCATTATCCGCTTGGTCTAACGCCACCAAAGTTTGCCCAGCTTTGACCATATCTGTGTCATTGACCCCAATTGCTGTCACCGTTCCCGATATTTGCGCGTTGATTTGTACTTGGTTGCCGCTCACATAGGCGTCTTCGGTACTGACTTGATAGCGCCATTGAGTAACGTATAGCCATAACGTCACTGCAGCAATGGCTAAAACAATCAAGGTAAATACCAATAGGTTTTTTTTACGTTTGGATTTGGCAGGGATTTGGGTTGTGCTATGCGTAGATGCGGGTGTCGGTGCGGGTTCGGGGCTATCATCAACCCCAGTCGGCATGGTTTCAGCCATTTTTTCGTCCTTATCGCTAAACTTGAGTGGCAAAATCTAAAAAATCCGACGGTTGGCAGACGGATTTATGCTAGAAAATAGCTCGATTATGTAATTTGATATGTTTAATGGGTGGCAATATAAAACTATCCTAAACAGCCATCAAGCATCAAATAAAACATAAATGTTGCATAAGAATACAGTTAGGTAGATAATGTTGTTTATTATAAAAATTTTGCGCAATTCATGCGATTGCTAAAATTTAAAGGGTAAGACATAAAGCGTAAGATGAAGAGCGTAAGGATACCAAAAAGCGATGAACGAAAATGATTTACGGGTCATTAAGACTGAACAACATATCGAGCAAGCTTTTCTGGCATTACTGCAGCAGAAACCTTACCGCGCCATCACGGTCCAAGATATTTTAGATACGGCAGCGATTAATCGCTCAACCTTTTATCGTCATTACGCCAGTAAAGAGGCGCTGGCAGAGAAAATGGTGAGTAACTTTCGGCAAGTGTATGAGAAGTTTTTAACCGAACGCTTTAGTGTCGCTAGTCAAGAGAATTTACTGGTGTGTTTGGAACAGTTTTGGGCGTTTATCCACACGCAAAAACAACGCATACTGGCTTTTTGGCAAATCAAAACCCCCAATATTCATTTATATGATGACATGTATGCGTTAATCAAACAAAATTATATTGAGCATGCCAAGCGCCATGGACGCCCAGGCGACTTGGAATTTCAAGGGCATACGTATGCAGGGATTATATTAAACAATTTAAGTTACTGCCTGCAGCAGGACCACCAAATGTCACTCGAGGATATTCGTAGCAATATACAACTGATGATGCAGACAGTGTCTATACAGTAGTCTGTTTTGGCAATAATCTGTCATCGCCATAATCTGCCATAACCCCAATGTCATCATTAGAGTCTAGTGACAGAGCGCTAAAACTAGATTTAGGATTTTTTACCGACTAAATCAATCACCCAAAGCTCCGCTTGCGAGCCTAGCCGAAACGGCACACCCCAAAAACCATACCCCGAGCTTACAATCACATCGGTATTGTTGATACGCTCATAGCCGTAACCCAAACGATTTAAGAATTTGACAATAAAATTGGCAGGAAATATCTGCCCATTATGGGTATGTCCCGACACTTGCAAATCAATCGGTAATTGTACGTTTTGTTCAATCTCATTGGGCTCATGGTCAAGTAAAATTATCGGCTTATCCGTGTTTGACGGCATTAAATCCTTGGTCGCTTTACGATAAGTGGCATGATTATCCAGTCGTCCTACCAACCAAAGCTGGTTATCAACCAACACTTTATCATCTGCCAATAAGGTGATATCGGCTTTTTGGATCGCATCGCGAATCTCGCCTTCATGCCCATACATATCATGATTACCTAGCGTGGCATACGCGCCCATTGGCACTGCACTTGCTAGTTGCTGCAGCGCGGGCTGCATATTTTGCGAGGTATAATAGTCAACATTATCATCCATGATATCGCCAGGCATCAACAGCAGTTGCACGTTCTGTGCTTTTACCATATCGGTTAATCGGTTAATTTGCCGCTCACCGACCATTAGACCCAAATGCAAGTCTGAAACCATCCCAATCCGAATAGGTTTAGCAAGTGGCTGATTAGCAGTCAAGCTGATATGACGAATAGTGGGTGTATAAGCATTATAAATACCCATCAATACCATGCCAAAAAACATGAGCGGCAACAAAATGCGTTCCCCGTAAGTTTGATAACTCACGGAATTAAAAAATTGCGGGGCAACTTTCATCAACACCAGATTAATAATACCCACCACCACCATCGACATGATGACAAACCACAAAATAGTCAGCCAAGTCATAGACAGCTTGAGCCCAAAGCTCGTCAAGCGTGCGATGCCAAATACCAATAACGCATTACTCATCACAAATAGACTAATCATCAAATAGCGAGAAGACCGATCGGATAGCCAAGACCCTGCCCACCACTGCAGCCCCCGCCCCGCCCCATAAGTAAACAATTCAAACAACAATACAATGACGGTCAGAAATATCCAACGCATACTAGCCCCAAATTTTTTATCATAAGTAAAGGTTATATAAAGAATGTTTGTGAATTTACAATGTCGCTTTATCTATTAAAGCCAATCAGTGAATTTGAAAAAATCAATTCATAGTTTTGTAAGTTGGTAATTTAGGCATTAAAAAACCCAACTTACGAGAATAAGTTGGGTTTTTTCGATATCGGCTCATCCGATAGCGGTATTGTGGCAGGTTTATTGATTTTTAACAAGCAATAAATTTGCTATAATAACCCTTTTGGCACTTTTAAAAATTATGACTTATTCAACTGCTGTTAATTTATCTGATATTGCGAGCCCTGCCCAAACCCGCGTCATTGTGGGGATGTCAGGGGGCGTTGATTCTTCTGTCACCGCCGTTTTGCTCAAAGAAGCGGGCTTTGATGTTGAAGGCTTGTTTATGAAAAACTGGGAAGAAGATGACGGTACCGAATATTGTACCGCCATGACTGACCTTGCTGATGCGCAAGCGGTCGCTGATAAAATCGGCATTAAACTGCATACTGCCAACTTTGCCATGGAATATTGGGATCGCGTATTTGAGCATTTTTTGGCGGAATATAGCGCTGGTCGCACCCCAAATCCTGATATTTTATGCAACAAAGAAGTCAAGTTTAAAGCCTTTTTGGATTATGCGCTAACCTTGGGGGCGGACTATATTGCCACCGGTCACTATGCGCGCCGCGGTTTTAGCGATGAAACTGGCAAAGCGCCACTACTGCGCGGACTTGATAACAATAAAGACCAAAGCTACTTTCTGCACGCGGTGGCAGGCGATAAAATCGCCAAAACCTTGTTCCCTGTGGGTGCGTTAGAAAAACCTGAAGTACGCCGTATTGCCGAGCAATATGATTTAGCGACAGCGAAGAAAAAAGACTCTACCGGCATTTGTTTTATCGGCGAGCGACGCTTTAAAGACTTTTTACAGCAGTATTTGCCCGCTCAAAAAGGCGATATCTATACCGATGATGGCAAAAAAATCGGCACCCACGATGGCTTAATGTATTACACGCTTGGTCAACGTGGGGGTATTGGTATTGGTGGGGTCAAAGATAGAGATGAGGCGCCTTGGTTTGTGTTACACAAAGACTTGGATAATAATCGCCTGATTGTCGGTCAAGGGCATGACCATCCGATGCTACAATCCACCAAATTGACTGCCTATAAACTTGACTGGGTGGTTGATGCGCCCACCCAACTATTTACTGCCCAAGGTTATCGCTGTACCGCCAAGACGCGCTATCGTCAGCCCGATCAAGCCTGTACAGTTTTTGCCCTTGATGAAACGGGGGACACTATAAAAGTGGTGTTTGACGAGCCACAGCGTGCGGTGACGCCCGGTCAGTCTTGTGTGTTTTATCAAGATGACATCTGTTTAGGCGGTGGCGTGATTCAAACCATCGATGCCCCTACTAGCTTAGCTGAAGTTTAATACACATCAAGACACAAACAGCGCAAATTGATACCATTTGCGCTTTTTTATACCCTGTTGATTAAGAAAAGTTTGCGGCTAAGCGTTTGTTCCACCCCGCTTTTTTTCGTAAGTACCCAATTCCCCAGCAGCTTAAATAAATCACAAATGAAATGGTAGTAATATAAGGTGAAATCGGCAGTCCAGGTCCTAACGATAGTAATATCCCGCCGACCCCAGCGGTGATGGCAAACAGCATGGACAACAAATAAACATAGATGGGTCTAGCCGTCACTTGACTCGCCGCCGCCGCAGGCGTGATGAGTAACGATAATAACAGCAATGCACCGACAAACTGCACACTCACCGCCACCACAAGACTCAGTGCAAACATAAACAGCAAGGATAAAAATGTTAAATTCAAATGCTGTGCTTGGGCAACTTGCGGGTCGACTGCGGCAAATAACATGCGCTGACCAAATATGGCAATGATTGATAGCACAATCACCGCAACCACTAACATCGACTGCAATTCAGCGGGCGTGATTGCAACAATTTGCCCGGTTAATAAGCCAAATTTATTGGAGGAGCGCCCTTGATACAAGGATAAAAACAACACCCCCAGCCCAAGCCCGAATGGCAACAAAATACCCACCACTGAGTTGCGGTTTTTGCCATCAATACCCATGACCCCCAACACCATGCCAGCCATCACCGCCCCAATGATGGCGCCTAGAGTGACTGAAGACCCTAACCATAAGGCACAAGCCGCCCCAGCAAAGGACAGCTCTGCTGTCCCATGCACGGCAAACGCCATATCGCGTGCCTGTACCATTGGTCCAATGAATCCCGCCATCACACCCAACAATACCGCGGCCACGATGGACGTTGATACCAAGGGCAACAGCTCAGCAAAGTTATCAAAATTGATGATGGTATGTAGCCAAGTCGTGAGCAGCATGTAAATTCCAAAAGTTAAAAAACCATCGAACGTGATGGCTTGTATTTGATTGAAGCAAATAAATTAGCGAAATCGATTGATTAAGTCGACACCATCGAGGTTGGCAGTCGCATTTTCAAGGCGCAGCACTTTATCTACCAAAGGTATAATCGGTTCGAGTTCATGGCTAATCATCAAAATCGCAGTATGATGCGCCTGTTTGCGATGGGCTAAAATATCACTGACCACATACTGGCTTGCCACATCAAGACTCAGCAGCGGCTCATCCATCAACAAAACATCAGGCTCAGCGACCAAGGCTTGGGCAATACGCATGCGCTGCTGCTCACCACCCGAGAGCATGGTAAGCGGCGCATCACAAAATGACTCACCGCCGACTTCCGCAATGGCTTTATCCACCAAATATTTTTTTTGTTTTGCCGTCTGCCAAAAACCACCCAAGGTTTTTTTGGGGCTAAACAGACCAAACAAATAATTTTCCCCATCCAGCCCTAGCTGCACCAAGTCCCTACCCCGAATCGGTAGTTTTGGCGCAAAGTCTTTGAGCTGAGGCACATAGCCCACCCGAATATCTTTGCCAAGCGTGATTGAACCACTGGATAGTGGCACAAGCTTGAGTAAACTTCGCAGCAATGTTGTCTTGCCTGTACCGTTGGCGCCGAGTAATGCCACAAATTCACCCGATAAAATCGAAAAATTGACATCCTGCCATAGCAGACGTTGTCCAAAGTGCATACTGCCATCTTTGACTTGCAAAACGACTTGCTGTGAATGGGGCAGTTTGACAAACGATTGGCAATGAATGGCCTGCGCAAACTGCCGCTCGCTATTGGCTATTTTGGTGGTTGACATGGGCATGGTAGCTACTTCTTCATCCTAACTGCAAGATTAACGACAAGGATGGTTGATTGGCAATATCACATTGCAAAAAATCTGGGATAAAAAATTAAGCATTATAAGCGATAACCAGCCAATACTATACCAATTAACGCAAATTTTTCCCCAAATGCGTTAATGGGTAATCTAAAATTTTTAGGCTAGTTAAATTAGCGCGTCGCTGCCGCAAAATCATCTAGGGTTTTTTCAATAAATTGCGTATAGCTTGTCACGCCATCGGGAAAGGTTTCATAGACCGCCACAACTGGGACTGCTAATGCCTTCGCCAATGTGATTAGTTGCTTTGAGGTGGCATCTTCGGTCTGGGCATTGACCACCAACAAACCCACTTGTTTATTGCTTAGCAGGCTTTTGCTGTCATTGAGCACTTTGACCGATACCCCTGCATCCGTCTCTGATTGCACGACATACGCTTTTGGCGTTACATCCTTGATGCCCATATCAGCTAGCAAATACCCGATGACAGGCTCAGTAGCAAAGGCAGTGATGACTTTTTGCTGTCCGATTTGTTGGGCTTTGACTTTGAGCGCATCAATTTGCTGGATAAAGTGTTGGGTATTTTTTGCATAAATTGCTTGATTGGCAGGTGATGTTGCAGCCAATTGCTTGTTGACCGCTTCAGCCACTTTTTTTGCTGTATCAAGGGAGAAAAACACGTGCTCATTGAAGTCACCGTGCGAGTGACTATGTACTTCGCTATGCCCTTCACTGGGCAAGTGAGGATGATCTGATGGTTGCGGATCAGCGGTCTTTATTTCGTGTTGGTGTTGTTCACTGGCAGGCTCATCTGCCGCATTGTCTATGTTAGGCGACAGTCGTGAAAGTGCTACGGCATTAATCACTACAGGTTTATGACTCACCGACTCAGCTAAGCTCATACCCCAATTATCATACCCGCCACCGTTGACCAGCATGATAGCGGACTTAGTGATATTAAGCTTGTCGGTCGCTGTGGCTTGATAATCATGCGGATCTTGTGATAAATCATCGACCCCCACAATCACATTGACTTTATCCCCCCCGACCGCTTTGGCCACCGAACCCCACACATTGGTGGTGGCATACACGGTGGGTAATTGGGTATCAATAACGGTGTTTGATGAGACTGTTGTAGCTGAGCTATTTGATGCGGATTGATTTGAGGCTGATTGATTTGAAGTGGATTGATTGTCAGTCTGCTTTTGGCAGCCTGTTAATCCCCCCAATAGGCTCAGCGTCAATGTTACCCCTGCAATCGCCGGGGTTTTTAGTAGCCTTAGTAGCAAAAAAGGTCGGCTAAAAAAAGCATATTTGTTAATCAATGCGTTTATCATGCTGGGTCGCCAAATCAAGTATTGAGAATATTAAAAATGTTATATTATAACATTTTAATGGTGTTCTCAAGGTAGCTCAAGGATTTATGCTGGCTTGGATTTCATCTATCGCAGCTTTAAATTCAACTATTTGCGCTGACCTTTTTATGCCATAATAAATTTATCACCTTGCTGTATGGTTCACAGGCGAATCGGTTGTCATTTTCTATGCTTTACGCCTGTCAGCACTTTTTTGTATGACCCACTCTCACAGGATGTTTTTATGAAACAATTTTTCGCGCCTTGTCTGGTACTTGCCAGTATGTTGGGCACAACACTTGCCCACGCAGCCTCCATGCCAGTGGATACCAATGCCCGCTTTAAACTAGGGTTAAACGCGTCTATCAACCATTATGCGTACGACAAGGACAATGATGTTACGGTCATGCCACAGGCATTTTATGACAACAATCGACTCTACATTGAAGGCAGTGAAGCAGGTTATTATCCCTACAAAGATGCACAAAACGAATGGCGATTGACCGCAAGCTACGATAGCCGTTTATTTGATCCAGATGATGCGAGCACAGCGGCGTTAAAAGGACTCGATGAGCGTAAATGGTCTGCTATGGTGGGCACCAGCTATATGCGCATCACCCCGTATGGTGGCTTTAAAGCGCAAGTGGAAACTGATGCATTGGGTCGCAGTGATGGTACTAGCGCAAAAGTGGCGCACTTAAGCAGATTTAAGGCAATGGATGATAAAATCACCATTTATCCTGAGTTAGGACTGCAGTGGTACAATGACAAGTACAACAATTACTACTTTGGTGTTTCTGAGCAAGAATCGCTACGCACCGGGATAAAAGCTTATAACGCTGATAGTAGCGTTACCCCCTATGTCAATGTCAGTGCCAGTTATGCAATTTCACCACGCTGGAGTGCGTTTATCAGTCAGCATTTAGAGTATTTGAGCGATGAGCAAAAAGACAGCCCACTGGTTGATAACCGTGTCGATAGCAAAACTAAAATTGGCTTTAACTATCAGTTTTAATGCCTAGTTTGATGCCTAGCCTGCCCATAAATAGCTTGCCCATAAAAAGCGCAAATTGTTTGATTTGCGCTTTTTTTATTTATAAGAAAGGGTTATTCACTTCGTCCACATGCGAAGCTTGCTGCTGTTGCGTGGTAGATTTTTCCACCGTTTGGGCTTGATGGGCTTCTAAATATGCAATGATTTGACTCAGCACATCTTGTAATTGTTTTGCCGTGGCTAGACTTTGTTTATCCAACGTAAACGTTGCACTGCCATAGAGATTGACTTGCTCTCCTTGATTCTCAAGGGTAAATTCGCCCAATCCGACGCTTTGGCTATCATTTTGAAATGGTTTAAAAGCACTCATCTTTTCCCCCTGTTTAGTTACTGATTTGCTAGTTTTTGACTTGCTAATTACTGATTTTGGTTATGGTGCAATAGTCGATACATTGCTCGGTAAACTGGGAAACGCATTGACCCCGGTGCGTTTTTTAAGTGCGCTTAGGCTAATTTTTTCAACGGTTCCGCTATCATCATTCGGGCTCAAAAATGCTATCGCTTGATGTTGTGATGGCAAATATACCGCTTTAAAAAAATGCGATGGCACCAACACGCGATTTTTTAAACGTTTGACTTCGGGCGTTAAGAACGCCACCCCTGTCACTACATAAGCTGAGCCGTATTGGTTGGTCAGGTTGCGAGTTTGTGTTTCAATTTTTACCCAAGTTTTACGGTTGTTGTCAGGTGTTTGTGGAGCAATATTGGCCAAACTAAAGCTATCAAATTGTGAGTCCGTGTTTGCCATATCAGCATTGGGCGCTAAATGCCCTCTATCAAATCCGGTACGGGTATAATCGCTCAATAGACTACGCATCTCGGCTGGCAGGCGAGTTTCTTCATGAAAGTTATCCTCTCTGACCAAGGTTTTGGCAGCCGTTATTCGTTGTCGCGTCAAATGCTCAGCGACCCAAATAGGGGTTTTGGTGACACCCGAATACATCACCGCAAAGCCATTAAAGCACAGTGGGTAGGTTTTTTGCGACAGCTTGGCGGTCATTATCGGCTGGGTTTTCTCCAAAAACTCGCTGGCGCATTTTTGTAACGCCTTGTCTAGCGGGCGCGTGGTGAGTGTTTGGGTATCTGTGTTCGCTTGGGTGGCAGGAATAGTAGTAGGGATAGTAACAGTATTGCTATCGGGCTTGGCGGTTGAGGGCGTAACACTACAACCTGTCAAATACAGCAAGCCAACGCTTATGGCTGATAAGATGGCAGTATGGCTAACAAAATGGGTTTGAACTATCATGAGTGACCTTAAAAAAAAGAAAAAATGAAAAATGATGCAATGACGACAATGGTATGGTTGGGGCTAAAGTGTCGGATAACGTAGTTTAAAGCTTGGTTTAAAACTTCTTGGTTATTTTATAAGGTTTTTTAGTGGAATACGCAAATATTTACTGGTAGTGACAGCAGTTTTTTGACATATTTTTGGCTAATATTGTTTTGACTATTTTTATCCCCATATTTTCCCATCAACAATTGCTTAAGTTCTGATAAAATACGCTTTTTGTCGTTAGTAAATCCTCTATGAGTACATCAACCACATCACAAAACGCCGTCGTCTTACTCTCGGGCGGGCTAGATTCCGTGACTTGCCTTTACTGGGCAAAAGCCAATTATACCAACGTCACAGCGGTAAGCTTTAACTATGGTCAGCGCCACAATAGCGAACTTAATGCCGCCAAAAAAATCGCCGCGACTGCCCAAGTCAACCACCGTATTATCGATATTGATTTGGCACAATTAGGTGGCTCAGCGTTGACCGATGCTTCGCTGGTGGTACCCGATGCCAAACAAACAGATTTTAGCGATAATCAGCATAATGACAGCATTCCAATTACCTATGTGCCTGCGCGTAATACCATCTTTTTGTCGTATGCGCTGGCATTGGCAGAGGTGACACAGTCCAATGCCATTGTGATTGGCGTCAATGCAGTCGATTATTCAGGCTATCCTGACTGTCGTCCTGAATATATTGCAGCCTTTGAAAAGATGGCAAATCTCGCTACCAAAGCCGGTGTGATGGGCAATCATCTCCACATTGCAACGCCATTGTTGCATTTAAGTAAAGCAGAAATCATTAAGCTTGGGGTATCTTTGGGGGTTGATTATGCGTTGACCGTGTCATGCTACCGCGCAGATAGCGAAGGACGCGCCTGCGGGCACTGCGATAGCTGTTATCTACGTCAGCAAGGTTTTTTACAAGCTGAAATAGATGACCCGACTATTTATCAGTAATCTATCATCATCAAATCCTGCCAGCTTTATTGCGTCAACGGTAAAGCTAGCCATTGTACGATTGAACACCTGCTGTTCTATACTGCTGTCTCTTATGAGGATAAACTATGAAACATTCAGCCATCGTGACCCTATTTGCTAGCATGGTTTTGCCGTTTGCCGCGCATGCCGCCAACCCACAATATGTCAATGCTTGCGCTACACAAATGACCGAAAAACACATCACTGATGCCGCTTCTGCAAAAAAAGTATGTACTTGTGTGGTAGATGAACAATCAAAAATCACCCAAGCGCAAAAAAATGAGCTCGATACCTGGGTAAAAAGTGGCAAAGATGTTCGCCAAAACAAAACTTTCCAAACCATCAGTGCTCGTATGAAAGCGTGCGGTAACGGCGTTAAATTTAATAAAGCCCGTCCCTAATTGGTTACACTCAATACCATAATCGATAGCGCCGCACCACCAGACCAGTTGTTTACTGGTCTTTTTTTATTTTGTCGCATGAAGAAGTTTGTACTCAATCTGGCTTTCTGATATTGTTAGTTCAATTTTTGCTTGGGAAATGTCCATGACTCAACTACCCAATTTTTTAGTCACCACGGTTGAAGCGGATACCAGCCGTCATGCTACAGCGCAGCCGCAATTTATCCAGCGTCAAATCAACCTACTAGCGTATGCCAAGCAGTCAGAGAAAGGCTTGATTCTGTACTTTTATCCAAAAGACAACACCTCAGGCTGTACTGTACAAGCGCAAGATTTTAGCCAGCATTTGACCCAATTGCAGCAGCTTGGCTACCAAGTCATTGGCGTATCAAGAGATAGTGTTAAAAGCCATGAAAAATTTATCGCCAACCAACAAATTAATTTTGCGCTGGTGAGTGATACCGATGAACAACTTTGCCAATATTTTGGCATCATTGCCGAGAAAAAACTATACGGCAAAGTCAGCCTTGGCGTGGTACGTTCAACGTTAATTTTCGACCCCTCAGGCAAGCTGGTTCATGAGATGCGCAATGTCCGCGCCAAGGGGCATATTGATAAATTACTTGCGATATTGCCCACCCTTTAACCCAAACTAACCTAAATTAACCCAAACGCCTTATTTTATTTTGATTTTTTGACTCGAGATCACTCATTGTATGTCCGTGAACCAATTTTTTAAAAATATCTATCACGACTTGTATTATGACGTCTATAAAGCAGTCGGTGGTTCGCTCGAAGACGAAGCGGTTAATTGGCCGCTGTATCTCTCCAAACTTGCCAGCACAGGCATCAAAATTATGGTGCTGTTGGCAATTTTGGGTGTGGTCTATCGGTTAAGTTTATTGCTCATCAATTCTGCCCGTTTTATCGCCAAAGACAGTAAATACAGCCAATCGTTAAGGCTCATCGCACGGTTGATGTGGTTGTTTTCAAGTTTGCTTGCGGTGATGAGTCAGCTTAATTTTGAACCTGAAACAGTCAAAGCCACTGCCAAAGCCGGTATTTGGTCAGTGATTTTTTATATGGCGTGGTACAACCTCGGTTATTTGATGCAAAAAATGCTCAAAAATTATGGGCTAAACGCGTCGATTGAACAACTACTGCATAATTTGTTGTCTATGCTTATCATCGTATTGTGGATTGCCTCGGTGATGTCGCAGTTTGGTTTTGATATTGTGTCTGTGGTCGCAGGTCTTGGGATTGCGGGTATCGCAGTGGGTTTTGCGGCGCAAGCCACACTCGCCAACTTTATTGCCGGTATCACCATTTTGATTGAGCAGTCGTTTCAAGTCGGTGATTGGGTCAGCATCAATGAAAAAGAAGGTAAAGTGGTGCAAATCGCCCTGCGCACTACCCAAATTTTGACCCGTGACAATATCACCGTGATTTTCCCCAATTCAACCGTTGCTTCAGCCGAAGTCATTAATCTAACTGCCAAAAATCTGATTCGTTTTGATATTGAAGTGCGTATCGCGTTGGAAGCGGATATCGAAAGCGCTCGCGCTATCATTCTTGATATTTTAGCCAACACCAAAGAGGTATTAGAGCGTCCTGCGCCCACAGCGACAGTGGATAAAATTGGCGATTTTGGGGTGTTTTTTATCGTGCGGTTTTGGGTCAATCCGCCTCACGTGTCTCGAATGCCATTTATCAAAGAAAATCTACGCGAACAAATCAAAGTAGCACTCGATGATGCCGGCATTGCCATACCTTACCCGCATATGCAGCTTTTAATGCCAAGCGCAATGCCAAGAGGTGAAGCAGCCCCATCGGTAAAAACTTCCCCATAATTTCAGACATTCTGTCATTTGTCCTTTGCTAATCATGCTAAAATACGCCATTAATCAACTTTGACTTTTTTTGGCAGTGTTTATGACAGACAGCAATACAACGCCCGTCGGGCAAACTTTTCACATTGTAATCACTTGTGCGGATGGGCTAGAGATTCCCTTGCAAACTGAGCTGGCAAGCTTTGGTATAGATACACAAATTGAGCGCACGGGTCGGCTGATGGCGACATTGACGTTGGCGCAGATTTATCAAGTTTGCCTATGGTCTCGTGTGGCATCACGGGTGTTGTTACCACTGGGCAAAAAGAACATCAATCCCGAGTACGATATTGCAGAACAGCTCTATACCTTTGCCAAAACGGTCAAATGGACCCAATTATTTGATTTGGAACAAACCTTTGCAATTCGTTTAACCCTAGATAAGCGCGTACAAGCCAACCAGCAATTCACCATGCTGCGTGTCAAAGATGCGATTGCCGACCAATTTAACGAGCAGTTCGGTCGTCGCCCCAATGTCGATAAAAACCCCGATTTTGGCATTGTCGCTACGGTGGGTGACAAACAAGCTGAATTGTATCTAGACTTATCAGGGACCAGTTTGCACCGCCGTGGTTATCGTGCTGCGATGACTGAAGCGCCACTCAAAGAGAACTTAGCGGCCGCCCTGCTCTATAGCGTGAATTTTCACACCACCCAATTTGACAGTATCGTCGACCCGATGTGCGGCTCAGGCACGCTGATTATTGAAGCCTTACTGATGAGCGCAGATTATGCCGTGGGACTGGATAAAGCCGATAGCCAATTTGGGTTTTATGCATGGCAACATCATGATACTGCCCTTTGGGAGGCTATGGTGCAAGACGCGCAAACCCGTTTTCATCATCGCTTAAATGCCATGGCAAATGGCGAGATGCCCGCGGTATTTGCTTTTGATATGGACTCAGGCGCGGTTCGAGCCACGCATAAAAATTTAATCGCCGCAGGTTTGACGCCTATCATCAACCGTATTACCTTGCAGCAGCGCTCACTGGCGACCCTTAATTTGGCATTAGAAAAACAAGTCAATGGCTGGGTCAATCCCCTGTTTATTACCAACCCACCCTATGGTGAGCGTCTGGGTGAAGAAGAATTGATTAAACCCTTGTATCAAGGTTTGGGTAAAAAATTACAAGCCCTGTTTGCAGACAGCCCTGCCAAAGTGACTTTGGGTGTCCTCGCTGCCAAAGTTGAACAAGCCGACGTACTACCCCTTGCCGAGCCAAAAACCCTACGCTGTCATAACGGTGCTATCACCGTTTATTTTCGTTATGGTGAGCTGTTAAAGAGTAAAGACACACCGTTAATTACGCGCTTTGAAAAACGTGAAATCGCCGTAGAAGAAGGTCAAGATTTTATCAATCGACTACAAAAAAATCTTGCCAATCTGCGTAAGCTTGCTCACAAACAAGCTGTAACCAATCTGCGGGTGTATGATGCCGACTTACCTGATTTTAAAGTAGCAGTGGATGTATATGGCGAATTTGTGCATGTGCAAGAATATGCCGCCCCTAAATCAATCCCGTTAGAGACCGCCAAAAAACGCTTTAATCTAGCGCTGCATGGCGTGCGTGAAGCCTTGCAAGTAAACCGTGAGCAAGTGTTTATCAAAACCCGCGCCCGCCAATCCGGCAATGAGCAGTATGAGAAAAAAGCCAATTCGGGTAAATTCCATGTGGTCAGCGAGCCAACCGCCAACAACCAACGGGCGTATTTTTTGGTGAACTTTAGCGATTATTTGGATACAGGGTTATTCCTTGACCATCGCAGCATCCGAAAAATTATTGCAGAAAACTCACGCGGTAAAACGGTGCTTAATCTGTTTGCTTATACTTGTACTGCCAGCGTTCATGCGGCATTGGGCGGGGCAAAAGCGGTGACATCGGTGGATTTATCACAAAACTATCTGGATTGGGGACGCAAAAATTTTGCCCTAAACGGCTTGCCAGATTTGCCAAGCTACCAATTTATTGCCCAAGATATTTTTGAATGGATTAAAAGCAACACTGAGCAGTACGATGTGATTTTTATCGATCCGCCGACTTTTTCTAACTCCAAGAAATTTCAAGGTACTTTTGATGTGCAGCGCGACCACGTACCACTCATCAACCGTGCCATGAATCGCTTATCCTCTGAAGGCGTGTTGTATTTTTCCAATAACTTTACCAAATTTATGCTAGACGACGAAATCAACAACCGTTACCACGTTGAAGAAATGACCAACCAAACCATCGGCTTTGATTTTGATAGTAAACGCCCTATTCACCAGTCGTGGGCGATTCGCCACAAATAATTTGCCAATAAAAAAGCGATGACTCGTGTTAGCCATCGCTTTTTTTGATGAGTTGGTTATTTTGCCATAGTCTTGGTTTCAATCACGCTATCAAGCTTATACAGGTTGCCATAGCCTTTGGTATCGGTGGGCGGTGTGCGATAGCGAGTCAAGCGTAAAACCCGCTGTGCGCTTTCATCATGACGATAATTGATGATAGGCGCATCGAGAAGATACCATTGACCCACCGCTGTTTTTAGTCCCTGAGTATCATAATGGATATCACGCACTTCTAGGCATTTTCTATCGGTCACGTTGTCACAATACTGCCATTTGGGTTTGACTTCCAAAAATACGGTTTCCCCTTTGCCGTATTTTACTTCAGGCTTTAATTTACCTACCCACTGAAGCCAGCTACCATCAGCCGTGGTTTGCGACAATACTGCATCTACTTGAGTTTCCATTATTTGTAGCTCACTTGGGCTTTGCATCTGTTTAGCAAGCCATTGTTCCCGTGCTTGCAATTCACCACAGCCCATTAAAGTACTAATACCTGTCCCAATGGGTTGCATGGTATTTTTGCTTAGGCTATATTGATTTGATAGTTGGTTACAGCCTACATTATAGGTTATGTGATTTTGGTTAAAGTTTAGCGTAATTTTGCCATTCTGTGTTTGCAAGTATGAACCATTCCACGTAATCGGATCTGTGCTATTGATATTGTTAAGCTGCCAATCATAACTCTGTAAAGAATTAGTGGTTGGGGTAGAGCCGATAAAGATGGGCAGCTGCACGTATGGCACTCTTTCAATAGGTGCTGATGGGTTAGTATGCACCGTTTGGCAACCAGTCAGGGCAAGCATGAGCAATGCGCTGGTTTTAAAGCCGCCTTTAACTTGATTGTTTATCATTCTTTATATCCATTATTAGACCATTAATCGAAGTTTAGCCAAATATTTATGGTTACTCAGCATCCGTTCTGTAAATTTAGTTCAGTACCTTTAAGTTTAGTTGAGTATCTTTAATGGGAGAGTTGGCATAAAAAAACCCAGTCAAGCGACTAGGTTTTTGATTTTAAACTTAACATAAACAGTCTTAACATAAACAGTTATTTATTCGGTTGTGGCGTGGTGCGCAGATAAGGCTTGATTTCTTTATGACCTTTTGGGAATTTCGCGGCGATTTCTTCATTTTTGACGCTTGGTGGGATAATCACATCGTCTCCGTCTTGCCACTCAACTGGCGTTGCAATGCCATAATTATCTGACAATTGCAAGGCATCAATCACCCGTAAAATTTCATTGAAGTTACGACCTACGGCGGCTGGGTAAGTGAAAGTTAGCCGCAGTTTATGCTGTGGATCGATAATAAATACGCTGCGAACCGTGTGCGTGGTTGACGCATTTGGGTGAATCATGTCGTAAGCTTCCGATACTTTTTTATCGGCGTCTGCAATGATAGGGAAATTCACCGCGCAGCCTTGGGTTTCTGAGATATCGCCTGCCCAAGCTTTGTGATCTTCGACGCTATCGACTGATAATGCGATCGGTTTGACATGGCGTTTTTTGAATTCGTCACCCAATGATGCCGTGCGTCCTAACTCCGTGGTGCAAACTGGGGTAAAGTCTGCCGGATGTGAGAATAAAACCACCCAGTTATCACCTTGCCAATCGTAAAAATTGATGTTGCCTTCGGTGGTTTGTGCGTCAAAATTTGGTGCCGTGTCGCCAATTCGTAATTGTGCCATCGCTGACTCCTTATGATTTGATTTGATCTGATTTGATTAATAATATGTGGTTATTGTTTGATATCGGTCTTTTACACAGACTCAGCAAAATTTTAACAGATTCTAAATTCATTAATCATGACTTTTTGCAAATCTTTGTTTCTAAAAAGGCATAAGCACTCTACGATAGGCTGTTTTATAGTAAAGGTTTTAATCAAATTCCGCCGTCTTTAAAAACCGCGCGACCACGTTAAACTGCCCAGCGGTGGTATCTTCTTCATACATCGCTTGGCGAAACGCATTGGAATTGGCAATGCCTGAGGTATACCAAGCAATATGTTTACGAGCGATACGACACCCCGAGTATTCACCATAAAACGCATAAATCTCTTGCAAATGGCTTAATACAATCTCTTTTAGCGCCTCCATCGTTGGACTAGGCAGGATTTCACCAGTCTTAAGGTAATGCGCAATGTCGCGAAAAATCCAAGGCTGCCCTTGCCCTGCTCGCCCAATCATAATACCATCAGCGCCTGTTTGCTCATATACTTGTTTGGCTTTTTGCGGGCTGTCGATATCCCCATTGACGATAACAGGAATGGTGAGAAGATTTTTGACCTCTTTAATTAACTCATAGCGAGCGCTGCCCAGATATTTATCTTCGCGGGTGCGTCCATGTATCACAATCATGGCGATACCTGCCTCTTCTGCCATTTGTGCGACACGCAAAATATTTTCTTCACCATTGGCATAGCCTAGACGGGTTTTTAGCGTGACTGGCACATCCACTGCATTGACCGTGGCATCCAATAGTCGCTTGACCAAGTCTTCATCTTTGAGTAGCGCTGAACCGGCAAGCTTTTTGCAAACTTTTTTTGCTGGGCAACCCATATTGATATCGACAATTTGCGCCCCATTGGCAACTTGATAGCGAGCCGCTTCGGCGATTTTTTCTGGGTCTGAGCCCGCGATTTGCGCAGAAATAGGTGCGATTTCACCCTCAAAATTGGCACGATACAGCGTTTTGTGATGAGCAAATAACGTGGCATCAGACGTCATCATCTCTGACACCGCATGCCCTGCACCAAAGGACTTAGCCAGCATGCGAAAAGGCTTATCAGTAACGCCTGCCATCGGCGCAACGATGATGCGGTTGGCGATGGTCTCGTCGCCGATATTGAGAGGGGTAAGTAATGGATGGTTGGACATAAATAAAAAAGAATAATGGGCTCAAAAATGGGGGAACATTATAACTTTTATCACTCGTGCTTTGGCTAAAAATATCACGTATTTAGTGCAAATCTGCATTTCCCCCTCTTTTAAGCAATTGGGTGAGTTTTTATATCAATTTTTTACGATTTTTTATCTATTTGTCATATAGACTTAACCCAATAGAAGTTTAATAGTGTCATACTCATCAATTTGCTAGACATAGATTTAGACATAGATATGAGCATAAACATATGTTAAAACAGCTTAAACTTTGGTATCGAGGCGGTAAGCATGTCAATGGCGAAGTGATTTATCAGATGCCCCATTGGTCTGCTAGGGTGGCTCGCCGTATGGTTGATTTTGTTTCGCTTGAATGGAAGTGGTTATTGGCATTTTTATGCCTAATCATGATAATTCTTATTATCGCTATTTGATTCGCCGCTATTTGATTTGTCGATATTTTACCCATTTCGCCATGCCAATTTGGGCAACATATGTGAGGTAAAGATATTGTATATAAAGCCGCTAAAAAGGTTCACTATGTTTTACCATGACAAATAGTTGAGATTTTAGTATACTATCTTGTTTATTTGACACGCTTATACGACCGCTATGACCCAAATTCCTGTCATTCAAAACCCAGAAATGGTCAATCCCCAAGACCTTACCGCAAAAACCAATTTACTTGGCATGAGTAAGGCTGAACTTGGACAATTTTTTGCCAAGCTCGGCGAAAAACCGTTTCGCGCCACCCAAGTCATGAAGTGGATTTATCAGTTTGGCGTGACCGATTTTTATCAAATGACGAATTTGTCCAAAAAACTACAAGAAACATTGGATGAAGTGGCAACTGTTTCGCCCCCAACGGTAAAGTTTAAACAATTTAGCGAAGATGGCACCCGCAAATGGGTGTTTGAAGTAGCAGGTGGCTCGCTGGTGGAAACTGTACTCATCCCTGCTGACGATAACAAACAGTTTGGACGTAAAACCTTGTGTATTTCCTCACAAGTCGGCTGTGCGCTTGACTGCTCGTTTTGTAGCACCGGTAAACAAGGCTTTGAGCGGGACTTATCCCCTAGCGAAATTATCGGACAGCTGTGGGTGGCCAACCAGTCTTATATGGAAAATGTGCCTGTCACTGAACGTGAAAATCGGGTTACCAATGTGGTGATGATGGGCATGGGTGAACCGCTGTTAAATTATGAGCCTGTGGTAGCCAGTATGTCATTGATGCTCGATGATTTTGGTTTTGGATTATCCAAACGCCGCGTCACCCTATCAACATCGGGCATCGTGCCAAAGATGTATGAGCTCGCCAAAGACATTGATGTGGCACTTGCCATCAGCCTACATGCACCCAATGACGAACTGCGTAACGAACTGGTACCCATCAATAAAAAATATCCACTCAAAGAGCTGATAGCCGCCGCTAAATCTTATGTATATGACGAAAACCCCCGTCATAAAAAGCACGTCACCATTGAATATGTGATGTTAAAAGACGTCAATGATACTGATGAACACGCCCGCCAGCTGGTCAATCTGCTCAAAGATTTGCCTTGCAAAATTAATTTGATTCCGTTTAATCCGTTCCCGCATGCGCCTTACGGACGCTCTAGTAACAATCGTATTCATGCGTTTAGCAATATCTTGAACCAAGCAGGCTTTGTCTGTACCATTCGCCAAACCCGTGGCGATGACATTGATGCGGCATGTGGACAACTGGTCGGACAAGTCACCGATAAGACCCGCCGTGCAAAACAATGGCAAGAAAAAGTGTCTAAAACATTACAATCTAAAGCGTCTCATTAAATCTTTTATCATTATAATAGTTTGGCGTGGTAAAGGCACAAGTTAGCCTTATCGGTTGGTGTTATCAAGGTTTTTTTGCTATAGTAATAGCCATTTTTAGTAATAGGGTTGTTTTGCTATTGGGTTTTATCGACAATTAAAAATCGTTATCTACTGTCAAAATTTTTAATTATTTAATTTAGTTCATTTGATTATGAGTAAGTTTGTTATGCCACCATGTCACTCACGTCAAACTCATTTATACCACAGCCAACCTGCTATTTTGTGTCAATTACACGACAACCATATAGACGACGATAAAATGCCGGGCAAATCAAATTTTTTATCGAAGGTTTTTGCCGCAGGCATGATTGGCCTTTCAAGCTTCAGCCTTTGCCTAACCGGTTGTACCACTACCCGACAAGTCACCACGCAGACAGTTACTGCCAGTGACCCAAGTCGTTGGGAAAAAAACCCAGAAGAAATCGCTAGGATTCGCACCGCGATTGCCGCTGAGTATATTCGTGGTGGAAAATTAGACGATGCCAAACGGCAGTTAGAAAGTGCATTAAAGTCTTATCCAAAGTCAGCAGAAGCCAATGATATGATGGGTGTGTTGCTGCAGCAAGAAGGCAGCCCGCGCAATATGCAAAAAGCCGAAGCTTATTTTAAAAATGCCATTGCACTCAATCCTGACTTTAGTCAAGCAAACAACAATTATGGCGTCTATCTCGCCCAACTCAGTCGTAACCAAGAAGCGATTGCGCAGTTTCAAATTGCGGGTTCTGCGTTAGGGTATGACGGTCGTGCCAGTGCGTTAGAGAATTTAGGGCGTACGGCATTAAAGGTAAAAAACAAACCGCTGGCGGTACAGTCATTTATCAAAGCGCTCGATGCCAATCGCCAAAGCATCGTCGCACGTACAGAGCTTATTGATATTTTATTGGCTGATGGCAAATTTTTGGAGGCGCAGGCGCTGTATAATGATTTGGTTAAAATTATTGGTCAATCCAACCTTGACCCGCGCACTTTATCGCAAGGGATTAGGCTTGCCAAACTTGCGAACAATCCCATAGAAGTGCAAAAATTAGCGCAGCAGCTTTTGGATCGCTATCCACTTAGCGATGAAGCAAAGCAGATTCGTTCTGGACTTTTAACCCCAACGTCAACTTGGAAATAAGATGGAAAACAGCAATAACACCGACAATCAACAAAACTCTACCCCTGTTCATGACACAACCCAGCTTTTGGGTCAGCGTTTTAAACAAGCCCGTGAGAAAAAAGGCTTATCGATTGACGATGTGGCTGCCAAAACTTTCATTTTAAAAAGCCATCTTCGGGCGCTTGAAGCCAATGATTTTGACGCCTTACCACAGCCTACCTTTGCGCGCGGTTTTGCCACTACCTATGGGCGTTTTTTGGGTTTGGATAAAAATCTGGTTGCGCAAAGTTTTGATGCCCAATACCCCGCCACCCTCAAACAAAAATATGCCACGGTCATCAATGCCCCGATGCAGCCGATGGGCACGCTTAATCGTGAAGCGCGTCCTAGTGTGCGTATTAACCCTTTTGTCATTGGTGGGATTTTATTGGTATTGGGGCTTGCGATTTTTATTTTTAATAAAGTTAGCAAAGCACATAATGACTCAGTTGAACAAGCGCCCGCTAGTGCTGTTGCCAGTATGCCAACCCAAGACCAAGTCAGCGGTGCGTCGCTTAACAATGCAGGCTCAGCGATTGTGACAAACACGGTGACTGCCAGTGGGTTACCCGCAACCGGATCTGCCATTACTGGTGTCGCGGTGAGTGCTGATAATGCCAGTGGTACAGCAGCGACAGGACAAGCTGGCGCCAAAGCTTCGATTGACATTTTTGTGAAAGATACCACCAAAATCACCATTGTCGATGCGACAGGCAATACGATTTTAGATGGAGATCAAGCACGCGGTAGTTACCAATTGACAGGTCAAGCGCCGTTTCAAGTCAATATCGATAAAGCCAGCAATGTGAGCTTGGATTTGAACAAACAACCGATTAAATTAAGCAATTATGCCCAAAACGATAAAGCCAATTTTACGTTAAAACCTTAACCGCTTATAACTTTAAAAATACGCTAAATCATTCGTTATAATAATAGGAACGCCTATGTCAGCGCATAACCCCATCAAACGTAAACTCACCAAAAAAATCTACGTCGGTAATGTCGCAATAGGCGCAGATGCGCCGATTAGTGTGCAAAGTATGACCAATACAGATACTTGTGATGTGGCAGCGACGGTTGCGCAAATCAATCGCTGTGTGGATGCTGGTGCGGATTTTATGCGCGTCTCTACGCCAACGATGGAAAGCGTAAAAGCCTTTGCCGAAATCAAAAAACAAGTTTCTGTACCCCTGGTGGCAGACGTTCATTTTGATTATAAAATTGCGCTGGCGGTGGCTGATGCAGGTGCAGACTGCTTACGTATCAACCCAGGTAATATCGGTAATGAACAAAAAGTGCGTGAAGTGATTGCCGCTGCCAAACATCATGGCATCAGTATGCGTATTGGCGTAAACGCGGGGTCACTAGAAAAAGACATCCAAAAAAAATATGGTGAACCCACGGGTGAAGCGATGCTTGAGTCGGCGATGCGCCATATTGATATTTTAGATCGTAATAACTTTGACCAATTTAAAATCTCAGTCAAAGCCAGTAATGTGTTTTTGACCATGGATGCGTATCGGCTGATTTCTGCACAAGTTGATAATCCCTTGCATCTAGGTGTGACAGAAGCGGGGGTATATCGCACAGGTACCGTTAAGTCTGCGATTGCGTTAGGCGGACTACTGCTAGAAGGTATTGGCGATACCATGCGTATTTCGCTAGCCGCTGAGCCAGAAGAAGAAATTAAAATCGGTTTTGATATCTTAAAATCACTCAGTATCCGTAGTAATGGGGTGAATTTTATCGCCTGCCCCAGCTGCTCACGCCAAGAGTTTGATGTGATTCGGGTGATGATGGACTTAGAAAAACGCCTAGAAGATATCCGTGAGCCAATGGATGTATCGGTGATTGGCTGTAAAGTCAATGGTCCAGGGGAAGCCAAAGAATCGGATATCGGCGTGGTGGGTGCTAGTCCAAATAGCCTAGTATATAAAAATGGGGAAAAATCACATTTGATTGATACCACCAAGCTTGCTGACGAGATTGAAGCCATGGTCCGTCAGAAAGTGGCTGAACGTGAAGCGCAGCGCGCCAATGAGATTTTACGGGTTAAATAATTTTTGTATCGTTTATTTTTTAGTTTGCATTTTTGGGAAATT
Organism: Moraxella sp. CTOTU47616; assembly: GCF_032017465.1. Classification (NCBI taxonomy): domain Bacteria; kingdom Pseudomonadati; phylum Pseudomonadota; class Gammaproteobacteria; order Moraxellales; family Moraxellaceae; genus Moraxella; species Moraxella sp. CTOTU47616. Next base: position 40,255 of record NZ_DALZPU010000002.1, read on the forward strand.
GACCATGTTAAAATCCATTAAAGGTTTTAATGATATCTTACATATTGAGACAGAATCTACGCGCCCATCGAGTGAGTGGCGCCAACTTGAAAGCAGCCTTATCGATGTGCTCAATCAATTTGGCTTTGAGCAAATTCGCCTCCCAATCGTTGAAGAAACCCAGCTATTTGCCCGTGCGATTGGCGATGCCACTGACATTGTCGAAAAGGAAATGTATAGTTTTTATGACAAATCCAACCCACCCACGGCATTGACGCTACGCCCTGAAGGCACGGCAGGCGCGGTACGTGCCGTGGTGGAGCATAACTTATTGCGGGGTGACAATCCAAAACTTTGGTACATCGGGCCTATGTTTCGCTATGAACAACCGCAAAAAGGTCGTTATCGTCAGTTTCACCAATTAGGGGTTGAGAGTTTTGGCAGTGAATTAGCGGATGCTGATGCCGAGCTCATTATCATGACCTACCAAATGTGGCAAAAATTGGGTATTTTAGATGTGGTTCAACTTGAGATTAATAGCTTGGGTGAGATAGACGAACGACTGGCGTATCGCCAAGCCTTGGTGGACTTTTTAACCGATAAAAAATCTCAATTGGATGAAGATAGTCAGCGCCGCTTAACCACCAACCCACTACGCATTTTAGATAGTAAAGATAAAAATACCCAACAAATTTTAGAGAACGCCCCAAAGCTTGCTGACTTTTTGGGGGCAGCAAGCCAGCAGCATTTTGAAGCCTTGCAACATTATCTTAAAGCAGTCGGCATCAATTTTGTGATTAATCCAAAACTGGTACGCGGTTTAGATTATTACAATAAAACCGTATTTGAATGGACGACTGACCAGCTAGGTAGCCAAGCCACGGTATGTGCTGGGGGGCGTTATGATGGGCTTATTGGACAAATCAAAGCCATTGGCAGTGATAAACCAGCCGCTTCCGAGCCGGCAGTAGGTTTTGCCATGGGGCTTGAGCGTTTGTTGTTACTCATGCAAAAGGTGCATCCGTTTGAGGCAACACCTGCCTGTGATGTATTTGTGGTCGCCCATCCTGATGTTTACACCGATGCCATCAAATTTGCCCATGAGCTACGTACACGACGCTCAAATCTTCGCGTGAAAATGGCAAGTGCCACGAGTTTAAAAGCGCAAATGAAAAAAGCCGACAAATCAGGTGCGCACTTGTCAGTGATTATCGCGCAAGATGAAGTCGCTAACCAGCAAATTACCATCAAAAAAATGGCAACCGGTGACCAAATTACGGTCGCGAGTGACACACTCTTTAGCGAAAATCCAGATTTTATCTAATCTATCTGATTGAGCCAAATTTGATGGTTAACTTATATCAGTAATTTTTTGAAAGGCTTTATGTAATGGTTAAAGACGTACAACCTAAGCTAGTGAATGATGAACAGCAATCCTTAGGCGCGCTTAAACAATATGGTGGCTATATTTTGTCCGCCATTATGTTGGTATTAGCGGGCTATTTTGGCTGGAGTTACTGGCAAAAGCATGGCGGCAATATAGATACCGCAGCGGCGAACGATTTTGCCAAAATTCAAAGCGACCAAAACAACATTGAGACCCTAACCACCCAAGCTGCCAGCGATACCAAAGCACAAGCGCAACTGACTACGGCGCAAACCAATTTGGACAAAGACTTGGATGAATTTGTGGCTAAACATGATAATTCGGTTTATACATGGCAAGCCTTGATGCTGCAAGCCAAACAGCAAACCGATAAAAATGATCTAAAAGCGGCGGCGGCAACGCTACAAAAAGCATCTCAGTTAACGCTGAAGGATGAGGGGCTAAAAGCCATTGCCATTTTGCGCCAAGCACAAGTGCTATTGTCAGACAATCAAGCGGATGCGGCACAAAAACGCTTACAAAGCCCCTTACCTGCTGCCTTTGAAGCCAGTAAACTTGAGATTTTGGGGGACATTGCCAACCAACAAGGTGATAAAAAAGCGGCGGCTACTCATTACCAAAAGGCTTGGCAATTGATTGAACAACGTAATCAAAACAACCCAAACCCACAAGACCGTGCCTTGCTGCGTATCAAAATGGAAAGCCTAGGCTTAAGCGTCAAACAACCTGATTTAACAGGCGGGGTACTCGCTAAACCTATCCAAGCCCCTACCCAAGCTGAAAATACTGCCCCTGCTGCAGCAATCGCCTCTGCGCCTGCTATTGCCTCAAGCATAAAATAGGTGCAAAATCTTAATCTGACAAAACTTTTAACTGACAACATTTAGACTTCACCATACGTTGCGAGATAAACAATGACTACTACCATAACAACAATAAAATCGACACCCTTATCGACAAACTTAATGAAACCTGCCGTATTTGTAACCGCCTTGGTGGTAGCGATGACCCTGACAGGTTGTGACAAATTTAAAAAATCTGACAATATCCATAAACCTGCCGCACTTGTGAAACTCGCTAGCAGTCAAAATGTGATTTCTCCGCTGTTTAGTCAAGGCAGCAATGCAAAAGTTAGCCAACGCTTTGGCAATTTGCGCAATAAAACCACCATCAGCCAACAACCTACCGCCTTTCGCGTGGCATATGACAACAATGGCTATGTGAATGCGTTAGCAGACGGTAGCGTGCAAGCGTTTGATGGGCAAGGCAAAGTGCTGTGGAGTATCAAGCTCAAACAAGGCCTAATGTCAGGGGTGGCGCTAGATGAACAATCTCGCGTAGCCGTGGTTAGTGACAGCAAAGGGGTCATCATTGCGTTAGACAGAATGACTGGCAAAGTTATTTGGCAAACGCCTTTAGACACCGTAACCCTATCCCCTGCCTTAATCAGCCAAAACCGTGTCATTACCCTTGGCAATGATGGTAAAATTAGTGCGCTGTCGCTAGAGTCTGGCGCGCCTATTTGGACTTTTAACACCCAAAATCCAAATTTAAGCATTCGCGGTAGTGCCACGCCGATTTTATTCAATCGCAATACAGTGCTGGTTTCGACAGCCGATGGTCGTATCCATGCTTTAAACATCGATAATGGCGTACCTATTTGGTCAAAACGTTTTGGTATCAGCAAAGGCAGTAGCGATATCGAAAAAATTTCTGATGTGGATGCCACCCCCGTACTAGATGGCAATATGCTGTACGTTGTGTCTTATAGCGGTCAGTTAGTCGCTGCCGATATGGCTTCACAGCAGCTAAGTTTTGTCAAAGAGTTGGCGAGCCTAAAATCAGTCGGCACAGATGCTAGTCAAGTTTACGCCACTTCGCTTGATGGCGAATTGGTAGCGATGGATAAAATGACAGGCACGGTTAATTGGCAAACCGATAATTTGTCTTATCGTGGTTTGAGTAACGCGGTGAGTATCGGCAACTACGTGGTGGTTGGTGATGCTATGGGTTATTTGCATGTGTATGACCGCACCTCAGGGGCACTGGTTGACAGAAAACAAGCCAAATCCGACGTGGCGGTATTACAGTTTATCAATAACCGTTTGATTGCCCAAAGCGCAAATGGCGCACTTAGTGTTTGGCAAGTAAATCGTTAATTGTTAAACTGTTCACGCATTTGGCAGTTTTGGCGAGTGGATGAGCAGCCCAGACTGATAAAAGTGTGAGTTTAAATGACAACCCAGCATTGCAGCGCGATGTTGGGTTTGTTAAGTTATAGAAATAATGAATTTTTCAAGCTTGTTGAAAATCTTGCTTGTTGAAAATCTTGCTTTTTGAAAATTTTGGAAATTAAATTTATGAAACCAGTTGTTGCCTTGATTGGCCGTCCGAACGTTGGCAAGTCCACCCTATTTAATCAGTTGACCCGCAGTCGTCAAGCCTTGGTTGCTGATTTGGCAGGTCTTACCCGCGACCGTCAATATGGCGATGCAACCTTTGAAGAAAAATCCTTTATCGTCATCGATACCGGTGGTATTGGTGAAGTGGATGAAGGTGACGGCACCATTGATGACTATATGTCGCACCAATCGCATACCGCTATCCATGAAGCAGATATCATTGTGTTTGTGGTTGATAGCCGCGCAGGTATCACAGGCGCCGATGAAGTCATTGCCAAACAACTTCACACCCTTGGCAAGCCGGTGTTTTTAGCCGCCAATAAAATGGATGGTGTCCATGAAGCGGCGATTCATGAATTTTATGCGTTAGGTTTTGGCGAGCCATTTTCCATGGCAGCCAGTCACGGACGTGGGGTCGGTAATTTATTAGAAGCCGTCACTGCTAATATGCCCACCGATGACCAAGAAGAACAAGCACCTGATGGTTTACGTATCGCCATCATTGGTAGACCCAATGTGGGCAAATCAACGCTTGTCAATCGCTTGCTTGGTGAAGAACGTGTGGTGGTTTTTGATATGCCAGGTACCACGCGCGATAGTATCTATATTCCTTACGAGCGTGACAACAGACATTATGTGTTGATTGATACCGCGGGCGTGCGTCGCCGTGGACGTATTGACGAAAAAGTTGAAAAATTTTCTGTGGTAAAAACCTTGCAAGCCATCAAAGATGCCCATGTGGTCATCGTGGTCATTGATGCGCAAGAAGGCATTACCGATCAGGATTTGAACTTGTTGGGCTACGCCTTAGAAGCAGGTCGCGCGATGGTACTTGCCATTAATAAATGGGATGGGCTTGACCAAGACCAAAAGAATTTTGTCAAAATTGAAATGGATCGACGTTTTAACTTTATCCCTTATGTAAAGGTTCATTTAATCTCGGCGCTTCATGGGACGGGCGTTGGCAATCTTTACCCATCGATTCACCGTGCCTATGATGCTGCGATGTTTGATATTTCCACCAGTCGATTAACCCAAATTCTGCAAGATGCGGTTACTGCACACCAGCCCCCTATGGTAGGCGGGCGACGTATTAAACTTCGCTTTGCGCATTTGGGCGGTCATAATCCACCGATTATTGTGATTCATGGCAATCAGACCAGCCAAGTGCCAAACAGTTATCGTCGCTATCTAGAAAACGAATTTCGCAAGGTATTCAAGCTTGAAGGTACCCCGATTCGGGTTGAGTTTAAACAAAACGCCAACCCTTACGCAGGTCGCACTAATACCATGACGGATGCGCAAAAAGAACGTAAACGTCGAGAGGTACAAAAATTCAAAAAGCGCGGCAAAAAACGTTAAGGCGATGTTAGTTGGCGTTTTAAGGGATGAGTGAATGGTACAGAAGACTTTAGGTTATCAAATTGGGGTAAAGCGTATCGTTGCAATACCCTTTTTATTGGTTTTATTTATTTGCCTTGCGATTTATACCTTAGTCGACTTGACCCAAACCGTGCAATCTGAAATCAAACAGGCGAGTAAGATAAATTATCTACTTGCCCAGTCTATTGCCAGCAGTCCTAACAGTGTGACAACCGCTAGCATTGACAAACTGTTAAGCGAAATGCCGCAGTACGAAAGCATTGTGTTTTTTCCATTTGATCAGCAGCAGCATCCGACCACCCGTCCAATTAAAGTTACTGAAGTGCTTTTTGAGCGCTATTACGGATTGAGCGAACCTGTTAAAATCAATTTGTTAAAATTAACGCCCAATCAAAAAAATACTAAAGTAGACCAGCTAATTGGCTATAGTAATCTTACCCTTGACCTACAAACCATTCGCCAGCAATGGTTTTGGCAACATTTACCGTTAATGCTTGTGCTATCATTTATTGCGCTGCTAAATTTGTGGTTTGTGGTGCAGAAGGTGCAAAATTTAACCAATCGTTTGCCGAAACTTGAAAATTTAAGCCATCAAATTTTGCAAGATGAGTTTTCACAGGCAGAGGCGTATAAGCTGCCAAAAAGTAATGAGGCTTGGGTATTTGAAAAAGCCTTGGTGTATTTGCTCAACAAGCGCAAGGCGCAAATTGACCAAATCAACACCCTTCGCCAAGAAAAAAATGCCCTTGAAGACAGCCAATTTAAGCAGCTTGAGCATAGCTCAAAATTTGAAAATATTTTGATTCATGAGTTCAAATCCTCGGTGAGTCGTATCGAATCGGGTTTACAGCTATTACATAATCAATATATCAGCGCTGAGCAAAAAGATGCCGTTGAAATTATTACTTTGGGTAAAGATGATTTAAATGCTAAGCTGGATCAAATCATCCAAATTAACCGTATCGATAAAGGTCAAACAGGCGTCAGCGCCTACCAATTTAGTCCAACGGCGTTAATCACCCAAATTGTCAATGACTATCAGCCTTTGGCTGCCGAGAAAAATATCACGTTAAAGGCAAAGCCCTATCACGCCGATTATGTCCTAGAAGGCGATATTCAAAAAATCACTTTGATTATTAGCTCATTGGTAGAAAATGCGATTAAATTTACTGATAAAGGCAGCATAACCATCACCTCGCAGTTGCAACATTTACAAACGCAAGTACGGTGGATGTTGCAGATTGAAGATACCGGTATAGGCATTGCCAAGGAACATTTAGAGCAGATTTTTGAACCTTTTTTCCAAATTAATCCTGAAATAAAGCATACCTCCTCAAATAATTCTGCGGGATTATTTCTAGTGAAAAAACTACTAGAACTGATGAAAGGCAGCATCACAGTTACCAGCGAACCTGATGTGGGTACCAATTTTCAGGTATCGTTACTGCTAAAAGATTGGAAACACAATTATGAGCGCAATTTATTGATAAATAAACATATTGTTGTTTGGTATCACTATGAAGATTTATTCGAAAAAGCCAAACGCATGGAAAATGCGGGTGCTAAAGTTGAGACGTTTACCAGTAGCGAACTTCTTGAAGATTATTTGTTATTTCATACGGTGGATGCGTTATTTATCTCGCGAAATATCGATTATCAAGCGATGTTAGACTTCGTCAGCAAATTTCGTGAGCTTGAACAAAACGGCAGGGTCACCATTATTTGTGTTTATGACACCAAAGCGTTAAATCCGCATACCATCGAACTGCTAAAAATAGCGGGGGTTGATTATTTTGTCAAAAAAGAAGTAATAGACGATACACCCGATCAATATATTAAAGAGCTGTCCCATATTTTGAGTTAAAATTTGAGTTAAAAAAAACCCTTCGTTTCATGTGAAGGGTTTTTTCTTTGTAATTTTTTTTGTAAATTAAAATAAACCTTTAAAAAACACCACGATATGTTGCCACATACGTTTAAAAATTCCTGCTTCTTGAACTTGGGTCTCAGCGACCAGTGGGACAGACGCCACAGGTTTACCATTGAGCATAGCAACCAGCTTACCCACTTCTTGCCCCTGCGCTAACGGCGCTTTGACATCGGCTGGCAAATTGACCACGGTACTGATTTTTTCTTGATCTAGCTTTGGCACTAGGACTTGTAAATTGCCTTTGCTGACGACGTTGACTTTATCGACAGCACCGAAGTTGACTGGCACGCTGCCGTAGTTTTTTTGTGCCGGGGCGGCAATTTTAGTGGCAAAATTACTAAACCCCCAGTTGAGTAAGTTACGCGATTGGTCTGCGCGCTCTTGCACGCTTTTAGTACCCATAATCACTGAAATCAGGCGCATATCACCGCGTTTACTCGACGCTACTAGACAGTAACCTGCTTCGTCGGTATGCCCTGTCTTTAGACCGTCTACCGTTGGATCGGTGAACAATAACGCATTGCGGTTGCCTTGGGTGATGCCGTTATAAGTAAATTGTTTTTGGCTATAGATGGGATAATACTTTTTGCTGTTCTTAATAATGGCTTGGGCAAGTTTCGCCAAATCTTCGGCAGACGCTTGATGGCCTTCTTGTGGCATACCGGTCGCATTCATAAAATGCGTATGGGTCATGCCAATTTTTTTGGCTTCTTCATTCATCAAATCGGCAAACGTGGTTTCGCTACCGCCAATGTGCTGTGCCATCGCTTTTGATGCATCATTACCCGATTGGATAATAATACCTTTTAACATATCAATCACAGGGGCGGTTGTATTGACAGGGACATACATACAAGACTCTTTACTTGAGCCTTTACACCAAGCCTCTGGGGTCATGAGGATGGGTTCATTTTCTTTTAATGCCCCTGATAGCAGCCGCTGCTCAATGATGTAACTGGTCATCATTTTGGTCAATGACGCAGGTGGGAATGGCTGAGCGGCATTTTTTTGAGCCAATACCGTACCCGTATCATAGTCAATTAAGATAAAAGCAGAATTGTCTAGTTCAGGCTGTTGTATGGCGGCATTTGCCTGTACAGTTGTGGCAAAAAAACTGGCGGCGACAAAAGTGCCGACCATCAGACGTTGGGTATATTGCGGTATTGCGATTGCTTTCATCTCACTCACTCTTAGCTCAAATCAAATGCGACCTGTTTGCTTGGCCGCTTGGTAAAACAAATTGCCTATATTAGCAAAAAAAATCGTAATTCAACACTGTATTCGGTCTAAAAATCAACGATTTATCATAATTGACTTCCTCCTCTCCCTAAAGTGAGGGGATTCCTTCTACAAGACGGTTAAGCCCAACCGCAAGAATGTTCTTACTGGCGTTAATATCTCTATCATGCCGTGTGCCACACGTTGCACAAGTCCATTCTCTTATTCGCAAACCTGCTCTACCTTTCGGACTACTGGACATATCGCCACAGCACGAGCAAGTTTGGGTAGTGTATTTCTCATTTACGATTTCAAAACGGCAACCTGCGTTCTCGCATTTATAGGTCAGTTGTCGCTTGAGTTCAAACCAACCTGCATCGTAAACCGATTTGGCTAGTTTGCCTTTTTTGCTGTTAAATTGGGTGGTTTTAACATCACCCACCACGATTAGGGCATTGTCTTTAACTAATTGGGTGGTGAATTTGTGGATTAGGTCTTGCCGTGTATGTTTGATTTTGGCATGGATAGCCTTGACACGCTGTTTGTTTTTGGCTCTTTGAGCAATGGCTAACGCTTTGGCATATTTGAGCGTTTGCTTGATTTGTAGTTTATCGCCATTTGAGGCGGTGGCACTGTCTTTTAAGCCTAAATCAATCCCAACGCTACCCATTCCGCAAGTAGTTTTAGGGTATTGTTTGACGGTAATACAGGCATACCAACGGTTACGGCTGTCTTGGACAATTTCCAGCGTGTTGATTTGATATAGGCTAAGGTTGTAGCTGTCCCATAGATCAATGACTAGCTTTTGCCCTTTGGCTAAAGATAGTTGTAAGGTAGATTTTAAGCCCTTTTTACCAGTTTGGTGTGTGGCAATGTGCTTAATGGCGGATTGTTTGAATGGTAGCCAACCTAAGTTTTTACGCTTTGATTTTGGGTTGTTGGTTCGCCATGACAATTTAGCTTTTTTGGATTGGCGACGCGATTTGGTGTGGGTTTCATTGATGGCTTGAATAGTTTGAGAATGTAAACCAAGTAACTCACCGCTACCTTTGGTGTAGTCGTTTAGGTCATAAGCACTAAAGAATTTGCCAGTTTTTTGTAGGTGTCTGTAACTCAAATCATTGACATAATTCCACACGAAATTGACCGAACCGCTTAGGCGGTTTAATTGGTCTGCGTGTTTATCTCGTATGCGTAGCTTGAGTGTTTTCATAGGTTTAAGTATAATTAGATTTTTATATTCTATAGTTGGTCTAAATATATGTCAAACGATTTAAGAATTGGTAGGCACGTTGTTTACAATCTTCATGTGCATTTGGTCTTTGTGGCTAAATACCGCAAAAAAGTATTCACTAAAGAGATTTTAGAAGACATGCAGGTTATCTTTGAGAAAGTTTGTTCAAAGTTTGAGGCGCAACTAGTAGAGTTTGACGGTGAAAGTGACCATGTGCATTTACTGGTGGTTTATCCGCCCAAAGTGGCTATTTCTAGTTTGGTGAATAGCTTGAAAGGCGTGTCTAGTCGGTTATTGCGTAAAAAAGAATATCCTTCTATTAAAGAGCAGTTATGGGGAGAAGCGTTGTGGTCGCCTAGTTATTTTGCAGGTAGTTGTGGCGGTGCTCCAATTGAAATTATACGCCAGTACATTGAACAGCAAAATACACCGCACTAAATACCATCTGTGTGTAAGCATGATTGCGGAGTTGCCTTATATCCACCGCCTGAAGTCGGTGGTTTTACGGCAACAGAGGATAAAACCCCCTAAATCAGTTAGGGGGTGTATAGGATAGGTTGACTTATAATTATTATTTACTGTTGGCAAGGTCTTTGCATAGTTCAAGATTCTCCGCTTTTGGATAACTGAGTGTCCATTGGCGGGTTTCATTCAAAATTTGCTTGTAATCTTGCTGAGAGGATAAGTACTGCACCGCTAAACGAGGATCGCTGATGGTCGGCATTAATTTTTTTAGCTCGACATTATAAGCAGTGTTAAACGCTGTTTGTTGCGATTTATTCAGCATTGGTGGGCAGATTTCTGATAACACTTGTAATACCGCCACTTCTTCTTTGGTGGTCGACAATTCTGACATATCGATTGCGATAGTATCGTTATTTTTATCTTCAGCGATACCACTCACGGTGACGCCCATTAACAGCATGCCTATCATAGCTTGACTGATTTTGCCCAGTTTAATCATACGGTGTCCTAACGTTATCTAAGTAAAATACAGCCCATATCATACTAAATAATCAAAAAAAATATAGCGAATAATCACGCTATATAGTCAGTATTTTGTGAACGAGTAAATTTTTTTGAAACAGTTTAGCAATATACCGCTAGGTAAAAACTTTTATACCATCCATCTCACGGCTTAGTTTAATAGTTCAATCGCTTGAATTTGCAAAACACTCTCTGCTATCTGGCTAAAATGAACATCGACATTTTGATAACGCATGACAAATGGGGTATTAAGCGCTTGCTGTCGATACGCAGGTCTGGGGTCTTGGGCAATGAGTTGCTCGATGGTTTGCCAATCTGTTTGATTCAGCTGACTTTTTATTGCAATATTGGATAAATCCTGCAATAAATCGGGATGCCAATGCACCGACTTAATGATGGGTTTTTGGCTGGCATACCCAGCAATCGCATCATCGATACTATCGCTATAAGGCAAATACGGTTTGATATCAATAACTGGTGTGCCATCTATCATATCACCGCCGATGATATGCAGCCTCAAACCCGCCTCGCTGTTTTTAATATGTGAAAATTTGACCACTGACAATCCAATATTTGCCGGTCGATACATACTTCGACTGGCAAAGACCCCAATCTTTTGATTGCCACCAAGTCTCGGTGGACGGACTGTTGGCTGAAAATTTGACTGATTTGCATTGATTCGATTTTGATGAAACTGCCATATAATCCAAAGATGACTAAATTGCCCAATGCCTTCAAAAGCACTGAGCACATTGTAGGGCGGCAACATGCTGATAGTAGCGTTGATATCGACAAGATTGGGCTGGCGAGGCGTGCCAAACTTTTGTTTAAGTGGAGAGTTCACAATGCCGATAATCGGCAGGGTAATTTGTTGTGGTAACATAATGGGTCATTAAAATATGATATTTTAAACTATTATTATGCCATTTTTTTACGCCCAAATTCGACTAAATCATCAAAAATTTGCTATCATATCGCCCCAGAATGTCAATATTAACCCGCTTTTTTTATCCTTTATTCACTTTTATTTTTCTCTATGACCAATACAAGGTTGGGCGCTATGTCAAAATTTTATGAAGAAACCGTTACCTATGTGCATCATTGGAATGACACATTATTTACCCTAAAAACTACCCGTAATGCAGGTTTACGTTTTAGGAATGGTGAATTTGCCATGATTGGTCTGGAAGTCAATGGAAAACCTTTGATGCGTGCCTATTCAATTGCCAGCACCAACTATGATGAAGAGCTCGAATTTTATTCTATCAAAGTCCAAGATGGTCCTTTGACGTCGATTTTACAGCATATCAAAGTGGGTGATAAATTATTGGTGAGCAAAAAACCCACTGGCACCCTCGTGCTTGATGACCTAAACCCTGGCAAGCATTTGTATATGTTAGCAACGGGTACAGGCTTGGCACCATTTTTGTCACTTGCCCGTGACCCAGAAGTGTATGAGCGTTTTGAGAAAGTTATCGTGGTGCATGGCGTACGCTATGTGAGTGAGCTAGGCTACCGTGAGATGTTTGAAAAAGCCTTGTTTGAAGATGAGTTACTGGGTGAATACGTTAAAGATAAACTTATCTATTATCCCACGGTCACGCGTGAGCCGTTTCGCAATGAAGGGCGTATGACCGATTTAATGAAGTCTGGCAAGTTATTCCAAGACATCGGATTACCACCCATCAATCCAAGCGATGACCGCGCGATGATTTGCGGTAGCCCATCTATGAATAAAGACGTGGCGTCACTACTCGATGAATTTGGTCTTAAACCATCACCTCGTATGGGTGGCACGGGTGATTATGTGGTTGAACGCGCCTTTGTCGAACAGTAAAAGTTAAACAGTAAAATCATAAAAAGAGCCTTACGGCTCTTTTTTTATAACTCAAAATTAGTAGCTATACTCTAACACCAAATTACCACCCGCATCTTTATCATCGCTGATGCTGTCTTTTTTACCCCAAATACCCAGTTTAACCGAGGTTTTGTCATTGTATCTATGTTTCCAATCGGCTTCGACAATATCCAAATCTTGCTTGGTGGCAAAGGCTGAATTAATCACTTGATTAGATTGATTGACTTTGGCATTGGCGTATTTTAACCCAAGCTGATTATTAGCGTTAATATTACCTGATAACCCCACACTAATGATTTCACCATCCCCACCAATCGGATGACCTAGCGGCAAGCCCTTTTGATAATAACCATCTGTATATATTGAGTGACCATAAATAATATTAGTTTTGTCTAAATCATAATAAGTATTCGCCCATTCTGCATGCCATAACCAAGGCTGTTGAAACAGTGGAATAGCACCTTTTAACCCTGCCAAATACGCCTTTTTACTAGGCAAACCACCTGCTTCATCTTCCCCAATAAATTCACCATACACACTCACCGGCAAATTCATCAAGGATTTTAAATTCAGCTGTGCATCAATTCCTGCGATTTGATTTGAAGGATCTTCATCTTCGCCGCCATTATCATATTTACCGATTAAAGCCTTACCTAAAGACTTTAGGCTTTCAGACTTATTATCGCCACCCCACATTAAGGAACGCGATGCGCCGATTTGAAAGGCTTCATGCGGTTGAAAACTCGCTCGCATGCCAATCAATTTAGTGTGAGGCTCTGCCTTATAGTCTTGTAATTGGCCGGCAGTAATTTGGTAATTAAAATTACCCAGTTTTGATAATATAGGAAAATTAATGGGGGTATTATTGGCGCGCTGCATTAAAAAGCCCGTGACAGGTCTAGCCGCATCACTGCGAATTAAACTGCCATCAACCCCGTTGCCCCACCATACCGGAATACTACCAAAGGCAATGCGATGATTGCCTAATTTGGTACCGATGTAGCTGCCATCAAGATTAGACGACTTGCTAGGCTCATCATCATCGACATTTAAGGTTCCTTGAATTTTATAATCAATGTTCTCACCTGCATGACTATGAGAAATACTAACACCCAAAGGCGTCACCGTATTGCCTTCTGTATTAAATCCGCTAAACACAGCGCGCTCGTCACCATTCACGTTGCTCACTATTTGTAGCTTGGATACATCGTTGGCTTCAAGCTTTTGCTTAACTTGACTAATTAACAGTTTATCATTGTCTGATTTGGGCTGCGCTTGACTCAAAGCTGTCTCTATAGCATCTGAACTAATCGGCCAAGTTGATATATCAACATTTACAACGCCGTTGATTTTTAAAATCTCAAGTGTTTGACGTAGATCACTATCAATTTGAACTAATTGACCTGCCTGACTAAATTGTGAGAGTCCAAGTAGTACACCCAATGAGAGATATTTAACCGTTTTATTTGTCATACGAGGCTCACAATTTATGTATTGGCAGTGAATAGAGTGGTTAGCACATCAACAGTGGTAGTAGCAATCGTTTGCATTTCATTTGTTGTCAATGTCGGGTGGATTAAAAACATCAAGCTTGTTTCCCCTAATTCTTTAGCAACTGTCAATCGCGCTTTGGGACGCGATGGATGATTGTCAAATGCTTTTTCTAAATAAATTTCCGAACAAGAGCCAGAGAAACAAGGAATTTTTTTCTCATTAAGCGCATTTAAAATACTATCTCGATTGATATTTTCTGGCAAGTTTTCAGGTCTCACATACACATAGTATTTATAATACGCATGGACAGAATCGCCACCCATGACTTGGTGAAATTCTATATCTGGTATGCGTAAAAATTGTTGCTCACCTGCAAACTGTGTTAGAGCATCACGCAAAATCTTGGCATTTTGTGTACGAATCTTGGTCCACTCTGCCATTTTTTTAAGCTGAATACGACCAATCACCGCTTGCATTTCCATCATACGCCAATTGGTGCCAAAGCTGTCATGTAACCAGCGAAAACCCGGTGGGTGTTGTTTATGATAAATACTATCGTAGTTTTTACCGTGGTCTTTATACTCCCACATTTTTTGCCATAATGCTCTGTCATTGGTGGTGACCATACCACCTTCGCCGCCTGTGGTCATGATTTTATCTTGACAAAAACTCCAAGCACCAACGTGACCAATACTACCCACTGGTTTACCTTTATACTTGGCGCCATGCGCTTGGGCACAGTCTTCGATAACCCATAGGTTATGCTGCTTGGCAAGTGCCATAATCTCATCCATATCGCAAGGCCAGCCAGCTAGATGCACGCAAATGATGGCTTTGGTTTTATCCGTAATTTTTGGTGCAATTGTGGTCGCAGAAATATTACCCGTATTGTTATCTACATCTGCGAACACCGGTATTGCGCCAGCATTGACGACGGTTGAAACACTGGCGATAAAACTACGTGGCGTGACAATCACTTCATCACCCTCACCAATACCCATGGCTTGTAACGCAACATCGAGTGCCAATGTGCCATTTGCCAGTGCCACTGCATAGTCTGTCCCTGCCCATGCGGCAAATTCTTTTTCAAACTCTCGACATTCTGTGCCCGTCCAGTAGTTGACTTTATTGGACAATAGCACCTGTGACACGGCATCGGCTTCTTCTTGGGTAAAGCTAGGCCAAGGGGAAAATTGGGTGTTTAACATGTTTTATATTCTCATATTTTTGAAAATGAAGTTAACGATTTTTTTAGTTTTTGATCAAAGGTCTTGCAGGGTTGCCGACAACAGTTACGCCAGCGGGTACATCTTTAGTGACGACTGCCCCCATGCCAACGATAGCGCCTTTACCAATTATTAATGGCTTATCTGGTGTACCTTGTCGTAGCACCGCGCCTGTTCCAATATAAGCATGGTCTTCGATATGCACATTGCCATTGCAACTAACCCGTGGCGCAAAAGTAACAAAATCACCAATCACACAGTCATGTTCAACATAGCTATATAAGTTAGCATGAAAACACTTACCGATTTTGACATTGGCACCAATAGTAACAAATGGACTCAATGCCGCCCCATTGCCAATTATGACATTATCCATTATAACAGCTGATTGGGATTTGACAGTCCAAATGTTGATGCCATCTTTGGTGAGTTTTTCGGCCAATTTTTGGCGGATATTGCTATTAGCAATGGCAATCAACACATACTTTTCTTGCGCCTTCATCGCCTTGAACATCTCATAGTTAATGGTTGTATGACCATTGATTTGCTGCTCAGTGGTCACCTCGTCATCGATAAAGTAAATCGTTTGGTCATCTGGCACACAATCTCTAGCAACTGGCATCAAGCTTCTGCCACAACCTGATGCACCATACACGGCATAGATTTTATTCATGCACAGTTCCTGTAAATTTTGTCCCTGTAAACTTTGTCATCGTTGCTTCACCATCGGCACTGATACCGTCTTTAATAATGACTTTTTTGACGGTTTTTAGCAAGATTTTCATATCTAACCAAAATGATTGATGCTCAACATACCATGTATCAAGCTTGAACTTATCTTCCCAACTCAAGCTATTGCGACCATTGACTTGTGCGTAACCTGTTACCCCTGGACGCACGTTATGACGTTTGGCTTGTTCGGCGTTATATAAAGGTAAATACTCCATAAGTAAAGGCCTAGGACCAACCAAACTCATATCCCCTTTGAGCACATTCCAAAGTTCGGGCAACTCATCAAGGCTACTGGCACGCAGTTTTTTACCAAATTCTGTCAAGCGTTCACTATCTGGCAGCGCATTACCCGCTTTATCCGTCGCATCTTTCATGGTGCGAAATTTAATCATCTCAAATGGCCTACCATGTAAACCTGGGCGTACCTGACGAAATAGCACAGGTGAACCTAGTTCCTTTTTAACTTTATGAGCAGTAATCGCAAGTACAGGCGATATCACCACAAGGGCAGACGCAGAAGCGGCAATATCAAAGGCACGTTTTAGCATTTATACTCCTAAAATTTTTAGTAGTCGCTCATTGACTTTTCGAGCATCAAATTTTTCTTGGGCTATTTTATAACTTTCTTCACCCATTACTTGAATTTGTTCTGGATTTTCGATGAAATAAATCATTTTCTCGGCTAAAGCCTGCGGATTCCACTTGGGTACAATAAAGCCATTTTTGCCATCTATCACAGTTTCACGACAACCGGGCACATCTGTGGTGATGATGGCACGTCCGACTGCCATGGCCTCTTGGGTACTGCGTGGCACACCTTCGCGGTAGTATGACGGCAATACAAAAACATGGCTATTAGCTATCCATTCAGACACATTATTCACCTGCCCCGGATATTCTATAATATTCGATTGGACTAATTCATCTAATTGAAATTTTGTCATTGCCCCGTGTGCGTGCTCATCAATACCACCTAACACTGTGAAAATCACATTTGGATAGATTTTTTTCACAAGTTTAGCAGCTTCGACAAAATCAAAAATTCCTTTTTCTCGTATCAATCGAGCAATAAATAAAAATCTTGTTTGAGATTCCAAACTAATCGGCTGATATGGATAGTCTTTTAGATTCAAGCCAATGCCACCCAAAACTTCAATTTTTTTAACACCAATGTGGTGTGATTTTAATAAATCAATCGGGTCATCTGGGTTAAGAAAGATTACTTTATCTGCCAATGGCAATGCCAGTTTAAATAGAGCGACTTGCACTCGTTGTACGATTTTGGCTTTTTTTGAGTAGCCTTCTGGCTGCTCGGTAAAGGCAAAACCCAAGCCTTCTATCATGGCAATTTTTTTGGATACTCTAGCAAGTTTGGCAGCGAGTGTGCCATAGATAACAGGTTTGATAAAATAACTAAGGACAATATCGGGCTGGATTTTTTTGATTTTTTGATAAAGACTTATCGTGTTAGATAAATCTTTATAAGGATTAAGACCGCCTCGGCTGAGTTTATAATGGGTAGGAATAGCGCCTATGTGGGCAATTTTGGCAAGCTCCGTTTTATCACTGTCTGACGTGAAGGCATATACGGTATAGCCTTTATCAATCATTGATAATATAAGGTCTTTTCTGAAGGTGTATAAACTTGAAGCAATAGTACCTATAATAACTATTTTCATGATTTATTACTCAACTGCTGAATAATATTTAATTGCTTTTCATACTCATTTCGAATAACAGTAGAAACCTCTCTCTTGCTTCTACGATTCAATATGATATGCATCATCTTCATTGCATCAGCAATGTTTACAATCATTTTTTTCGCAGCAAACTTTCGCATGATATTTTGATAATCTTTTTCAGAAAGAATACTGTTGTAATATTTACTAATAATTTGCATTTGCGTATTATAACCCTTCAGCATTTTCTTCTTTGTAGCACTGCTTTCTTCTCGATAGTAATATAAATATTCTGGCAAAAAACCAACTTTTAAATCATTGTTAATGGCAGCAGATAGCCAAAGTTCATGATCTTCTGCAAGTGCATTAACTTCATTGTATAAATTACGTTCGCACCATGCTTTTTTAGCTAATATAGAGGCATGTAAAATACCCGACTGACCAAGTAAGGCATCTTTTTTTGTAATTTGCTTTGGAAAATAAGTCCTAGTACCGATAATTTCATTACTATTTTTAATGGAAATCATAGAAGTAGAAACCAAGTCAAATTGTGGATTGCATTGCAAAAAATTTAATTGTTTAGCTATTCGTTCTGAATGCATCATATCATCGGCATCCATTCTTGCAATGTAATCCCCTTTGGCTTCACGGATAATTTGATTTAATCTCGCAGGTAATTTTTTATTTATACCATCTGAAATCACCCTAATCCTGCTATCTTGTTTTGCGAAATCTTTAGCAATCTCGAGTGAGTTATCTTTTGAGCCGTCATTAACTAGAATAAGCTCAAAATTTTGATAGCTTTGAGCTAATATCGATTTTATGGCATCTGCTAGGAAATCTTCTGCATTATAGATGGGAATACCTATAGTAATGAGTTTCATAATTTATTCTCCTTGACCTCTTTGGCAAAATAAAACACTACTATTAATATCCAAAAAGCTAATGTTCTTGCATTATAAGTTGAGAATCCGTAAAACATAGGTCCTAAAAGAATTACTTTTTCTGCAAATGTTAATCTTTTAAAAACTCTGCTTAAGAAATACAAAAATAATATTAAACCTGTTATTCCATAATAAAAAGCAATACCAAACCATGTAGAATGTATTTCATGCCCTGTTTCAGAAAACCTTGAGTAGCCACCTTGACCTGCTCCCAAAATACTATATTTTGGATAGTTTAAAAGATGGTCAAGACCTCTATCAGAAATTTGTTTATCTTCTTCATCAACACCCTCTGTAAATCTAGTGATGATATTATCTAAGTACCCATACTTATATAAAATATATCCTGCAATTCCTACACAACAAGCAGCCAAAAGAACTAAAATAATTTTCTGTTCAATTCTACCTTTTTGTTGCAATATCAGCCCTAATGTTAAAACCGCTAATCCAATAGTTGCAGACCTTGACATTGTCAAAAGAATTATAAACACGGACAAAGCATATATGATTATTTTGATATAATTTTTTTCAAAAATTATAAAACTCATAGCACATGCTGATAATATCCAAAATGCCATTTGATTTGGGTCATTGAAAAAACCATTATATCTAGGTGCAAAATCATATCTACCACCACCAATAGCCCAAATTAAAATACTCAAGACTAAGCTTAAAGGTATAAAAAATTTAAGATATTTAATGAATGCTTGAATAGAGACTTCATCTAAGCTTGTCATTACTGCAAATACCATTAGATTAAATATCCAATACAACAACGAAACTATGTATGAAGTATCTCCGAATTCTATAATAAGAAAAGCCATGTTTACTACATAGGCATATGTGGAAAATATTGCTAATGCTTGTAGCGCTGATGAATACTTAAGCTTTTTATATTTTGAACAATATGCGATTATTGCCAAAATTATTATAATATGTGATGGCTGAGGTAGACCACTTGACCAAAGGTAAAACTGGCTTAAGAAAAATCCTAACGCGATTAATAGAGCAATATTCATCTAATCAACCAAATTGAAAGTAAATATTAGTTAGTTCTTTAGAATTTTTATGAATATTAAACCCTTTGATCGACATAGAGCTTAGAATTTTATCCTTTTCTATTTTTCTGGTATCAAATTTAGTTATCTCACAAATCCAAGAATTAACTTTATCTAAATCTTTAAAATTGATTAGATTTAAACCCAAATCAACTTCTCTTGATATATTGGCTGAAATTAGTGAAGGTAAGCCTATTGCTTGACTTTCGACTAACACAACTGGAAAACCTTCATGGAGCGACGGCATCAACATTAAATCCGCTCCTGCCATTAACTCTGGCACATCATCTCTAACGCCTAGTAAATGTACTTGTTCTGATAACTCATATTCTATTATTAAATCTCGAATTTTACTTTCCAAACCGCCTTGCCCAACAATAAAAAAAGTAAATTCAAAACCTTGTTCTCTCAACGCTTTGGCAATTTTCAATGAAAATTCATGATTTTTTACTTCAGTTAATCTGCCAACTTGGATAAGTCTAAGCCCTTTATGTGGCAATACGTTATCCCAGTAACTTTTTTGAGTTGTTGCAACATCGGCATATTTTTTTAAATCTATCGCATTATTTAATATCAAGACGTCATCTGCAGTGCCATACAGATATTGGGCAGCTTCAACCCCACAAGCTATTCGATAAGTTGCTAATTTTTGAATGGTCTTTTTAGCCCAAATTTCATATAGTTTTTTTAATTTTGAATCTGCGCCATTACTTGTGTTGTGAGAATGAGAAATTCTATGCTTGATTCCAGCACTTTTAGCAGCTATTAAATGAAAGGCATTATTAAGCAGGACATGAGAATGTATTATTTGATATTCGGGATGGGATTTTAAAAATTTCTGTAATTTAAACATGCGACTTATAGAGTCTTTAGCCACGATTGGAATAATCTTGCCACCCATTGCAATGATTTCATCATCATAATCACCTTTGTCATAAGTAAAAGTAACAAAGTCAAACTGTACTTTTGAACGGTCAATCTGACGGTATAGATTCATGAGCATGGTCTCAGCCCCTGCTCTGTCCATTTTACCAATGATATGAAGAATACTTTTCATTTTATGACTCTATAATTAATTTTTTTATCTAAGCAAACTTGTGTACTAAAGATTTTAGTTAGTGGATATAAAGGTTTCTAAATTGGTACATAAGTACTAATTCAAAATTATTTTAGTATACGATTTAACTTCTTAATTGAGCTAAAAAAGTAATTATATACTTAGATTTAAATTTAATTAACATAAAATAGATTTTATCTTGCATGGTAATAGGCTTATAAAATTTATAAAACTGTCTTAGATCATTGTCATTCAACATTTTACTTACATATGCTAATTTTTGATTGAATATAAATTGATTATTAAAATGAAATAAATTTAGTACACAGTATCGTAAACCGCCGATTAAATTTGTCGCTAATATCTCTTTTTTATTAATAAATGACCATGTATCAATAAATTCTAATAATGCTTTATGTTTCAACTTTACCCAATCAAAGCTATTTTCATGAAATTGTTTTGTCAGTGTTTCCACTGGCCTTTGAATATAATGTACATAGGCTTTCTTGTTAAATAAAATTCTATCTGAATGTTGGTATACCTTGGCATTAAATAGTATATCTTCAAATAATGATATTCCATTTATAAAGCTTATATTATTTTGGTTTAAGTACTGCTTACGATAAATTTTATTCCATGCATAACCTAGAATATTTAACATATAAGGTGATAGATGAATAGCTTCACCATTTAGCCAAATATTATCTTCAGGTAAATGTTTAACTTGTTTAATTAATTTTTCCTCTTCATCTACACTATCTTGATAAAAGCCAAACACCAAAAAATCTAATTGCTTATCAACCATAATTTCTATATTTTCTTTTAGTAAATTATTTTCAATCCAATCATCAGAATCTAAAAAAAATATATATTCACCCGTGGCTATGTTAAGACCAAAGTTTCTAGCATCTGATATACCACCATTTGGTTTAGTGTAAACCTTTACTCTATTATCTGCTTTTTCAAATTCTTTGGCGATAGCTTCACTATTATCTTTTGAGCCATCAATCACAATGATTAACTCAAAGTTTTTATAGGTCTGATTAAGTACAGACTTAATAGAGGATGCTATATAATTTTCTACATTATACACTGGCATTACAATTGAAACTTTCTGCTGTAAATACATGATTGTTCTCACTAACTTCTATCTATCAATAATAATATTTTTCAATGAAGGTAAATTAATTTTTAAATAATAATTCATTAAATAATACTTTATTATACAGTTGAGATTACTTAGTACTTTAATTAGCCATTTTTTGCTTCTTTAGTTTATGATGTAGCCAAATCCACCCTATAAATATGAAACCATGTTGATAAAAGTTATGATAGCCTTGACGTTGTATCAAATTTAGATCAACCCTATTTTCCAAATCTCTTAGTGGAAAATAATTTTTCATTACTTGTAAAGGTTTCATGTTGAATTTGTTAACACTGTCAGTAATATAATCAGCTAAACAATATATATAAGTTATTGCATACAGCTTATTACTCAGTATTTTTTCATAGGAGTAATTAATCACAAATTCATAACTTAATTTCTGTTTCTTTATATTACTTAGATTTACAGCTCTGAGACTACTTTCAGCATTACTTCGATAATAATAACTTACCATTTTAGAAAAATATAAGTTACGAGCTCTAATAATTACATCCGTCATAAATATAATATCTTCAAAATAAATACCTGGGATAAATCTTTTATCTGCAAATACTTCTCTTTTGAAAATATATAACCATGGGTACCAATTATGCTGATTAAAAATTCTTTGTTTTACTTCTTGAGTATTTTCAACATAACCCTCTTGATCAGATAAATAAATTCTAAAATTAGTATCGTTAGGTTTCCTTAGAAAACGCTCTGCTTCACAGCATATTACATCAGGTTGATAAGTATCAATTATTTCTACGACCTGTTTAAAATAATTTTCAGGTAAAATATCATCAGAATCTACGAAAGCCACGTAACTACCGATAGCAATATCTAAGGCGGTATTTCTGGCGACACTCTGCCCTTGATTTTTTTGACTAAGAACTTTAAATTGATTAGATTTAATTTTTGGCAAGTTTAAAATAATATCATCAAGTACTTTTTTTGAATTATCCGTTGACCCATCATCAACAATAATTACCTCAACTTCCTCAGTAATCTGACTTTTTATACTATTAATACACTCTACAATATAATTTTCAACATTGTACATTGGTATTACTAAACTTAATTTAATCCGTGACATCTTCCTACCTTATCTGTCATTATATTTTACTAGATTTCTAAAACCCTTTTTAACACTATTAATTAAAAATGTTTTATATTTCTTATTTAGACCAAATATACATGATATAAAAGTGTAATCATTTTTCTTAAGTAGAATTCATACCCATTCTCTATAATTAATTTAAAAATTTTTAAAGTTTTTTGAATAAGTACGTTATCGTACGCAGTAAAATTTTAATCATTAAGTTATTTAGCGCTACTAAATCCAATTGTTTGCAATAGTATTTCTTTTGCCCTCAAAGGTTTATAAAATAGATTAATTATAAAGCTTGAAATAAACTCAGTGATAATAATTGCGTAAGCGCCGCCAATAACGCCATAAAGTCTTACGAAAATATATGTAAGAGGTACATTAATTACACAGGAAAATACCATCTTATTAGCTAAGAATTTATAACCTCCATATTTTAATGTCAATCTAAAGAAGAAAAATCCCATGACTGAAAAGTAATTTGCTAAGAGTAGATAGTAAAATATCTTAATTGAAGGTATAAACGCATCACCGTATAATTTAGTAATAATGAATTTACCGAATAAAGCTAACATTGTAATAATAAAAATACAAAAAATACTAATACTCCTAAACAATCTTACTGATTTTTTTAGTGATTTTTCCTCATCCCTTTCATTATAAATGCCTGATAGATAAGACATCATAAGAGTAACAGGTACAAAATACCAACAACCTGCTAGCGTTGAGGCGATTGAATAGTAACCAACTTCTTTAGTACTTTCGAGAGAAGCTAAAATCAAGTTAGCACATTGCGTATAAATTGTGACTGATAAACTCGATACAACTAACGGAATTCCAACTTTTAAAAAATATCTGTAATAACTAATAAAATGAATAATCTTTAATTTAGGATTTTGCAATTTAACTTTAGAACTAAAGATTAACTGTCGTAATACAAACGGTACAAAAGCAGTAAGAATAATTGGAATTGATAATAATTCAATAGGCAAGTTAAATTTTACTATCAGATATCGTGAAATCAAGCTAATTAGGATACCAACTGAATTTGCCATTACATTATACTTAGAAAGCAAAATAGCATCCAAATGAATAGCTCTAATATCAATGACACCAATATACACTGCTAAACAGGTTGCCACGAAAAACACTGTATGCTGACCACTACCATAAAAATAAAACCAGCCCAACGTTAAGACAGAAAAAGGTATATAGATACTGCTTATAATATAAATTGCATTTACAATTAATTGGCTATTTTGATAAGATTTTTTGCTTGCCTGCTTAAAATAAATTTGATCTATCCCTAATATTGCTACCGCTCTTATAATAGCAAAAATAGTGCCTGCTAATGCTAACTCTCCATATACCGAAGGCCCTATATATTTTGCCACTAAGGAAGTGACAAATATTAAGCCAAAAAAACTTATACCTTTTTCACTTACCATCCATAAAGAATTTTTTAATCGTCCATTTAATATCTTCTTTAGACTATTTTTCATTAGCGTTTCTTATCTTTATATAATGAGCCGTAAATACTATTTGCATTAATTAATTTACTTTGTAGTAAATACTTTAAGAACGTACGTTCAATGGACGTAATCTTGACAATTGGTAACCCCTTGGTCTTATGTATGTTTTTAAATGCTAAATAGCTATTTATCTTAATAGCATCCCATTTCACATTTTCATGAATCAAAAAAGCATTATTTTCGCACTTTCGAAGATAAAAATTGTATTGAGTGGGATGGTTTAATAACACTAATTGGGCAGCTAAATAAGCCAAGAGATAATCAGGTCTATCTATAGATTGTGAAATCTGAGTATAATTTGAATTTTCCTTTAATTTAAAAAAATATTTTTTTGCTCCCATAGTCAATAAAGGCGCTAATGCCTCATACCATTTTTTTATAAATTCACTATTTGGCGGGGCAGCCAAAAACCAATTTTCTATAATCGGTCGAGAAAAATCAGTCGTTGATTTTTCACGATAAAAAGCAATCAAATCAAAATTATTAATATTATCAATTTGTAAAAACCAGGAAAGCGGTTTTAATAATATCGTAGTAATATCTAGCCAAATACCCCCATACTTATAAAGCAGCGCCAATCTAATTACATCACTTTTATTGGCAATAGGGATTTCAATATTTTCATCAAATACTAACTCATCTAAATATAAATTTAAATTCTTAAAAGTTACTAAATTTAATTGATATTCAGGATTATCAATTTCTATACGTTCTTTAAATAGATTAACCTCTGCAGGAATATTTTCACTATCCCAAAACATCCAAATTATTTTTGGTATATCAGCATTTTTTTTATTATTATTTTTAATGATAATATCTTTCTCTAATTGCTCATTATAAACTAGCTTAGAAAACTCATTAAAGTTAAATGTCATTTTCTCTTTTAAAAAAAGTGCGTATTCATATAGACCTAAATTTTTTAACAGTTGAGTTTTATTCATTGGGGTTAAACCATAGTAAATAGATAGACTTTTAGAAATGAATACATATTTCATTAAATTAGATAGGCTAAAACCATTAGTAATTTTCTATATTACAGATGCCTATTAGCTAGGGGTTAATTCTATTCCTATATCCCTCGACAAAATACTCAAATCTCTGTCTTAGCCAATATAAATCTTTTTCATTATTATATTGTTCGATAATATGGTCTATGAAATTATCAAGTTCAATCTTAGCAAAACTACGTTCTCTTGCTTGCATAATTAATGGATGCTGGGTCTTCTCTATATTATCCCCATCGATGATTAACTCTTCATACAGTTTTTCACCAGGTCGTAAACCCGCAATGACAATTTCAATATCGCCATTCGGATTATTTTGGTCTTTAACTTTAAGTCCACTTAAGCTAATCATACGTTTTGCCAAGTCCATAATCTTGACTGGCTCACCCATATCCAGCACAAACACCTCGCCGCCATGTGCCATCGCACCTGCTTGGATAACCAGCTGGGCAGCCTCAGGAATAGTCATAAAATACCTTGTCACGTCTGGATGTGTCAGGGTGATAGGCCCGCCAGCGGCAATTTGTTTATTAAACAGCGGTACAACAGAGCCTGATGAACCTAATACATTACCAAATCTCACCATACTGATAGTGGTTGTTGATTGGTCTGCAGCCATCGCTTGACATGCCAACTCTGCCATGCGTTTGGTCGCGCCCATGACATTGGTTGGTCGGACGGCTTTGTCAGTGGAGATGGCCACAAAGGTTTCGACACCTGCACTGACTGCGCCTTTTAAAGTATTGTAAGTGCCAACAAAATTATTGATTACACCCTCGTATTCGTTACTTTCAACGATAGGGACATGTTTATAAGCGGCTGCATGGTAGATGGTTTGAACCTTGTACTGATTGCATAGCAGTTGAATAAGTTTTTGATTGGTAACACTGCCTAGGTGCACATAGAGCGGCGTCACAGTCGGTAGTTGCCGGTCTTGCTGCATATTTTTGGCAAGTTTTTGTAGTTCACTGTGTATGGCATACAGTGCATATTCAGATAACTCAAACAATACCAGTGCTTTGGGTTGCTGCTTTAAAATTTGGCGACATAACTCACTGCCAATTGAACCGCCCGCCCCTGTGACCATCACAACTTTATCTTTGATGTTTTTGGCAAGTAGCGACATATCTGGTTTAACCGTATTTCGTTGTAGTACATCTAGCACATCAACCGGTTTAATATCTGATAATTTGATACGACCACTGGTGATTTCTTCCAAACTTGGAATTTCACTAATTTTAACTGGTACATTTTCTAATTGCTTGACAATACGCTCTTGGATATGACGCTGATGGCTGGGGAGTACAAAAAATACATGATTAACTTCTAATTCTGCAATTAAAGACTCAAGGTTATCTTTAGAATAGACTTTAACCCCTAATACCCTAGCACCAATAAAGTTATCATTGACATCGATAATCCCAACTATTTTAAATTGGTGAGTTTGATGCAGCACATGCATCAAATCTTTGGTGATGTGACCCACACCATAAATTAATACATTTTCTTTTTTTTGTGTGTAAAATTCAGGATGCAATGTTCTTGAAATAATAAATTGCAAAACAATTCGGCTATTCCATATCCATAAATAAAGCAAAAAAACATGGATAGCGGTCGCTGCTCTAGGAATATCAGGCGTTACTCCTAAAAAAATCAGTATTTGACTAATTAATAGATAACCTAACAAAACTACGAGCGCCCAGCGCATACTCTCATCTTGAAAAACTCGGATAACATGCGAGTAAAAATTAGTAACCGCTAAAAAGACAACAGGTAAAGCGGCAAGTAACATAATTGACAAAATATTGGTATGAAAATCAAATTTTGCATACCTTAGGGCAATCGCTAAAATCAAAGTAATAATAGATGCAATATAATCTATCACAAACAGACTCACTACTTTTAGCCAGCGAGGCTGTTCAATCGCATTGGATAGTACAGTAAAAGCTAAAGGCGCTTTAGTAGCGTTAGTTGTATTGCTCATATAAAACCTAGTAGATGATATGGCTATGATTTATCTTTATATCGTTAATTTTTTGATTTATATTCATAACCATAGTGATAATTATAGGCGCCAATTAAAGACTGCTTAGCATCATTGAAAATAATCCCTTCTACTTTTACATTCGCACGTTGTAGTTTTTCGATTGCATAATTTACCTGTTTTACGTTTGAAACGTCATATCGTACGACAAATAAGACTGCATCCACCAACTGCCCTATCGATAGCGCATCTGAAGTGCCCATTACAGGTGAGGTATCGATAATGATATAATCATAAAACTGACGATAAAAATCTAGAAGCGCTTTCATTTTTCCATTTAAGATCAATTCTGAAGCGTGGCTATGGCCTTTGCCCCTAGGTATAAAATGCAGATTTTCATATAGCGTGGTTTGAATCATATAGCTGCTATTAGCCGCATCAATCGTATCATCAACCAAATAATCAACCAGTCCATTAATATTTGGCAAATTAAATCGATCTTGCAGATGACCTAATCTAGCATCCGCATCAATTAACAGTACCCGTTTGCCTGTCATCGCCATCGCCACGGCAAGGTTGGCGGCAATAAATGACTTACCAATACCAGGTCCTGCACTGGTCACTAACAACGTATTGCCATCAGTTTTTGTTGCATTAAACAATAAATGAGTGCGAATGGACTTAAAGCCTTCACTAACAATACCTTCAGGTTCAATGTTTTCAACCAAAGGAATTTTAGTTGATTTACTTTTTAACAACCGCGTTAATCGAGGCGAATGAGGAATGACACCGATAACCGGAACATCCGTGTTGTTCTCTAATTCTTCTAAATTTTTCACGCCGGCGAATAGCAATGACTTTAAGAAGGCCAGTCCGATGCCTAGCATTAACCCTAAAAGGGTCGCGATTAAAACAATTTGCGCCTTTTTAGGGGCAATTGGTACATAAGTGTTAATCGGTAAATCGATGATGCGTACATTGCCCAGCTGTCCAGATTTGACAATTTGAAGCTGCTCATAATTTTTGAGCATATTTAAATAAATCTCATTGCTAATCTTAACATCACTTGATAATTCCAAAAATTGCCGCTGAACCTCTGGAATACGCGTAATATTTTGTTTAAGCGCTTCTTCTTTGTCTCTTAGCTCCTGTATTTGCATATTTAATTGCTTTAATACTGGGTATTCATCCGTGTAACGCTCGGATAATTCTGCTCGTTTTAGCTCAAGCTCACGTAGATTAGTTTCAATTGTCGCTCTTTGTGTGACCGCCAATTCCGCTTCTTTATCTATATCAACTGTCGCATTTTGCTCACGAAAATTATTAAATTTTGCTTCCGCTTCGGCAAGTTTTGATTTGAGTTTAGGCAGTTGCTCTTGCATAAATGCCAGGGTTTTAGTCGTTTCCGCGCTACTTTTATCAAGATTTTGCATTTCATACATTTTAACGATGCGCGTTAATGTATGGGTGATTTCATCTTGATTAGCGCCTGTAAGTGAAGCGTCTAAAATGCCTGTTTGTTTACCTTTTTCAGCCACCGCAAGATTTGCTCTAAGGTTATCTATCGCCTTAGCCGGTGTAAGTTTACTCAAGTTATAAGAATAACCAGGTGCTAATGAAGTGACTTGAATATCTATATTACCCGCACTCGTTTTGAAACGTGATGCCGTTGCAACTTTACCGGTAAACTCAGCGCCATCAGGCGAAATCAGTTTAAAATCTTGGCTGTCAATTGCTGTCAACACGAAATTCTTGTTTTGATAAGCTAATGGTACATTAAATTCAACTATCCAAAGCCCCTCCTTTAAGTTACCCACACCATTGTCTGTATGACTAACTAGAACACTTTTCTTGGTAAGTAATTTGTCTAAAAAACTGTCTTTAAGTTGATTGACAGTTAAATCCAAATGCAATTGGTTAATGACAGGCCACAGAATCATGCGAGAATTGATGATTTCTACTTCCGTTTGTGCAGAACCATCTTGAGCGTTTAGAAGACCGGCAACATCCTCACCTAACGCAGAAACGCCTGAGGATTTTTTGTCAACTTGGATCAATGAGTTTGTTTTATAGATTGGCGTTGCCGATTGGGCATAATAGAGACCGCCTAATAAACCAAGTAACAGCATTGATAAAATTAATTTCCAATGATTTAATAGAACTGCGATTAACGCTCTTAAATCAATTTCATCATCATTTACTTTCTGATCCATGCTTACTCACTTGATTCTAAACTACGATAAAATACATTTTAATTGTTACAGAATAAATAAATCTTTCTTATAATTTCGAAAAACTTGTTCGCGTCAGAATTTACGCTAATTTATCCTTCCAACTTTCTACGGCTTCACTGAGTACTGCTCGACTTTCATAAAATTTCTCAATAGGTAGTTTATAAGGATCGGCTACATTTTTGTTTATCCAGTGACCAATCCGATATACTTTCCCACGTTGGCTTGAGTAATTTTGTTTTATCCAACTCTCTTGATCTTTGGACATACACAGTACTAAATCAAAGGTTTGCATCAATTCTTGGGTAAGCTGCTGCGCGCGATGACTACTCATATCAACATTCCATTCATCCATCACTTGAATGGCTTTTTCATCTGCCCCTTCACCCACTAATGCGCTTAATCCCGCTGATTTAACGATTAGATTAGGATGCTGCTGCTGTAAGAGCGCTTCACCGATAGGACTACGGCAAATATTACCAACGCATACCACTAAAATTTTTTTAAATGACATAATAAAAACCTAGCTATTAAAATTGTCTTACAACTCCAGGTAATGCCGCTGAAGGAAGGATTTGACTAAGAATGCGATTCCAGCGTGTTAAACCAGTTGGGTCTACATACACCACATCACCCGGCTGCATTTTAAAGCGATTTGCTAAAGAAAAATTTGTTAGGGAAGTCATATCAACGTAATAGATATTAGCATTATTCGACGAATTTTCACGTAATACATAAACTTTTTTAGCATTCGCAGTAGTACCAATTAATCCATTCGCTTCCCCTATGACTCCAGCCAAACTGATACCGTTTTCAGGAATTTCAATATTACTGATTTTATTAAACTCGCCCATGACAGTAATTTTATTTTCGGTCAAATCACCGATTTTGATTGTATCACCATTACGAATTATCACTTGATTAGGAGAATACCCAGCATTTTGCAGTGACTTGAAACCAAAGTTATAGGTTCTTCCAGCTCTAATCAGCTGGATATTATTTGTATCAGATTTTTCACTCGTACCACCTGCCATACTGATAGCGGTATAAAGATTGATAGGCTGATCCGCAATGTCATATTGCCCAGGCGATTTTACTTGGCCATCAACATAAAATTTATTACCACGGTAGGAAAGTACACGAACTTGTGGATCTGGATGTTTAAGATAACGTGATAAACGAATAGTTAATTGACTAGTGAGTTCAGCTACTGTAAGCCCCTCTGCCTTTATTCGTCCTATCATTGGAAATTGAATATAACCGCTTTGATCAACTAAAAAGCCACTGCCGTAAATGCTATTCCCTGCTGCTGAACTAGTACCAACAACTTCAGGATATCCCGGAAGATTAATTCCTAATACATCTCCTTTAGCAATACGATTATATACACCCCCGCCTCTTGTCAATGGAGGAAAAGAGACCGTTCTTTTAGCAAAAATATCAGGAGCGGGTATATTGTTTACACTTAACTCAGCCACATTAAATCGTATACCATTATCTGCAACAAATGAAACAGGTTGATCTGGCGTCAAGACTTCTGGCAGTTTACCCGAATACATTCCACTAGTAATAGCGGTTTTAGAACTACAGGCGCTAATAGATATAACTAATAATAAAGGCGATAGTTTTATGAGCTTTGCTAACATGTGACAATCTCGTAAGATAAAAGGCTCGTAGGATAAAAGGCAAAATCTAACAGTAAACCAATAATAGTGCGTAATTGTAATCAAAGTTGAATGCTACACGCTTGTAAATTTTGTAAATTTAAGTAAGCAATATGACCGTCATCACCACTTAATTTTTTTATTAGCCCCTAACAAAAGTATTAGCACTGCGACTGAGTAACATGTAATCCATTATAGCATTATAGATTTGCTTGATAAACAATTAAAAATAATACCTTAATCATTCTTTTATAAAGCAATTTTAGTTCAAAAAAAAAGCCCCTGTTATTAGGAGCTTTAATTTGGTACCAGTGGTCGGACTCGAACCGACACGCTTTTAAAGGCAACGGATTTTGAATCCGTCGTGTCTACCAATTTCACCACACTGGCATAGATGGCTATAGCTTTTTAGTTTATCTGTAATTGGCTATGTGGGGTGGTATTTTAGCAACTTTATTTTTTTTTGCAACAACTTTTTAAATTATTTCTGCGTCAAAACAAAAAATACCTAAAAAATAATTTCTCAATAAAATCGATACGTTTTTTACACACTCACTTACTACTTTGTATAGTATTCTTGCCCGCCACTTAATCATAATATCGCTAAAACTAGGGTAAAATTTGTTAATTTATGACTTTTAATCAACCTGCCTCGAACTTTTTCAATAGGATGCTATGTATTGTCACAGCATTAATGGCGGGTTGTAATTCTTCAAATAGCAATCAAAATTCAACGACGCCAAATAACCAATCTACCAAAGAAACTACCAAAGCTATTTCAAACAATGCACCTATTGCCTCTTCACCTAAAGCGATTGAAAATCTACATATAGCCGCTTTTTCCAATCTTCGCATGGTATTGCCTATTTTGGTATCAGATTTTAATCACAATTATCCGAATATAAAGATTCAAATTACCTTTGAGCCCAATGCTGCGCTCTATAATACGGTAAATGCCAATCCACAAAACTTTGATATTTATTTATCGGGTAATCAGACTTACCCAAAGCAAATGCTTGCCAGTGTTAAGGGTGTTAAATCTTCGCCTTTTACTTATACCCGTGGTCAGCTAGTGCTTTATAGTCATAAATATCCCATGGACATTAGCCCTACAACCACGCTCGATCAGTTGATGCTCGACAATAAACCCTTTAGTTTAGCGATAGCCAATCCAGAGAATTTAGCTTATGGGGTGGCAGCAGAAGCCTGGTTGGTCAATCAAAACCTTTATAATAATATCAAGCCTAAGATTATTTATACCAATACCCTAGATGAAACTTTTGCGTTAACGGATAGTAGGAAAGCAGATTTTGGATTTGTAGGTCTCTCGCAAGTGTTGAATAAACCCAATAACATTGCCCTACAAAATGTCAATACACTAAGCAATAACTATTTGATACTGCCTAAAAATAGTTATCCGCCAATTCTGCAAGATGGCATTATTTTGAATCAACCTGACACCAGTCAAATTTTTGTGGATTATCTAAAATCGGCAAAAGCACAAGATGTTTTAACCGATGCGGGGTTTTTGCCGATTTGTACCTCGACAACTATCTTACCTGCTTGCAAATAGGGGGTTGGGTGTTAATTATCCGCTACTTGCAAGTCGCGAATTAATTTGCAATCGCTGATTTTAATTGATTAGCCAGCGCTGCTAGACGCTCATGATCGCCTTGACGATCTTCATGCAAGCCGAGATGATAGATACTGCTTGGAATCAAATGAACGTGGTAATGAAATACCGATTGTCCTGCCTCTGCATTATTTAACTGCATCTGCACAATACCTTGGCGATTAAATACCTTGCGCTGCGCTGCCATGACTTTTTGCGCGGTGCTGAAAACTGCCGCAATGTAATCTGCTGGCATATCCGACAATTCGACGGCTTCACATTTTGGAATGACTAAAACATGCCCTTCTGCCATCGGCATGATATCCATAAAGGCAAGCGTTTTGTCATCTTCATAAACTTTATGGCTAGGAATCTCACCACGAAGAATTTTGGCAAAAATATTTTGATTGTCATACTGCATTGATTACATTCCTTTTATTCTATAAATGAGGCTAAGAAACAAGACTAAGAAACAAGCCTTAGCAATTAGGCTAAGCAAAAAAATCTAATATGGTTTCATTCAAGATAAATTGGCGATCATCACCCAGCATAGTGACATCATAATTATGTACAAAGCTCACTGCTAATGCGCGACTGGGATCACACCAAGCCATAGACCCATTATACCCCATATGTCCAAATGCATCAGACACATCATGGAACAGACTAAACACGCGATGATAACCGAGTCGCCATGCCATTACCGCTGGCATGATTTTGTCAAATTGCTCGTTATGAATGGTTGAAAGCGCCTTAAAAACAGCAGAATTGATTAACGTTTTACCTTGCCAAACACCGCGATTTGCAAGCATGGCGTAGACGGTAGCCAACGCTATCGCACTGGCGACACCATTTGCGGCAGGAATTTTCGCCTGTAGCGTGACAGGGTGATAATAATTAAATTGTCTACTACCGATGGGTACCAGTGCTGACTTATAGTCTTCGATATTGATATTAGCAGGTTGAAAATACAGCGCGTTAATGGCCTGCGTTGTCAAAGGAGAGCCCGATTGAGACAATGTTAACCACTCGGGGTAAAAAGGCAAGGATTGATAAAATTGTAGCGTTGAGTCGGCATCTTGAGTGAGTAAAGGTTTGGCTTGAGTCTCTTTGGCACGTATTTGACCGGCAACCTGCTCGACTTTGTCTTTGGGTACCCCAAAGTAAGCTTGACCGACCAAATTAAGCGGTTCCAATAAATAATATTCTAGCACTTGCTGCAGGGGCAATTGGGTTACTTTTTCAATCAGCCCACCTAATACCCAGCCTGATACCAAGGCACTATAAGCGGCGCTAGAATCCGCACTGGATTGAGTCGACTGATTAACAGAATCTTTATTAGCTGAACCACTACCTGAACTATGCGTATTAGTTGGACTATTTAATGCCATTTGCTCAACATTACTGAGCATCAATTGCCAATCTAGCATGTCTTTGGCATGTTCGGTAATACTGACAATATTAAATAATCCCGACTCGTGGGTTAGCATATCACGCAAAGTGACGCTATCTTTGCCATTTTGGGCAAACGCTGGCCAATAGCTAGCAAGGGTTTTGTCATACGCTAAAAGGTTTTGACTCACTAAAATATGAATCAACGTAACCAGTATTCCCTTGCCTGTCGAAAAATTCAGCGATAGAGTAGATGGCTGCCAAGGGGTAATT
Organism: Moraxella sp. CTOTU47616; assembly: GCF_032017465.1. Classification (NCBI taxonomy): domain Bacteria; kingdom Pseudomonadati; phylum Pseudomonadota; class Gammaproteobacteria; order Moraxellales; family Moraxellaceae; genus Moraxella; species Moraxella sp. CTOTU47616. The sequence continues at coordinate 74,767 of NZ_DALZPU010000002.1, forward strand.
TGCTGATTAGTTTTATCAATATTTGCTACGCCATGGGCCAGTTGAGTGACCGCTTTACCTTCATGAAAAATGACAAGACTGCAGCCACCTACCTTTTGATTAAGATCAAATTGTGATAACAGTTGTGCTAGGCTTTGATTGAGCGCTTGATAATCCATTAAATCTTTCATTGCTTCAATAGCATCCTAAAAAATCCTATGCTAAAAAACACCCTACTAAAAAATAGCCGCTTAACATTGAACCCTTATTGAGATTTTTCTATCGCTATTTATCGCTATTATTTAGCCTGCGCTTGGGTGATTTTCCCAATCAAATTGGCTTTTGGCGTAGCGGGATCATACACACCAAAATCCACCTGCTCATCACGATTATCAAATTTTGCGATAAACTCTACCTCAGAGGGCAAAAAAATCGGCAACTTAAACGTCACATCACAGGTAAAGCTCTCTGGCAAATCACCCAACGCACCCAAACATTTGGCTTTTGTCCACATACCATGGGCAATGGCTTTTGGAAAACCAAATGCTTTGGCGGATAAAGGATGCAAATGAATCAGATTAAAATCCCCAGAGATAAACGCATAGCGACGCCCAATATCTTCGGGAATTTCCCAAAATTCATGCATATCGTTGTCATCAAGTGTGGGCTTGGGTTCTACTTGCGTCGTCGATGCTTTGTGAGTCGTTTTTTTGCTTTTTTGGCGTGATAAATACGTCGAAGTCCCTTCCCAAACCAGCTCATCTTTTTCAAAAACTTTAGTCACAAAATCAAATTGCTTACCACGATCGTGGTCGCGCAGGTTAGCAAAGCTCACCGCCATTCTAAAAATTGCGCTATCTTTAATGCGCCGATATTGGGTAACAGTATTTTGCACATGAATCAAGCCTAGCATGGCAAAGGGAAATGGCTCTTTGACCATCATGTTCATCTGTAACGACTGTGACAGCACCGCAAAATACGTCGGCGGCACGTAGCTATTGTTTTCAAAACCACAAATTCTGCGGTAATCGGCTAAATTATCATGGTCGATTTCAAGCGTATTGACGCTATAAGTAGCATTGGGCAACACCGCATTGGTTGATTTGTCTTGGTCACCAATAGGCAAAAAACTTTTGATAATATTGGCATAGGTGGTGTGCGGCTTTGGCAAACGACTAAAATTTTGGTCTGACATACAGACTGTCCTTACTTTTTTACTTTTTAAGCTTGAGCTACAAAATGGCTATTTGATTAGATAGTATTCGGGGTATATTCCATTACTTTTCATTACGGTCAGATCTCAAAATCTGAGAACTTAGTTTATTATAATCGAATGTCACAATCTAATTGTTGATTTTTTGCATAAAGCTTAGTTTAAGTTTGACTTAGAAAAAATGATTAAAAAAAATCAGTAGCGACATGCTCGATACTGATTTTTTCAGCCCGTCAAAATTAAGCGCCCAACACACTTTGACCACAGACGCGGACAATGTTGCCATTGACGCCGCCCGATGCAGGGCAAGCTAGCCAAGCAATGGTCTCAGCCACATCAATCGGTAAACCGCCTTGGCTCATTGAGTTCATCCTGCGACCTGCTTCTCGAATCGCAAAAGGTATCGCAGCGGTCATTTGGGTTTCGATAAATCCTGGCGCTACCGCGTTGATGGTAATGCCGTTGTTTAACGTAGGCGCAGTTGCTTGTACCGCGCCAATCACGCCAGCTTTGCTCATGGCATAATTGGTCTGTCCCAAATTGCCGGCAATACCGCTAATGGATGATACGCATACAATTCTCGCATTTTCATTGAAACTGTCATGACTGAGTAAATAATCATCAATTTTTTCTTCCGCATTGAGATTGACGTTCATGACGGCATCCCACATATTATCATCCATTTTTGCCAATGTCTTGTCACGCGTTATGCCTGCATTGTGCACAATACCATCTAAGCCGCCACGTTTGGCTGCCGCTGCGGCTATTTTTTCACCGGCATCGTCTGCTGTGATATCTAATGTTAAAGTAGAGCCGCCTATCTCGCCTGCTACTTTTTGCAAGTCTGATTGCTGGGCAGCCACATCGACACAGATGACATGTGCGCCATCACGCGACAATACCTTTGCGATGGCTTCACCAATACCTCGGCTCGCGCCAGTCACTACCAGTGTTTTATCTTTTAAAGGTTTTTGCCAATCAACCGTGACTGGGTTGCCTTCACCCACTCTGACCACTTGTCCTGACACATAAGCAGAACGCGGTGAGGCAAAAAAACGTAAAGTAGATTCAAGGTTTTGCGCCGCATTTGGGTCTACATAGATAAGCTGGCTTGTGATACCGCGCTTAAATTCTTTACCGACGGATTTGACAAATCCTTCTAAAGCACGCTGGGCTGCTGCCTGTGCGATGCTGGTGCATTTTTCAGGTGGCAAGCCAATAACGATAACGCGACCTGAGCGGTCAATCGAACGCGCAATCGGATGGAAGAAGTTGTAAACTTGTTTCAGCTCATGGGTTGTGTTAATACCTGAAGCATCGAAAATAGCCACTTTAAAATACTGATTCGCGCCAAACTGCTCAGCGTCAATCTGCGCATTTTGTAAAGCATCACGCGCTGACTCATTGAGGTCTAGATAGACATCCGCTTGCACATTGGCCAATACTTTGGCGATGTCATTTGCCAGGACAGCGTTTTCACTGACCCCAAAAATGACACTGCCTGTCACAGGTGCTTGACCGTCTTTATAACGCTCAAGGCTGATTGGCATCGGTAGCCCCAAATTTTGGGCAATCTTACGTCCCAATGGATTTTGCACAAATTCGGAATAATGGTCTGACATAAGGACTCCTTTGAAGAATTAGTTTTGCTTAGGCTATTAGATAAGGCTCAATTAAAAAGTAAGTTAAACACTCAATTAAATACAGCTGCTAAACCTATTTACTGTGTAAATTTTATACCAATCAAGCAGCCTTGAATAGTCATATCAAATAAAATTTTATTGGTTTTATTGATTTATATAAATTATCGTTATATATATACCTTTAGGCGATATTTTTGTCTAAGTTTTATGGTAACATCACTGCAACTTAAAAAGTTTAGTTATTTTTAAAAAATTTAGTTATTTTTAAAAAGTTATTTGGTTTAAGCTTAGCCAATTTTTTTAATTGATTGCTCAAAAGGACTTTTCTATGGACAATTTTCAACATCCCACTCACCAGCCTACTGGCAAAAAGGTCGCTATTTTAGGTGGCAACCGTATTCCATTCGCTCGCTCAAATGGCCAATACGCCAATGTCAGCAACTCTGAAATGTTGACGGCTGCGCTTAATGGCTTGGTGGAACGCTATAACTTACAAGATAAACGCTTGGGTGAAGTAGTAGCGGGCGCGGTCATTAAATTAAGCCGTGATATCAATCTCACCCGTGAATGTGTGTTAAGCACGGCGTTAAGTCCACAAACGCCTGCTTATGATGTGTCACAGGCGTGTGGTACTGGACTACAAGCGGCTTTCGCGGTGAGCAATAAAATCGCCTTGGGGCTGATTGATTCAGGGATTGCAGGCGGTGTTGACACCACTTCTGATGCCCCTTTAGGCATTGGTGATGGGCTGCGTAAAGCGCTGTTAAAACTTAATAATGCCAAAACCAATAAAGATCGCTTACAAGCGTTATTAAGCATTAATCCAAAAGACTTGATTGATGCACCGCAAAATGGTGAACCGCGTACTAAATTATCGATGGGTGACCACCAAGCCATCACCGCACTTGAATGGGCGATCACCCGTGAAGCGCAAGATGAGTTTACCTTTAATAGTCATAAAAACTTGGCGCGTGCGTACGATGAGGGTTTTTTTGATGATTTAATCACGCCATTTAAGGGTTTAACACGCGACAATAATCTACGTCCCGACATTTCGTTAGAAAAATTGGCGTCATTAAAACCTGTATTTGGTAAGAAAAATGCCAACCCAACCATGACGGCGGGCAACTCAACACCGTTGACCGATGGCGCATCTTGTGTGTTATTAGGGACAGATGAGTGGGCTGCAGCGAATGGATTAAAACCGCTTGCTTATCTCACCTACCAAGAAACCGCTGCAGTTGATTTTACAGGTAAAAAAGGTGTTAAAGAAGGCTTATTGATGGCACCTGCGTATGCTGTGCCACGTATGTTGGAACGTGCAGGATTAACGCTGCAAGATTTTGATTATTATGAAATTCATGAAGCATTTGCCTCACAGGTATTGTCTACACTTGCTGCATGGGAAGACGAAAGTTTTTGCAAAGAACGCTTAGGTCTTGATAAACCACTTGGCGCGATTGACCGCAGTAAACTCAACGTAAATGGCTCATCACTTGCTGCAGGGCATCCGTTTGCCGCAACCGGTGGTCGCATTCTTGCTAGCACCGCTAAACTTTTGGATCAAAAAGGGTCAGGTCGTGCGCTGATTTCTATCTGTGCGGCGGGCGGACAAGGTGTGGTCGCCATTTTAGAAAAATAATCAAGTAACTAATACCAATTACTTATACTTAAGTACTTATACCTAAGTACTTAAGTATTCAAATAACTGATAAATAAGTACTTAAAAAAATAATGTAAAAAAGGCGAGATAATGAACTCGCCTTTTTTATCGCCTAACTAAATTTAATCGGTTTTTCACCGTCCTCGTCCTGCGGTTTATTTGGGTAGTGATGATCATGACCGATATCACAGTCTTCTGCCGCTTTTTTGGGTCGATGAATATAGCCAGTACGCTCTTCTACAACCAAAAACTCATGCTCCCACACCATCACCGCTTGCATACAAGTTTGACGCTGTTCTTCCGTCAACTTTCGACCATCTTCCCATTTGCCAAGCGAAATCGCTTGACGAAATTTTTCAACAATTTCAGGCGTTAACGCTGATAAAATCGCTTGTTTATCCATGACTGAATTGTCCTTATACCCTTGAATAAATCAGAATAGTTTAAAAAAATTTTGCTAAATAATTAAAAAATTATAGCAAATTAAGCGGATAAAATCTATTTGGCAAGTTGTCTTATAGCCAGATAGCTGCCTACAATGGCGTGATTACAAATTGGGCAATGTTAATTTGCACACAGATATTATATGCTTTGCTTATCAAAAGTTTTGAAAACTTACCTTATAAAAAAGAGCACCGCTATGAACTCTCTCAAATACGGTTATCATCAACATGCTGTAACCAGCGTTTTTAATCAAAAGAAAACAGCTTTTAATCAAAAGCAGTTGGCTAAAGCAGTCTTTGTATTAAGCCTAATATCTGGCCAAAATTGTGCGTTAGCAGCGCCTGTGTCACATGTATCACCTGCGCCAGCTCAGCATTTTTTGTCTAACACTGCCCTATCTAAGCCGACGCCTATTGCCACTACCCAAACGCTGCAAACGGCATTAACATTAGCCCATGAGCAAAACTTAGCTGCGCAAAAAGCGTGGCTGCGATTATTGTATTATCCTGAAACAGTCACCACAAAACAGCCCTTTGAAAGTCGGGTCAACAATCGTTTTAACTCACAAGCGAGCCAACGACAATTTTTTGCCAGCGCGCAAGGCGCCAAAAATCCACAAGCAGAACTTGATGAAATGCTCACACAGTTATTTCACCCAAGTCAAAAAAATAATGCCTCTGTCCAATGTCGCTTTCCCGCTCGTACACAGTGGCTCATTGAAAACTTAGCCATCGATACCTCAACCATCCCTAATCAACATTGCGATGCGCTCGATTCATGGCTACAAAAAATCAATCCCCAATCCGTCTCATTAATTTTTGCCAGTGAGTATTTAGATAGCCCACCGTCTGCATTTGCCCATAGTTTTTTGCGATTTGATAATGCCGATCTTAGCAATCAATACTATTTGAACTTCACCCCGAAAGTCACTGACGGTGAGCATTTTTTAAAATTTGCTTACAAATCCAGTATCGGTGGCAATACGGGCGAATTTACCATGACCAATTATCAGCAAGGTATTAAAGAATATTTGCAAGATAATGGGCGCAACGTATGGCAATATCAGCTCAATCTTACTGATAAACAGGTTAAACAACTTGCCTATCGAACTTGGGAAATTAAAGACCAAAATTTGCCTTATTATCTGTTATCCGATAATTGCGCCTCTGAAATTTTGGTGTTACTAAATTCTATTTTTCCCGATAAAAATTTTTTAGTCACTGACTCCCCGATGGTTTCCCCCGCCCAAGTGGTACGCATGCTAAACCACGAAAATTTGATTCGCGCTACCAATTTTAGTCCTTCAACACCGACTGTAGTGCAAGCGCAATTAAATGCCCGCAACGCGACAAATCATCCCAAGGCTTTTAACAATCCCCATCAAGATATAGCGTCAAGTCCTCAAATATTGCCTAGCCGCGACAATCCTGAACTGGCTAATCCTTTAAGTCGATTTGATATCGGGGTCAGCCAGCAGTCGTTTGATAGGGTCAGTGGACGACCTAAATTAGACAGCAACCAGGCTGTCACTTTAAATTATCGCATGGTGTATCGTGATGCGTTAGATAAAATTGACGGCTATCCCATAGGCTCACAATTGACGGCATTGAGTATGGGTCTTAGCATCCATGACAACGCCGACCACCAAGATACCGTACAACTTGAGCAGCTAGGATTATTTGATGTGCGTTCATTGCATCCGATTAATAGCGCAAAAAAAGGTGTTTCATGGGGTGGCAATATTGGCTTACAGCGAGTCTTTGATGGTATCAAGGGTATCGACAGTAGCAACAAAGATGACCACAGCGCTATAGACAATCATTTGGTCGCAAATATCAGCGGTGAATTTGGTAAAAGCGTGGCGATCGGTAGCGCTGCCCCAAATACAGGCGATATGCCCGCCAATATTTGCTATGGCTTGGGCACTATTGCAGCGCAGTTTGGTAAGGGCTTATATCATGGTTATCGTGTTGGGCTTGGTGTCAATGTCGGATGCAATGCAGAATTGCGTCCAAATTGGCGCGCGATATCGGAATTAACACTGCCATTTTGGTTAAGTGGCGATAGTGATAATGAAAGCTATTGGCAGCCCAAACTCAGTATTGGTAGTCAATATGATATCAATCAAACCAATGCGATTCGGGTCACCGCTAGCCGTGAATGGCTGCCAAAGTCTGACAATATCGATAACGTTGATGAAGTTGCGCTAAAATGGCTACACTATTTTGAATAATCTACGCCTAGCCAATTTTGTGCTAAGCCAAGCCAAAATGGCGTAGCAACGCCATGCCGATGGCTAAACTAAACATGGAAAACACGGTGGTAAATCCTAAAATATTGGCCGCTAATATTTCATTGCCCCCCATGCTGCGAGCCATCACATAACTGGCAGCAGCAACAGGCGATGTTACCATAATAAACATCACGCCCATTTGTATCGGTGATAATTGCATCAATACACCCACCACGACCGCGGTGATAGGCGCTACAATAATTCGACCGATGCTTGCCTGCATAGACACGCCTGTCATATTGAGCATCGACTTAATATCGAGTGTCGCGCCTGCACAAATCAAAGCCAAAGGTAACGCTACCGCCGCCAATAACTCGCCTGTTTTGATGATAAATTCAGGCGGCATCGGCAGCTGCAATAACTTATAAGCAAACGCTGATACCAATGCGATAATTAACGGATTTTGCCCGATTTTTTTGGTCATGGTGATGGCTTTTTTAACCACGCGTTGGCTGTTGTTGTCATTTCTGCTTAGGCTAATCACAGACAACACATTATACACAATGGTTAAAAGACCCATATAAACCGCACCGATACTGACGCCTTGGCTACCATAGGCGTTGGTCACAGTCGCCAGTCCCATAATTGCCATGTTACTGCGAAAGACACCTTGCACAAACACACCTTTATCGCGGGTGTCTTTGACAAAAAAATAGGCAAATAGCTCACCGAGAAAAAACAGCCCAAAAGTGACCATCAATCCCGATTTAATCAAATCGACCTGCTCCGCAAAATGAATGTCACTTTTTAGAATACTAAAAAACAGCAAACATGGCAGACAATAATTAAAGACCATATCAGAGGCGATTTCAACAAACGACTGGTTGATGGTTTGTTTTTTTTGCATCATCACCCCCAATAACATCAGCAAGATATTGGGCAAGGTAATTTTTAGTGCAAAGAGGAAGGCAGTTAGCATAATAATTTTTTTGAGTAGAAAATAAAAAAGTCCCAAGTTTGGCACATACCAATACCATGGGACTTATGTAGCATGGTCTAAAGTTAAGAGCTTAGCACTTCACGTGCTTTTTTGCTTTTTTTAATCATCATTGCCAAAAGCTGTACCGCAGCTGGCGTGACGCCGCTAATGCGACTGGCTTGGGCAAGCGTCGTTGGGCGCACTTTTTCAAGTTTTTGCACGATTTCATTGGAAAGCCCAGAGATATCATGATAAGTAAAATCGTCTGGAATCAGCGTGTGTTCAAGTTTTTTCATCTGACCGATTTCAACTTGCTGACGATCGATATAACCGGCGTATTTGACACCAATTTCGATTTGCTCACCCACTTCGGCAGACACGGGAGATTGGGTCAATTCGCTAATATCATCAAATGACACATTCGGACGTTTTAACAAATCAAGCGCGTTATTCTCTTTGGTCAATACTTCACCGGTTTTATCGATAAATGATTGACCCAGCGTATTAGTAGGTGTTGCCCAAAGCGAGCGTAAACGTGCGGTTTCTTGCTCAATCGCTGTCATTTTATCGCTATACACTTGCCAGCGCGCATCGTCCACCAGTCCTAAGTCACGCCCAATTTCTGTCAAGCGTTGATCGGCATTGTCTTCCCGTAGCAGCAGACGGTATTCGGCACGACTGGTAAACATACGGTACGGCTCTTTGGTACCATTGGTGATGAGATCATCTACCAACACACCGATATATGCTTGGTCGCGGCGCGGTGTCCAAGCATCCAGTCCTTGGGTGCGACGTGCAGCATTTAACCCAGCTAAGATACCTTGCGCAGCGGCTTCTTCATACCCTGTCGTTCCATTGATTTGACCGGCAAAAAATAGGTTATCAATCGATTTGGTCTCAAGGCTTGGTTTAAGATTTTGTGGGTCAAAATAATCGTATTCAATCGCGTAGCCAGGACGCAAGATGTGCGCATTTTCCAGCCCTTTCATGGATCGGACTAAAGCCAACTGAATATCAAATGGTAAACTCGTTGAAATCCCATTGGGATAAAGCTCATGGGTGGTCAACCCTTCAGGCTCAATAAAAATCTGATGGCTGTCTTTATCAGCAAACCGATGAATTTTATCTTCAATCGATGGACAATAACGGGGACCAATGCCTTCAATCACCCCTGAATACATGGGTGAGCGATCTAGCCCACTGCGGATAATGTCATGGGTGCGTTCATTGGTATGGGTGATATAGCAGTTGATTTGGCGCGGATGCATGGACACATCGCCCAAATATGACATGACTGGCAGTGGTGTATCCCCGGGCTGCACGGTCATGACACTAAAATCTACCGTGCGCGCATCAATGCGTGGGGGCGTGCCTGTTTTGAGGCGTCCAACCGGCAGCTTAAGTTCACGCAATCTATCTGCCAAACGGATAGAAGGCGGATCGCCTGCACGGCCACCTTTGTGGTTTTCCAGTCCAATATGAATAGTACCACCTAAAAAAGTGCCAGAGGTCAACACCACTGCGCCGCAAGCAAATTCAATCCCCGATTGGGTAACCACGGCTACCGCTTTGCCGTTTTCAACCAAAATATCATCCGCCGCTTGTTGGAAAATATCCAAGTTTGGCTGATTCTCTAAGGTATGGCGAATCGCCGCTTTATATAAAATACGGTCTGCTTGGGCGCGTGTGGCACGGACAGCGGCACCTTTACGGCTATTTAACACACGAAACTGAATCCCTGCTTTGTCGGTGGCAAGCGCCATAGCGCCGCCCAACGCATCGACTTCACGCACCAAATGCGACTTGCCAATCCCGCCAATCGCAGGATTACAGCTCATCTGTCCCAAGGTTTCAATATTATGCGTAAGTAGAAGCGTCTGTTGACCCATGCGCGCAGCCGCTAGCGCCGCTTCTGTGCCAGCATGACCGCCACCAATCACAATTACGTCGTAGATTTTAGGGTATTTCATTGTGTCACCCATGATTCGCTTGTCAATAAAAACTGACAATTATACCATGCTTAAACGGCTATCGATTATTTTTTTATCAATGCCAATCATTGAGCGTTTAGGGTGATACTTTGCTTTAATAATTACCAACAACATGACGAAAAAAATCCAAGTTATTCGGCTTGGATTTTGATTGATTCGCGGATTTATAGTTATTGTGAATCGATTTGGCTATCGCGGATGATTAGTAATTCATCTTTTAGACTTGTGACTTTAAGTTCGTTGGCATCATTAAACACTTGGATATTAGCGCCTTTGCTATCTTTATAATCTTTGTGACGACGAAAGTTGTGCTCAATTTCAAAACGAACCACCGTCTCAAGCAATGATTGTAATTCTGCTAAGGTATAGTGTTCCCACTGAATTTCAAGATGGGGGGCTAATTTACCTGTAATCATACGAACTTTATTATCAATTTTGACGACTTTGGTGGTCATGCTGATACTCCAATATTTTTATTAGTCATTATGAGTTTCATCAATAAATGCGGCTAGATGAACTAGAAATTGCTTTAATGCTAACGGATTAACCGGCTTTTATCAAGCAAGATTCATAGACTGGGTAATCACCCCCAACCACTCTAGCCACGGTTATAAATTTTCTGGTCACTTATCAGTCATGTAATGAAAAAATAGGCGCGCTAAACGCTCTTGGACGCCTAAAAACAGCCTCATCTTGATAAAATTCTGGTATCACATTGTCATCACTATAGCCAGGGATACCCATCACAGGTAACGGCTGAAAGCTTTTGGATGATAGCTTAACTGCATTATCCGCTAAATATGGCATTGCCAGTTGTCGAAATAGCTTAGCAATTGCCGTATCAAGCTGGTTTCTCTGACTGTCTATAGATTGCTCAAACCAACCCTCATCTACTAAAATCAGCAAGGTATGACTGGTGATATTTTTTCTTGGGTTAACCAATTTTTCAAGCAGGGCATGACCAAATGGAAAAAAGGCAATGGTACGATGTTGACCCAACCAATTTGTTCTATGAGTGACCAAAGCTGCGTGCCATTTAAATGCTTGTAACTGTTCAAGCAATAGTTTATCTGAACTCACCACAATGCCGCCATTTTCATCAAATACGGTTAACGCATTACGCAGCGCTGTTCTGGCGTTATGAATACCATGTCGCAAAATATCTTTGGCATGAAGTTCGTTAAATACCGCTTTAGCCTGCGGAAAATTCAGCCAAATTAAACCGTTCAGCAAATCATGGTGATTGTCACGGGTTGGAATTTTCCCTGTCTTGGCAATAAAACTCTCATAAGCCTCATCCTCAGGCAGACACGCTTGCCCAACAAAGCGAATGGGTAATTTTTCAAAATTGGCTATACGGCTGGCGTTTACATCCTCAAATCTATCCAAACAAGCATTCAAATTTTCAACAATATTGATAGCATTGATAGCAAGGGCATGACTATGTATTGAATGAGTATGTTTTGCGTCAAGCTTGGGAAAATTCGGAAAATAAGTCAAATAGTGATACCAAGGTTGATTAAAATCAATGAGGGCGTTGGTGGGATGAGTCGCTGACATAAATACAATCTGATAATATAAGAATAAGAATAAGAAAAATAATCGTAGGCTGAACGAAAAATATTAGCATACTTTTGGTTAACCCCATGACAGATAATTACCACCTACCAATCATTACCAGCCAAGCATAGCTAATGGTTTAGATACTGTTGACTTCAATTCATCAAGCTATTGCGATTTTTTGAATGGCATGTTTGTATAACCTGTTTTGCATAATAAGCGATTTTTAGCACGATGTTGCAAAACATCATATAATAAGATACAGTCATTCAAATTTTACCACCCAGTAGAAGTAGAGTTATTACATGCATATTTTTCTAGCTCGCAATAATGTGCAAGCCGGCCCTTATACCCTTGAACAACTTAATCAAATGCTTGCCACAGGGCAAGTGTTACTCACTGATTTGATGTGGCATCAAGGGATGGATAACTGGAACACGGTCAATGCGATGACGGATGGGCAATTTTTTTACCGTCCAATAATTGATGAAAGCTTGTCAGTCGATACCCACCAACGTGAGCAGCCCGCTTCTGATGAAGCAGATTATATTATTAACAACACGCCTAATCCTATATCGCCTTCAGAAGATTCTGAGAATGTTTGGGATCGGTATTCAGTGAATAACCCGCACAAATCCCCTAACCCTACCAAGGTCACATTGAGCAAAAAACTTAGCTCAAACCAAGACATTGCCCATGCCAAAAAACAGTTAGACCTTGCCAGCGTCGGTAGCCGTATCGCAGCAAAATTAGTAGATACCCTGCTTATGGTATTGGCGTCGTCGCCCCTGTTCATATCCCTATATAACAGCCCAAATTTTGATAAGTTACTCAAATGGGCAGAAGCCGGACAAACCAGACTGACATCTGCCCAGCAGATGGAACTCATGTCAGCATTACCTGAGCATATATTGTTGTTAACCAATATTTTGGTATGGGGTTTAATGATTGCGCAAGTCCTATTATTGATGCGCCGTGGTCAGACCATCGGTAAGATGATAATGGGCATACGTATTTTGGATCGCCAATCCAATGCCATTCCTGGATTTTTTAACTTAATCATTATGCGTGGGTTATTTACCACATTGGCTTACTCTTTATCGATTTTTGGTTTGGTTGTGTTAGTTGTTGATTTGGTCATGATGCTCACCAGCAAAGAGCGATTAAGCCTGCATGATAAAATCGCCAAAACTTATGTGGTACGTGCCGATGACACCCAAACCACACCCCTTGCGTTAAAACCTGACTAAAGTAACTTAAAATCATCAAACCGTGTGGTATAACCATGCGGTTTTTTTATGGTCAGTTGCCAACAGGCCTCACCACGCGCTAGGTATTTCACCTCAAAATGCGTGCGGTCACTATGATTGGGTACTTGGGTTTTCTCCACCGGTACTTGCCAAACCGTCTGTGCTTTATGCTCGGCTTCCTCGATATAACTTTCAATATTACTGGCAAGTATAAGCTCGCCACCTGGTTTTAACCGAGACAGTAACCACTCAAAAAACGGCATGTTGAGCCAGCGTTGGTTGGGGTTATGCGGTTCTGGATTGGGATAAAGAATAAACACCCCTGACAAGCTTTGCGCGGGCACAGCATGGGTGACCCAAGCAATGGCATCAGCATGAATAGTGGTTAAATTAGACAACTTGGCATGATTCGCCATTTTTTGCATGGCTTGATATTTTTCTGCGGTACGTTCAATCGCGATGAGATGGGCATTGCCATTATCGCTGGCAAAACTCAAGGCATGCTTGCCTTTCCCTGCACCGATTTCAAGAAAAATGGCGGGCTGCTGCCAAAATGTTGCGGCAAGTGGCTGAAAATCTCTGGGATGACGGATACGATCGGGTTGAAACGGTCTGGTAAATTGATGACTTAGCATGAACAGTCGCTTGATTCGCCCAAAAAAAAGGATTTATAGTATACTATGGCAAATAATCCGATACACCATTTTTCAGAATACCTTTTGTTTATGTCTAAAACCGAGCCCACCCCATCAAATGCACCTGTCAAAACTTACCCCTGTCCGCGCTGCGGCAAACCCACCGTTTGGGCAGATAACCCCACCAAGCCATTTTGCAGTGCACGCTGTAAACTCATTGACTTAGGCGCTTGGGCGAATGAAGACTATAAAGTCGGTGCAGAAGACACCCCGTTTAGTGACGAATTAGACGCTTTTAAATAACGTAGATTTGATTGGTTAGTAATTGCGCTAGCTATGATTTGCTAACTATGATTCGCTAACTATGATTAAAGGAATCCCCATGAGCTCTTATTTACTCCCCACCTACAAACGCCAGCCCATTAGCTTTGTCAAAGGTCAAGGTAGTTATCTTTATACCGCTGACGGAACGCCGTATTTGGATGCGTTAACAGGGATTGCTGTCTGTGGACTGGGGCATTGTCATCCGCGTATCACTGCTGCGATTGCCGATCAAGCCGCAACGCTTGTGCATACTAGCAATCTTTTTGGTATTGATTGGCAAGAGCGCGCGGGTGAAAAGTTATGCCAAGTCGCAGGCATGGATAAAGTGTTTTTTGCCAATAGCGGTGCCGAGGCCAACGAAGCAGCATTAAAGATGGCGCGACTGTTTGCATCAAATCGTGGGCAAACCCAAGCCAAAGTGATTGTGATGGAAAAATCCTTTCATGGACGCACCCTACTGACCGTATCCGCCACCGCAAATCCAATGGCTAGAGCAGGATTTTTTACCTTAGATGATGATTTTATTCGCGTGCCTTTTGGGGATATTGAAGCGATTAGCCAAGCGATTGCCGATAACGACAATGTGTGCGCTGTGATGCTTGAGCCTATCCAAGGTGAAAGTGGCGTCAATACCGCTGCCAATGGCTTTGATTTTTTAACCCAAGTTCGCAAAGTTTGTGATGACCATGACTTATTAATGATTTTAGATGAAGTGCAAACGGGCAATGGTCGGACGGGGCAATATTTCGCTTATCAACATTCATCCATCAAACCTGATATTTTGACCACAGCAAAAGGTTTGGGGAATGGTTTTCCTGTAGGTGCGTGCATGACCAGCGCAAAAGCCAATGATATTTTTAGCTATGGCTCACACGGTTCAACGTATGGTGGTACACCGCTTGCTTGCCGTGTGGTTAGTGAAGTGATTGATGTCATTGATGATGAGAATATGATGGCAACTACCTTAAGCAATAGCGCAGCATTGATTGAGCAAATCACTAGCGAGCTAGGTAGCGAAGGGGTTACTGTACGGGGTAAAGGCATGATGCTAGGGGTGGTGATGCCACAGGATCGCGGCATTGCATTTGATAGCTTAGTCGATAAAGCGCGTGACAATCATCATCTAATCATCAATGTGGCAGGCGGTAATGCCATTCGTTTATTGCCACCGCTCAACATGAGTGCCGATGAAACCGTCCAAATCGGTGAGCGCCTCATTCACCTTATCCAATCAGCCCTGTATTAGACTCACCCCTCAGTGAGTTTTTTAATTTTAGAAAATAAGCTTGCTCAGCTAAAAGCCGTTTAATAGGCACCTTAATTGGTAACCAAATTGGCGACTAAGCAAGGATTTGCCAATTAATGTCGCAAGCTTTTAATCGCCCATACCATCGCAATGACAACCATGGCAATGGATGCACCATATAAAAAGGTATTGATGTTTGCACCACCCTCAACCGCTTGCTCCAAAAACAAAATCACTAAAATAATCATCGACACTTGCATCAGGTTAATCTTTAAGTCATGAAAATCTTTGATGCCTAACACGGTGAGAAAACGCGATTCTTGGGCAGGTTTATTGGAAATAAATAAACGATAATTGGCGATGGCAATCATTTGAAAACTCAGTGCGATGAGTAAAATATCTAATGTTTTTAATAGATTGACTGCCAAAATTTGCCCATCTAACGGTTTGATGGTGGGATTAGTAAAAAAGTCAGAGAGTATATGAAAAATAATATTTAAGGACGCCACATAAAGCGTGACCGAAGATACTAAACTGACCATAATGGTTAGAAATACCAAATAACGGCTATTTTTAAACAGTTTTTCAATCATAAAAAATAAGCCTTTATCAAAAAGGCTTATTTTATCACACTCAAATTTTAGGATGGGGATTTTGTAATTGCCACAGGGGCTATCTTTTACCCAACTATGCTTTACCCAAATTATGCTTTACCTAAATTTGGAAACTTCACCGATAAAATTGCTGTCACTGTTAGCACGGTGGCAATAAAGCCTAACGAGATAGCCATCGGCACATGGAACACATCAAGCAGCAGCATTTTAGCGCCAATAAACACCAAGATGACACTAAGCGCATAAGGCAATAAATGGAATTTATCCGCCAAACCCGATAACAAGAAGAACATCGCTCGTAGACCCAAAATAGCCAGCAAGTTTGCCGTCAAAACAATAAATGGGTCGGTAGTGACCGCAAAAATTGCAGGAATCGAATCCACCGCAAAAATCACATCTGACAATTCAACCAAGATAAGCACCACCGCTAACGGGGTAAAATATTTTACGCCATTTTTCACCAACACAAACCGCTCTTGACCTGATGCATCATGGCTGTCATCAGTGACCCTCAGATATTTTTGCAAAAACTTATACAGCCCTGACTGCTTCGGGTCTGCTTGGTCGTCATGGTTTTGCCACATTTTCACCCCGGTGTAGAGCAAGAACGCACCAAAAATATATAAAATCCAGCTAAACTCTGTGACAAGCCAAGCACCTGCAAAAATCATCACCGTACGCATGATGATAGCACCCAATACGCCATACAATAAGATTTTACGCTGCATCACTGGGTTTACCGCAAACGCCGCAAAAATCATCAACCATACAAAGACGTTATCAATGGCGAGCGATTTTTCCAGTAAATATCCTGTAAAAAACTCCCCTACTTTTTGAGTGGCGATAGCACCGCCAAAATTCTGTGATAGATACCACCATAGACCGCCTGCAAACAACACAGACACGCCCACCCAAATGGCACTCCAAATACCCGCTTGTTTCATCGAAACCGCTTCACCATTTTTTGGGGTTTTAAAGGTAAAAAAATCAACCAATAATAGTATTGCTACGATAGCAAAGAACACAGCATACAGCATGGGACTGCCAATGCTCATGGGTTCTGTCATTTGATTCACTGCTGCAAGTAACATTATCGCTCCTTAGTATGCATTTACAAACTATGGCTGGCAATAAGTCAAAGGATTTTGGGAAATGCTAAGCACAAAAAAACCTTGACTCACACCGACCAAATATGTGGTTGTGTTAAGTCAAGGTCTGGCTTACTATTTGATAATTAGCTCAATATATGGCTAAAAAATAGCTGATTTACCGGTAAGCGGCTACTTACGTAATGACGATAAATCACAAACTGCTGAAGTGAGAAGTTACTCCCCTTGATAGCGATAATGTAGCAGATAAACGATGACTTATCAATTGAATTTATCAATCAGTAAGTTTTGAATTTATTGTTTATGTTAGCTAGCGTATTTAGCGTTTAGACAATTAATTAAATACTTTCCCCATACAGTTAGGATGATAAACTAACACCCATGCGTAAAATTATTCATATCGATATGGATGCGTTCTTTGCCAGTGTTGAGCAACGGGATAATCCTGAGTTACAAGGTAAACCTTTGGTCGTTGGCGGTGATCCCAATGGGCGCGGTGTCGTCGCAGCAGCAAGTTATGAGATACGCAAGTTCGGTGTGCATTCTGCCATGTCATGCTATCGAGCGCGTCAGCTATGTCCACAAGCAATTTTTGTCAAACCACGCTTTGAGGTGTATCATGAAGTTAGTGAGCAAATTCGTGCCATTATGTACCAATATACGCCACTGGTCGAACCTTTATCACTGGATGAGGCGTATCTAGATGTGACCAATAGCCCGCATGAAAAAAATTCTGCGACACTAATCGCCAATCGCATTCGCCAACAGATTTTGCGACAAACGCAGCTGACCGCTTCAGCCGGGGTGTCTTATAACAAAATGCTTGCCAAAATCGCGTCAGATTTAAATAAACCCAACGGAATTGCGGTTATCACACCTGAGCAAGGATTGGACTTCATCGCCAATTTACCGGTAAAAAAATTTCATGGGATTGGCAAAGCCACCGTCAAAATGTTGCATGACATGGGTATATTTACAGGATTGGATTTACGCAATACCCCAGCTGACATATTAAAACAACGCTTTGGCAAACGGGGTGATTTCTTTCACCAGATTGCCCACGGTATTGATAATCGAGAGGTTAAAGCTGAGCGCAAACATAAATCTGTGGGTTCTGAGACAACGTTTTTACAAAATACCATGGATGATAAAGTCATTGTGGCTGCCCTATATCGCGAAAATAGCCAAGCGTTTAAAGATTTACAAAAAAAGCAGCGTTACGCTCGCACCATCACCATTAAAATCAAATACAGCGATTTTAGTGTGATTACCCGCTCTCATAGTATTTCTTCCCACTTTGAACAAGAATCCGATGCCCATTATTGGATTCAATGGCTATACGAGCATACCCCAAAACTTTTACCCGTACGTTTGGTTGGGGTGACTTATTCAAATTTGCTGCAAGCTGAAGCCTCACCACAGATGCCATTATTATAAGCCACTATAAGCCAAATTTTGCCAATATATTTTTTAGCTAAACGTTTAAATAATTTTTATGTAAATGCTAACAACAGTAAAACCCTGCTATATTGCAGGGTCTTACTTTATTGTTATCCTACTTAATTAAAAGCTATCCTACTTAATTAAAATTAGATGAGCCTAACTTAACGATTGTTAGGTAAGCTGTGCTACGTTAATTTTGTTTGCTTCTTCAGTATACTCGCTCATACGGTCGAAGTTTAAGTATTTGTAGATATCTGCTGACATGCTGTTGAGCTTACCAGCATATTGTTGGTATTCTTCGTTGGTAGGTAGTTTACCAAGTACTGCAGCCACCGACGCCAACTCGGCAGAAGCCAAGTACACGTTGGCACCTTGACCTAAACGGTTCGGGAAGTTACGTGTCGAAGTTGATACGGCGGTTGATTTTGGTGCGATACGCGCTTGGTTACCCATACACAGTGAACAACCCGGCATTTCAGTACGTGCGCCCGCTTGTGCATAGACATTATACAGACCTTCATCCATCAATTGGCGTGCATCCATTTTAGTGGGTGGTGCAATCCATAGACGTGTGCTTAAGCTACCAGCAGGTACTTCTTTTAACAACGCGCCCGCTGCACGGAAGTGACCGATGTTGGTCATACATGAACCGATGAATACTTCATCAATCTTGTCGCCAGCAACGTCTGCCAAGGTTTTGGCGTCATCTGGGTCGTTTGGACAGCAAAGAATCGGTTCTTTGATGGCGCTCATATCGATAGTGATGTCAGCGGCATATTCTGCATCTGCATCAGCACGTAACAATGTTGGGTTGGCAAGCCATGCCTCCATACCTTTGATACGGCGTGCAATCGTACGCGCATCGCCATAACCTTCAGAAATCATCCATTTGAGTAGGGTGATGTTTGACGTTAGGTATTCTTTTACTGATTCTTCAGACAGGGTGATAGTACAACCTGCGGCTGAACGTTCGGCAGAGGCATCTGATAATTCGAATGCTTGTTCAACGGTTAAGTCTTCTAAACCTTCGATTTCTAGAATACGGCCGTTAAATACGTTTTTCTTACCGGCTTTCTCAACGGTCAATAAACCTTCTTTGATGGCTTGGTAAGGAATCGCATGTACCAAGTCACGCAAGGTGATACCAGGCTGCATTTCACCGACAAAACGTACACGAACTGATTCTGGCATATCTAATGGCATCACACCGGTTGCTGCAGCAAACGCCACTAGACCTGAACCTGCTGGGAACGAAATACCCATTGGGAAGCGGGTATGTGAGTCACCACCTGTACCAACGGTATCAGGCAATAGCATACGGTTGAGCCATGAGTGAATAATACCATCACCTGGACGTAATGATACACCGCCACGATTCATGATGAAGTCAGGGAGTGTGTGCTGAGTTTCTACATCGATTGGTTTTGGATAAGCTGCCGTATGACAGAATGATTGCATGACCAAATCTGCAGAGAAGCCTAAACAAGCCAAGTCTTTTAATTCGTCACGGGTCATAGGACCTGTGGTATCTTGCGAACCCACGGTCGTCATTTTTGGCTCACAGTAGGCACCAGGACGAATACCTTCTACGCCACAAGCTTTACCGACCATTTTTTGCGCTAAAGTATAGCCTTTACCGGTGTCTGCAGGTTGTTCGGGTTTTGCAAAAATGTCAGACGCGCCCAAACCTAGATATTCACGGGCTTTGTTGGTCAAGCCACGACCTACAATCAATGGAATACGACCACCGGCACGCACTTCATCAAGAAGCGTTGGTGATTTTAATTCAAAAGTTGCAATCACTTCATCAGAATCATGTTTGGTGATTTTGCCGTCATGTGGGTAGATATCAAATACATCACCCATGTTAAGTTTGCTAACATCTACTTCGATAGGTAATGAGCCAGCATCTTCCATGGTGTTGAAGAAAATCGGTGCGATTTTACCACCCAATACCAGACCGCCAGCACGTTTGTTTGGCACGCCTTTGATGTCATCACCCATTAACCATAACACTGAGTTGGTCGCTGATTTACGGCTTGAACCGGTACCGACCACATCACCCACATATGCCAATGGAATACCGTCTTTTTTCATCTCTTCGATTTGTTTCATCGGACCAATCACGCCGTCTTGGTCTGGCACAATGCCTTCACGCGCATTTTTTAGCATGGCTAATGCGTGCAGTGGGATGTCTGGACGTGACCATGCATCTTGGGCAGGTGACAAATCATCGGTATTGGTTTCACCGGTGACTTTGAAGGTTTTGTAAGTGGCTTTTTTTGGCACTTCTGGACGGCTGGTGAACCATTCGGCGTTTGCCCAAGATTGTAACACTTCTTTGGCTACTTCATTGCCCGCTTCCGCTTTTTCAGTGACATCATTAAAGGCATCAAATACCAGTAAGGTTTTTTTCAGCGCGTCGCCCGCACCTTTGGCCAATTCTTTATCATCTAATGCTTGGATTAATGGTTCTACGTTGTAGCCACCTTGCATATGACCCAATAATTCAATCGCTTTTTGTTTTGAAATCAGCGGCGAAGTGGTTTCGCCTTTAACGATGGCCGCTAGAAATGCCGCTTTAACATACGCTGCTTGGTCAACCCCAGGTGGAATACGGTTTTCTAATAAGTCTACAAGTGTTTCTTCTTCACCCGCTGGTGGATTTTTTAATAGTTCAACCAAATCAGCCGTTTGCTGTTCGTTAAGTGGCTGTGGCACAATACCCTGTGCCGCACGATTTTCGACGTGTTTACGATAGTTCTCTAGCATGAATCGTCCTCATAGTCATGTAAGATTATTGTGTTAACCATGCGTCTGCAAGCCCTCTTCACAACACAGTTGAATTTTGAAATGGCTACTAGCCAGCATGGCTTTGGCTAAAAAATTTAACCCTTCTAATATACTTGAAATGTGATGAAATGTTAATGAGAAAATACGTTTTTGTTAACATAGCCATTATTTTTTAAAAAAATAGCCCAATAATTTTTAATAAATGCGTTTGAGCCGATTGTCGCTTTTTTTACTAGGATGAAAAATAACTTTGGCTGTGTACTTTAAACAACAAAGCTTATCCCAAAATAGTTTAAATTCGTCAGCCTAGATTTCTGTTATAATAACCCCCTAAAATCTGCTAAATGAATTCAAGGATTAATCATAGCAATGACCGACACTGTACAAACTTTTGCCCCTTCAACGCCGCACACCGATAGACCCATCGCTCGTGAAAAGCCAAAACGTCCTGAAGTGGGTGAAAAACTACGTGGCCATGATAAAGTTGCCCGTATTCCGATTAAAATCATTCCAACGGTAGAAACCCCAAAAAAACCTGACTGGATTCGCGTCAAGCTGTCATCGCCCAGTGAAGTAGCGCGCATCAAGTCAACCTTGCGTGAACAAAAGCTGTATACGGTTTGTGAAGAAGCGGCTTGCCCTAACCTGCCCCAATGTTTTGGTGATGGCACCGCGACCTTTATGATTATGGGAGATATTTGTACCCGTCGCTGCCCATTTTGTGATGTGGCGCATGGTCGCCCCAATGCGCTCGATGAGCTTGAGCCGATTCACACCGCTGAGACCATTGCGGGTCTAGGGTTAAAATATGCGGTGATTACCTCGGTTGACCGAGATGATTTGCGTGACGGCGGCGCGGAACATTTTGCCAATGTCATTAAAGAATCTCGTCAGTTAAGCCCTAATTGCTTGATTGAGATTTTAGTCCCTGATTTTCGGGGTCGTGAGCAAGTGGCACTTGATATCTTAAGTAACACAGCGCCTGATGTGTTTAACCACAATATCGAAACCGTGCCACGTTTGTATAAAGCGTTTCGTCCAGGGTCGGATTATCAGCACTCATTACAGCTGTTAAAAGATTACAAAGCGCGTCGCCCTGATATCGTCACCAAATGTGGTTTTATGGTGGGTCTTGGCGAGACTGAAGAAGAGGTTTATGCCTTACTCGATGATTTAAAGGCGCATGATGTCGATTTAATTACCATCGGTCAATATTTGCAGCCAAGCAAATCTCACGCCCCAGTTGATAGATTTGTGCATCCGGATGAATTCGACCGTTATACTGCACACGGTAAAAAATTGGGCTTTGCAAATATTTGGGCAGGTCCGATGGTGCGCTCAAGCTATTTTGCCGATCGTCAATATTATGGTGAGCCTTGTCCGCGCCCTACCCGTGGTGCCAATCCGTTATCAGAAGCGGACATGAAAAAATCAGGTTGTTGATTTTTGCGTTGATATGTGCATTGATTTGTGAATTTGTGCGTTGATTTAAAGCCGTCATTAGACGGCTTTTTTATGCTACCCTAATTGTAAAATAACATACAGGAAATTTGCGATGGATAACAACTACACATTCTATCTGCCTAAGGTGCCGCCCGTTGCTACTTTACTAATCGTACATGGCATGGCAGAGCACCAAGGGCGCTACCAACCTTTTGCGCAATTTTTGGCAAATCATGGTATTGCGGTGTTGACCTTTGACCATTTGGGTCATGGACAGCAAGCCTATGACAATGGTTGCTTAGGCTATATGGGTAACCCTAATCCTGCTGAGTTGATGATTGACAATGTGATGGACCATGCGCAGTTAATCGCTGAAAAATACCCTGATATCCCCCATTTTATCTTGGGTCACAGTATGGGGTCATTTATCGTTCGCTGTATTTTGCAGCGCTATGGTGAGCGATTTGCGGGCGCAATAATTATGGGCACCTCAGATTTTAACCCATTGGCAAACTTGTTTGTGCCGGTGACCAAAAATCTTAATCACTTTACCACGCGGCGCACCAATCCGGTATTGGATAAGATTTTAAACCAATTTAATAACTTACCCTTTAGAAAAGAACCCGATTTACAAGGGTTTAATTGGCTCAATTCAGATCCTAAGCAAGTAAAAGCCTACCTTGATGACAAGCTTTGCGGCTTTCAGTTTACCAACAATGGCTATTTTGCGCTTATGTCGTTGATGCAAGCAGGCACCCATAAGCATTGGTATCAACAAGTACCCAGACAGTTACCGCTGCTATTTGTCAGCGGAAAAGATGACCCCGTTGGGCAGATGGGAAAAGGCATTCCGCGTATCGTCAAACGTTTGCAACAAAATAATTTTGCTTCGGTGAGCGTGCAGCAATATGAAGCGATGCGCCATGAAATCTTGCTAGAGCCTAATCACCAACAAGTGTATGATGATATTTTGGCTTGGCTCACTCACCCTATCAATTAGTTTAAAATCCCTGAGTCTTACCACTAAGTCTTTAGGCGGGGTTTTATAACTGTCATGATGAATAGACTATTAGCCTCGTTTTGACACGCCAGTTGCTTGTTAGAAATATCGATGTGACGTATTGAAAGATTCGAAAAAACAACCATTTAATCTAAAGTTATTCATGCAGCTAAGTTATAGGAAATGTCATTGAGTACAACTGATAAAATTAAAGTGCGTTTAGATAAATGGCTATGGGCAGCAAGGTTTTATAAAACCCGTACCCTAGCCAAGGAAGCGATTGAATCGGGACGGGTCCACCATTTTGGCAATCGCGTCAAGGTCAGTAAAGAAATAGCGGTGGGCGATGAATTGACGATTCGTCAAGGGTCAGCCAATCATTACACCCAAAAGACGGTCAAGGTGCTAGCGCTGTCTGAAGTGCGCGGCAATGCCACTGCCGCCAGTGTGCTTTATCAAGAGACCGATGCCAGTATCAGTCAACGAGAATTTTTCACCGAACAAAAAAAACTTGCCAATCTTGCCCGCCCCGATCATCGCCCAAATAAAAAACAGCGTCGTCAGTTAAGCCGTTTTAGGGATATTAACCATTTTGGCAGTGATGAAGAAGGTTTTTAGGTGGCTGTCATGGGGTCATAAAAATCGCAATTTTCCCCGTGATATTTCGTTATAATAAGCACTTTATCATTGCACTAGTCATTGCACTGGCGATGAGCAACTCTGCCGATTATTAACGATATTTTTATGACCAATCTTTTTGAACCTAACCCTGTGCAGGCTAATGCTAGCTATGTGGATATTAGCGCATACAATACCATGGCATTAGCCTGCCAAGCCAAACAATTCATTCGCCTAACTCAACTATCTGATATTGAGCCCACTTTTAAGCAACTGGCAGCCCATCAACAAGCGTTTGTTGTGCTATCCAATGGCAGTAATATCATTTTGCCCGAAGTGTTGGACGCGGTTGTCGTGTCACCCAGTCTTAAAGGTAAAACTATCCTGTCTGAAGACACCCAAACCATAACCCTTGAGGTGATGGCTGGCGAGGATTGGCATACGCTAGTGCTAGACACGGTCAATCAAGGTTGGTATGGACTGGAAAATTTGGCGTTAATCCCAAGCTGGGTGGGTGGCAGTCCCGTGCAAAACATCGGTGCCTATGGGGTACAAGCTGAAGATGTGATAGACAGTGTAAAAGCGTTTCATATACCGAGCTTAACGTGGCATCATCTAAGCAACGCTGATTGCGAGTTTAGCTACCGTGACAGCTTGTTTAAACAGCAAGCAGGACAGTGGCTCATTACCAGCGTCATTTTTACCCTCAGTAAAACTGCCAAACCCAATACCCAGTATGGGGATGTGGCAAAAGTTGCTCAGCACTATGCTAGCCAAGCGGGTCGCGATGAAGTCACACCCGTGGATACCATGAACGCCATCATCGACATTCGTCAAAGTAAATTGCCCGATACCAACGACTTGCCCAATTGTGGCAGCTTTTTTAAAAACCCCATCGTTGCCAAATCTCAAGTTGACCAGTTACTACAGAGCCATCCCAATCTAGTGCATTATCCTGTCAAAGATGCCCAAGGCAATTTGACCGATTACTGCAAAGTTGCAGCTGGCTGGCTTATTGACCAATCAGGGCTTAAAGGTAAAGGCATTGCACCGATTTTAACGCATGTAAAACAAGCGCTAGTATTGACTAACCATGCGCCAAAAGTTGCGACGCAACGTGATGTCGCCAAAAGTATGCAATTTATACAGCAGACTGTATTGGATAAATTTGGGATAAAATTGGAAGCTGAACCGGTTTGGATTGAATCTGATGGTAGCATTCGCCAAGCTCATTAACTACCTTGAGCGATTTTTTTCAATCATCAAACGGATTTTGACCGTTGTTGTATTGGTGGGGTGTTTAATCACACTCAGTTTTTTTACACCGCTGTTTTCTACCATCGTATTGTTTATCTTAGATTGCTATCGCCTACCAGAATCGGCGGTGAGCGTCAATCCTGCAACGGCGATTGTGGTATTAGGTGGCGGACTAACCAATAATCAGCAAAATGAGATTGTGATTAACCAATTCACCGAAAGTCGATTGATTAAAGCAAGCCAAGTATATCAGCAGACTGGCTTACCCATCATCGTCAGTGGTAAGGAGGCGCCATGGATGGCAAAATGGCTACAAAAAAAAGGCATTATGTGGGTTTTAGCAGAAAAAAACAGCTTTAACACCTGCCAAAATGCAAAATATACCGCAGAAATGGTCAATGTCAGACAGGTAATTTTGGTGACCGATACGTATCACATGGACCGCTCAAGACGGCAGTTTGCCATCAATGGGGTGGCTAGTATTCCAAGTATCGCCCCATTACCAAAGGCAAATGATTGGCAGCATTTTGATCAGAATCTGCAGCATTCAAGACGTGCCTTGTATGAATTGTTGGCATTCGCTCGCGATCTTGTTAAACCCCAATACGACTGCCAACCAACCAATAAATGAGTTATTTTTGAATCTCTACATTGGTGTAGCCAGCTGACTGTAAGGCAGACTTGGCTTGTTGGGCACGACCGCCACCACGACTATACACTTTAATGGTATCTGATTTTGCAATACCTTGCGCCGTTATTTTGGCAAGTAATTCACTGTGTGGAATATTAATGGCACCGGTTGGATGATTCACAGAATACTCCTCTGGGGTACGCACATCAATGACCACTGTGGCCGCGTTTGCTGTTGGCATCAATAATGCGCCAACCATGACAGCCGCGCCTAAGGCAAGCAACTGTTTCTTTGAAAGCTTAAGGGAAGGCTTAAAGATTTTAGGCATCAACATCATAATTTCCTTGTAGAATTTTGAGTTTTAAAACCAAGTCAAACCTCAATGTTTAACCTGCTATTATTATAGCATTCATTGTTCGCACTCAAATCACTGAGTTGCTTTGATTTGCAACCCATGTGTTTATTTTGTAATCATACCAATGGCTATTTGATTGCTGCTATTTAATTGCTAGGGCAACACTGCGACATTTTGCCGCATTTATTTATGGCAAAATAAGCGTATAATGGTTTTCTTAACTTAATTCGTTTATTTACGCCAAGTAATGGGGATGCCCGATGCAAAGCATGTATTTTTTGATTCCTATTAGTTTAGTGCTATTTGTATTGGGTATTTTTGCCATTTACTACGCCATCAAATCACGCCAATTTGATGATTTGGACAATGAATCTCAGCGGGTCATTTTGGATGACAGACAATTTCGCCGTGAACAATTGGGGCAAAATCCCGCCAAGCCTTCATCTTCTCAGCCCCCAAAAACACAAGACCCTACTGACGAGCAAAAATAACGCGTTGGTGTTATCTTTCTTCCTGCTGATTTGTTTCTATTGATTTATTTACGTCTTGCAAAAATTTTTAGACTTTTTTGGAGCATTTTATGACCTGGGCATTATTTTTGGCAGCGTTTAGCATGGGATTGTTTGGCTCACCGCACTGCCTGGGGATGTGCGGTGGCATTGTGACGGCTTTTGGGCTGTCTATGCAGCATGTATCGGACAGCAAAAAAAATGGCTTGATTTTGACGTATCATTTGGGACGCCTCATCAGTTATTCCTTGCTTGGATTGATTGCCGGTTTTGTTGGGGTGGCAATCTTTCAATCCATTATGAGCAACAGTGCGCCAAGAATTGTACTGGGTGCGGTATTGGTGTTGATTGGGCTTGCGATGCTTGGGTTACCGCTGTTTAATCAGTTAGAAAAGTTCGGGATGCGCTTTTGGCAATCGCTTGCCCCGATACGCAAAAAAGTGTTTCCGATTGATAGCTTTGGTAAAGCTTTGTTTGCTGGCTTGCTTTGGGGATTTTTGCCGTGTGGATTGGTGTATGGTGCGCTCATGATGGCGATTGCTGGCAACAACGTCGCTACAGGGGCGGCTCTAATGTTTGTATTTGGGCTAGGTACCATGCCGATGTTGATTGCCACGCAAAAAACTGTGGGGATGCTACAGTCGAGTATTAAAAATTTTCGTCTTCGCCAAATTAATGGGGTGATTATGATGTTGTCTGGGCTTGCGGTGATTTTTATCCCGATGATGATGCACCATAACCATGGTTCACATAATCAAGGTTCACACAGTCATGCCATGAATGAGACGAGTATGCACCACGATATGTCGACGATGAATCATTCTGCGTCTAATCCTGCTTCTATGCCAGCTTCGACTACCATGCCTATGAACCATAATATGAGTGATGATATGAACCATAATCATAACATGAATCACGACATGCACAATATGCAGGATATGGATAAGCACCATGAGGTGGCGATGCCTGCCAGTACCAGTCCCTAATCACTAGTTACTAGTTACTAGTCAGTAATCATTCATTTATATTGCCCAAAAAAAACAAACCTCTTAATCGGTATATTAAGAGGTTATCGGTTACGAATTTTTAGGTTTTACGCTTAACTTGCAGTTTACATTTCTACCGCGTCATCGCCTTCGTCAAGATAGATGATATCGGTTTCATATTCAAACGCTTCATTTAACATATCTAACATTTTTTACTCCTATCCTTCTTTATCCAATGATTATGGATTTTTTATTCATTTTAAGGCTTTTGCCATTTTTTAGTTGTTTACTTACTATTTTACGTTATCAATGCAACTTCATAACGTCATGATATTTAACGTGAGTTTGATGACATTAGCATGAAATTCATGTGACAGGAATATGAATTTACAAAAAATTACTTTTATTGAAGAATAATCCAGCTACCGAGCAGGTTTGTCGAGGTCGCTAAGTAGTTTTGGCACGCTTTTGAGTCGCTGTTGCTGTTCGTCATAGGCTTGTTTTTGGACGCGGTAAATTTCATACACGCACAATTCTTCGCAGCCGTTGTTGCAACATTCCCAATCTTCAGGATAGGTAGGTTCTTCAATCAGGCGCTCGCCATTAGGTAATTGATTTTCCATCATTTTCTAAATCTTCTTTTTCGCTATAACACGCTTATGATGAGACAATAATTATTTATTATCAGGTCATCATCACGTTTTTAAAGATAATTTCTCTATGAGATTTTTCACCGCGTCAATCCGTCCTTCTGGTGTGGCAAGGGCTTTGTCGTCCATCATTTTTAGCCCTGTCGCGCCATTCATTTTAAATTTTTTCGGATTCGATTGAATAAGCCCAATAATGGTAATGGCTTCTACAGGGGTGCTGGGTGAAAACTCAAAGGTGACTTGGCGCTCATTGCCATCAATTTTGCTAATCTCCAGCGCTTCAGCCATTAAGCGGATTTGGTGAATGGCAAATAGATTTTTGGTCGGCTCGGGCAAACTGCCAAAACGGTCTAGCATTTCGCTGCGGATACTAATTAGGCTGTCATAGTCTTCAGCATTGGCAATTTTTTTATAAAACAATAGCCGCTGATGGACATCACCCAGATAATCTTCAGGAATGAGTGCCGACAAATGCAGATTAATGTCACTGGTTAGCGATAATGGGGTGTTCAAATCAGGTTGTTTACCTGCTTTGATGGCCTTGGTGGCACGGTTTAGCATATCCATATACAGGTTAAAACCAACCGCTTGCATATTACCACTTTGGTTTTTGCCCAGTAGCTCGCCCGCCCCACGAATCTCAAGGTCTTCACTGGCAAGCATAAAGCCTGCCCCCAATGTATTGGCACGGCTGATGGCATCAAGCCGCTTTTGTGCATCGCTGGTCAAGCCTTTAATAGACGGCACAAGTAGATAACAGTAAGCTTGGTGGTGACTACGCCCAACGCGGCCGCGCAGTTGGTGAAGCTGGGCTAGCCCGAATTTATCGGCACGGTTAATGATAATGGTATTGGCATTGGGGATATCAATGCCTGTTTCGATGATGGTGGTACACACCAGCACATTGTGTCTTTTGTGGTAAAACGATTGCATGATTTGCTCAAGCTCTCGTTCTTTCATCTGACCGTGAGCCACTGCAACCCGAGATTCGGGCACAAGCTCTCGCACGGTTTCTGCCATGCGCTCAATACTTGCCACATCGTTATGCAGTAAAAACACCTGTCCGCCACGCAATAATTCACGCAAAATCGCTTCTTTGAGTAAGTTATCAGACTTTTGCATGACAAAGGTTTTAATTGCCAACCGCCTTGCCGGGGGCGTGGCGATAATCGACATGTTGCGCATACCCGATAACGCCATGTTCAGCGTGCGCGGAATGGGTGTCGCGGTCATTGATAATACATCGACATCCGATTGCATGGCTTTGATACGCTCTTTATCTCGGACGCCAAAACGGTGCTCCTCATCGACAATCATCAGACCTAAGTTGGCAAACTTGACATCTTCTTGCAAAATACGGTGGGTACCGATGACGATATCAATTTTACCTTCGGCTAAGCCTTTGAGAATCGCATCGTGTTGTTTTTTGGTGCCAAAGCGAGACAGGCTTTCAATACGAATGGGCCAATCGGCAAATCTATCCAAAAAGTTGTCTTCGTGTTGCCCAGCAAGCAGCGTCGTCGGTACTAGCACTGCCACTTGATACCCTGCTTGTACCGCAATAAAAGCGGCACGCATTGCCACTTCGGTTTTACCAAAGCCGACATCACCGCACACCAGCCTATCCATGGGCTTATTTTGCTTCATATCAAACTTAACCGCTTCAATGGCATTGGCTTGGTCGGGCGTTTCTTCAAACGCAAATTGACTGGCAAATAGGTCATATTGGATTTGGTCAATTGGGAAGTTAATGCCCACTTTGGCATCACGGCGAGCTTGCACATTTAACAGTTCCGCCGCCACATCATGAATTTGGCTGAGTGCTTTTGCTTTGGCTTTATCCCATTTACCGCTACCTATGGTATGAAGCGGTGCGGTTGCCGAGTCGCCACCCGCATAACGGCTGATAAGCTGCAGATTTGCCACAGGCACATACACACTGGCATCATCGGCATAGGTGAGATGGATGAACTCTTGCAGTTGTCTATCAATCTCAAGGGTAATCAAGCCTTGATAGCGCCCAATGCCAAAATCAATATGCACCACAGGGTCGCCGATATTAAGCTCACTGACCGATTTAACCAAAAACTCATCAGACACATCGCTTTGGCGACGGCGGCGAGTCTGTAACACCTGCCGTCCAAACAACTGGGTTTCTGAGAGAATCGCAAACTTATCGGGGAGCAACGCGCCTCGTTCAATCGGTGCAATGGTCAAGGCAATCGTAGTGCTATGCGCCTCATCCATGTTTGCAAGAAAATCAGTCAATCCTGAAACACTTTGCAAATTAAAGCGTTTTTGCAGCAGCTCCGATAAAATCTCACGGCGACCCGCAGTTTCGGCGACCAATAATATCGGTTTAGCAAACTGATCGCGAAATACCATTAGTCTTTGCAGTGGCTCAGCAAGTTTGTGGTCAACGGTTAAATCAGGGGGTGTGTCAACCAATGCATTGATTGCCCCTGCTCTGGTGTCATCGATTGGCTGTTCGCTGGTGATAATGCGGGGATATTGGGCAATTTTTTCGTTAAAGATATGTTCTGCTAGATACAAATCTTGCGGTGCCACAATCGGTTTTTCGATATCGTGCCTGCGGTCATTGTAGCGAGTTTGGATTTGTTGCCAAAAATTTTGGTAAGCCGTCTCTATTTGATTATCGACGATAAACAAGCTATCTTTGGGCAAATAACTAAAAAAATCCGAGCCATTTTGCCAAGTATCCGTTTCAAAGAATAATGGCTGATAATACTCCACTCCGGCGGGTGCAATGCCGTTCATCACATCGTTAAACAGCTCAAAACGGCGGGCAGATGTGTTGGCAAAGGTGCTAGCAAAATTGGCGCGAAACGTTTCTTTACCCTCATCTAGGGGAAATTCTCGCGCGGGTAAAATCTGAAAACTGGTGATTTTACCGATGGTTTCACCCGATTTTTTTTGACTATTGATAAACTTGACATATTGATGGGGGTCACTGTCTTTTAACTCGTCCAAATCCGCTTGGGTCAAGCTACGCTGGGTTTGTGGGTTAAAAAAACGGATACTCTCAATCTCATCATCAAATAAATCAATGCGCACTGGAAACGGCTGACCAATGGCAAACAAATCAATCACGCTGCCACGCACAGCAAACTCCCCAGGCTCAAAGACATTGTCTACCGCATGATAGCCCGCAGTCGCCAGTTTTCGGCGTTCGGTTGCCACATCAAAGGTGTCACCCACTGACAAATCAAAGTGTTGCCCCAATAACCATGATGCAGGGGCGACGCGGTGCATTAAGGTCTGCACCGAA
Organism: Moraxella sp. CTOTU47616; assembly: GCF_032017465.1. Classification (NCBI taxonomy): domain Bacteria; kingdom Pseudomonadati; phylum Pseudomonadota; class Gammaproteobacteria; order Moraxellales; family Moraxellaceae; genus Moraxella; species Moraxella sp. CTOTU47616. Next base: position 106,624 of record NZ_DALZPU010000002.1, read on the forward strand.
ATCAGTAAAATACCATCCGTTGGCATATGGGTAAGTAAATGAATCCGCTCAGAGACAATATCATGGTGCGGTGACAGTTCGTCATAGGTAAGCGTTTCCCAATCAGGAAACACATGGGCATCCACCCCACTAAATGCCAACTCTGTTTCAAGCTGATTGAGCTGATTTTGGTCACGGGTCACGACGACTTTAAGTCGGTTTTGCTGACCACTATCGCTGCTGGTGAGGCTGGTGAGCCATAAGGCTTGGGTCATGCCTTGTAAGTTGCCCAGCCATTTTTTGTCATGCTTAGCATTGTCAAACAACGATTGGTTAAGGCGAAAGGAAAGATGAGACAGTGGGTGCGTAGCATTCGTCATTGTTATCGGTCTTTTGGTTATAAGTCTTTTGATTAAGAAAGGCGAAAAATAATGACGTTATTGTGGGGGTTTTTGCTGAAAAATTAAAGCTAAAATAGCAGTGTTTTAGCAGACTTTTTGGCAATAACACTTTAACACTTTATCCCTGCAATGCAGCAATCTAGCGTTTTTTACCAAAGTGATATGCAAAAAAACACCGCCAATTTGACGGTGCTTTTTTGTCAAGCTGACGTTATTTTTTGAGCGATTTAGTGATTTGGGCTTTGACAAATTTAGGATTTGAGTTACCCCAGTTGGCGTAGATTTCGGTAAAGAGTGTACCTGTAATATCTTCGATTTCCGACTGGGTGATTTCGGCACTACCTTGTTTACCAAAGATAACCACCTCATCGCCTGCTTTGACATCGGGGTAATCGGTGACATCGACCATGGTGGTATTCATCGAGATTTTGCCCAATGCCGGGACTTTATGACCATTAATTAAGACATGACCTTTGTTGGTAAAGGCGCGACGGTAGCCGTCTGAATAACCAAATGGTAGATTTGCCAAATAGCTATCTCGTGTCAAGGTATAAGTGCGGTCATAGCCAACAGTTGAGCCTTTAGGATAGAAATTGACGCTAGCCACACGGCTTTTGAACGACATGATGTAGTTAAAATCTGGACGTTCAAAGTAAGGCTCGCCAAACAAAATCGCTCCAGGACGCACCATATCAAACCAACCTTCTGGCACGTTCAGCGATACAAACGAATTCGCCGCATGGATGGTGAGTTTTTTACGGTCGAGTTTGGCGGTTTTAATCAGCCAATCAGTGTTTTGTTTAAAACTAGCCAACCCTTTTTGTACATCGGCTTTATCCTCAACAGGAAAATGGGTCATGATACCGACGATATGGAGATTTTTAAGCTTGGTAATTGTCAAAGCGTCTTGTTTAGATTTCTCAACGCTCAAATCCAAGCCGTTACGGTCCATGCCGCCGTCGTTGAGTGCCATATGAAAATTAATGACCACGCCCGCTGCTCGTGCGATATCACTGGCAGTTTGGGCTTGTTTAAGGGTACCAAATAACTCTTCGACATTGTATTTTAAGCCGTCTTCAATTTCTTGGTTGGTCGCCGTACGCACCCGCATCACTCGTCCTTTATAGCCGTGTTTGCGGGCGATACGGGCTTCTTCGTTACTGGCAATGCCGATACAAGGCACTTTATGCTCAATCACGGTAGGCATCAAATTATCAATGCCAAAGCCATACGCATCGGCTTTTAAAATCGCACAGATTTGGGATTTACCACCTAAATGCGCGCGCATCGCTTCAATATTATGCCCGTACGCTTCAGTATCTACTTCAAGCCAAGCGTTGGTATTGGCAAGATTAACGATATGAGGATTATCGCCAGCATACGTTAGCGCGGGCGCGGCTTGCGCGGGCACAGCGTGATACATAAGGGTGGCGATGGCAAGCGATAGCAGAGTTTGATATAGTTTCATAATAATTCCCAAAATGATATGACAATAAAAAATCAGAAAAAGTAAGCGTTTTTATGCGCTGATGTTACCACAATCAAGCCATATAACCAGTTAATCTATCAACAATTGATGCGGGTTTTTAACTAACCTAGGCTACTTTTTAGTGTAGTAGCTTAAGTTAGCTGCTTAAAGCAATGATGTCTTACTTACAATCATGCCATTGTTATCAGCATACACAAAGTCGCCATTATTTATCGTCATTCCGCCAAAATTGAGCGTTACGCCCACATCGCCCACACCTTTGCGATTGGATTTGCGGGGAATGGCGCCGAGCGCTTGTACCCCGATTGGCATTTTGCCCATATCATCCACATCTCTCACACAGCCATACACAATCACGCCAGCCCAGCCATTGTCCACCGCACTTTGGGCAATCATATCACCTAACAACGCACAGCGCATTGACGCCCCACCGTCTACCACCAAAACCTTGCCATTACCTTTATCATCTTTGCCATACGTGGCTAACAGCTCTTTAACACGGCTATTGTCTTCAAAGCATTTGACAGTTACCACTTCACCGCCAAATTTTGTGTTACCGCCATAGCTAAAAAAGCGTTTGCCTTCCATGTTGGGTGCACAAACCTGACATTCTGGATTATCATCTAATAAATCGCAGGTAATAAAATTTTGTAACGTCATGTCGCTCATCATGGCTCCTTAAGTCAATCGTTTTTTGGGAAGGTTAGTTTCTAAACCGCGTCATCGCTAGCATTTCACCGTTACTGATAACTTGGGTTTTCTTGGCGGTATCGACGCTATTAGCACATTTTTCATAGGTATGTTTGATGTGCCAATTGTTGCTCACCAGCGCCATTGCCATCGCTACCCTATCGGCTTCTATGGGACGGACAGGCAGTTTTTTAGGCACAATAGGTTTGATGAGTTTATACGCCGTCTGCGCGATGGTTTCAAGTTTACGGTCATCGTGTTTGCCAAGCAGCAAAGAGGGACGAAAAATTGCCAATTCTTGAAAGCCTAAATTACCAATCGCCGTCTCAAGCTCACCTTTGACACGGTTATAAAAAAAGCGACTATCGGCATTGGCGCCCATTGCCGATAACAAAAAAAACCGCTCTACGCCTTTTTGTTTGCAAGCTTTTGCAAATTCGACATTATAGGTAAAGTCGATTTGTCGAAAAGCCGCTTCACTACCCGCTTCCTTAATGGTGGTACCCAGACAGCTAAAAGCATCGGTGTCTTTACCAATCGACAGCGCAGACACAAATTCATGCATTTGATTAAAATCTTTAAGCTGGTAAAAATGCATCGAATCACTCAACCCTTTTGGCTGAGAGCGCGCAATGATAATGACTTTTTGATAGAGACTGCCAAGCTGAGTGAGTAATGAATTGCCTACCAACCCGGTTGCACCGATAATTAATGCTGTGCGCTGCATAAAACAATGACCTCAGTATGAATATTTTATGAGTTTTTAATGTCATTTTATTTAATCACAGATAATCAAAACTTTCACCTACAAATACGTTTTTTTCAGCGTTGGTGGGCATTGCGCGATGGTTTTTTGGTCAACAGACGAAATACGCTGAATAATCTGCCGAATAAGTTGTCATTGTAGCGTGAGTTTGCTAAAATAGCGGGCTTTAAATCCGCTTGATATCGTTAATTGTGTTTCCGTGTCTAGTGATTCAAGGATTCAAGCAACCCTAACTACCCGTGTCTGTAATAAGCGAATGGCTGCTCACTTACTAACAGATCGATTTATATTGCAAATCCAAGGAGATTTACGTGGCAAATTCTGCACAAGCTCGCAAACGCGCTCGTCAAAACGTTAAACGTCGTCAATTAAAAGCATCACAACGTTCTATGGTTCGTACTTTCATCAAACATGTGGTAAAAGCCGTTGAAGATAAAAACTACGAAGCAGCGACTGAAGCTTACAAAAAAGCAGTTCCAGTGATTGACCGTATTGCTGACAAAGGCGTGATTCACAAAAACAAAGCAGCACGTCATAAAAGCCGCTTAAACAAAGCAATTAAAGCCCTTAAAACTGCTTAATTGTTTGTTTAAAACTTAAAAAGCCAATTCATATTGAATTGGCTTTTTTATTGAGACTGATTTAGCTATAAAATTGATTTAGTTATAAAAAAAAGCTGAAATCAAAATTTCAGCTTTTTATTTAGCTTACCTAATATTAATTTTCTTAAAAACCCATTGACGCTTTTAATCATGGTTTTAATTATGCTTTTAACTCGGCAAGGACTTGTTCACTGACTTTATCAATCGCTTGTGTACCATCAAATTTAGCATAGCGCGGCGCATTTTGACCTGATTTTGCCAAGTCTTGATAAAAACCAACCAAAGCTTCTGTTTGGTTATGATAAGTCGCTAAACGATCACGGATGGTATCTTCTTTATCGTCATCACGCTGGACCAAATCTTCACCGGTTTCGTCATCTTTACCTTCCACTTTGGGTGGATTATAAACCACATGGTACACGCGACCTGAAGCAGGATGAGAACGACGACCTGACAAACGAGACACAATGTCTTCATCAGGTACGGCAATTTCTACCACGTTATCGATGTGTACGCCTGCATCGGCTAACGCTTGGGCTTGTGGAATGGTACGCGGAAAGCCATCAAAAATACAACCGTTGGCACAATCTGGCTGCGCAATACGGGCTTTAACTAGGTTGATAATTAAATCATCTGAGACAAGTCCGCCGGCATCCATGATACTTTTGGCTTGTTTGCCAAGCTCAGTACCTTCTTTGATAGCGGCACGTAGCATATCACCTGTTGAGATTTGTGGAATATTAAATTCCTTGGTGATGATTTGTGCTTGGGTACCCTTACCAGCGCCAGGTGGCCCTAAAAGAATAATACGCTTCATAAACCTATTCCTTAAGTCGAAATTATTAAAATCGCCCTATCTCATTACTGCAATAGCAAAAAAGACCCACAAATGGTGTGTTCGAATAACTAACAGTTTTGAAATACTGGGTTAACAATACTCGTTAACCGCTAAAATCTCAAGCAATTTTTGCAAAATAATTTAAATTGATAGGGGTATTAAAAATAAAAATGTGGCAAGCTTTAATCCGCCCCTTATTCAATTAATCCCCTATTCAATCAAGAGATTTTTCATAACGATTTAAGGCACGATTTTATCAATCAATACGGTTGTCGAGTCAGCCGTTTTCTCTAGCGGTACGGGGTTACTCGTCAAGTCACCACTTTGCGGCATGGCGTCACCTGAAGCACTAATCCGGGCAGTAATCACCAATGGCTCATTCGTGCTAATCGCCGAACTTAAGGTCATGGTCGGCATGATGCTATCGTTATCGCTGATGTTAATTGCCATACCATTGATGGTTAAGCTATCTGCTGACAGTTTTTTGGCAGCAACAGGGGGACCACCTGCCATCTTACGCACATTAACAAATAAGCTTTCGCCTTTTTTCACCCGCCCTAATATCTCCGGGGTGACTTTGACATTGACTGTAATCGCCTGTTCGCCTTGGGCTTCCCGCTGGTTGATAGTCTGCTCAAGTTCAGATAAGCTGCTTAAGGCTTGGGTATGATCGCCAGGACGCGCTTGGATTTCGGTGCGTAGCAGTTCTACCCATTTTCGAGACTGCGCGTAGTTGCCCGCCCGCATTTCGCCCATTGCCATCAGCATTTGTGCGCCTTGGTGTTTGGGACTTTTGGCTAGAATATGCTCAACCACTTGACGGGTTTTGTCATCCATTACCCCGCCTTGGGTAAAAAAGCTAGTTTGGGCGTAGGTGATGGCAACTTTTTCATCATCAGGATTGAGACGATACGCCCTTGCCAAGGCTTCAATTGCTTGCTCGGGTGCTTGCAAAGCTACAAACACTTCAGACAGACGGAACCAACGTAGCGGATCGGTGGCATGATGATGCACATTGGTTTGCATGGCACTAATTAGTCCCACACTGTCTTTGGTCGCCCATTCGGGTGGCGTATCGATTTTTGCGGTCAGCAAATCATCTGCGACTTGTCCCAAGCGATTTTGTGCATCCCATAACTGATAGACGGGCGTGCGGTCGGCAATCATCACATAAGCCATCGCAGATAACAGCGGAATCCAGATGATAACTATCAGACGGCTTTTCCAATTGGGGGTAAAATGGCTGGTATCTTGATTGTCACTGATGTCTAGTAATTGACGCTCTAACGCCAGTTTTTGGGTTTGATAAGTCGCCTCATCGATTTGACCCTCGCCAAAATCGGCATCAAGTTCTACCAACCGTTGTTTAAATACTTCAATATTGAGCGTTAGTAACTGATTATCAGCGCGATTGGCGATGGCGTGATAGTCTTGGGTTTGCAACCAAGGTAACAAGATAAATACCGCAAGCGTGATAGCAAACAAAAGCGCGACAATGATAAAAATAATTAGCGTTGACATTAATTTTCCTTAGCCGCTGCTTGATTGATTTCACTAGTTTTAGCATTGGCAGCGTTATCATTGGCGTTTAACAAATCTTGTAATCGCTGTTGTTCGGCGGCTGAGAGTGGCGCATAGCCGTCTTCTATGGGATTAGCGATGACAGCGGCACGTTTTGACGAATTACGGTTACGAATAAACCAAGCCAGCATCACAAATACCAACAACACCGGCGGAAAAAACCATAAAATCCAGGTGGATGGGCGCACAGGTGGTTTGTAGCTAATAAAGTCACCGTAGCGCTCATTCATATACTGGCGAATTTCGGCGTCGGAACGACCGTCTTTGACCATATCATAGGTCTTTTGTTTTAAATCTTGGGCAATTGGCGCATCGGAACCTGCCAAGTTTTGATTTTGACATTTTGGACAACGAAATTCTTCAATGAGCGCACGATACTGGGCTTCTTGGCGAGGGTTGTCAAATTGGTAGGTATCAATATTTGCCCAAGCCGACATGGATAACCCTGCGACTAGCAACACCGTAGCCATCGCCCTGACTATCAAATGAAGAATTTTTGCAAATGTGATACTCATTGGCACACCTCACGGATTTTAGCATCAGCGGCTTGTTCACGCAGCGCAGTCATACAAGGCAATACTTGCTTGTTGTAGCGCTCTTCGTTGATTTCACCCAAGATATGCTGGCGCACATTGCCCTTGCCATCAACCACAAATGACTCTGGCACACCCGTTAAACCCAAATCAATGCCAAAATTCCCTTCTTTATCTTGCACATTGAGGGTAAATGGGTCTTCATGGGTGTTGAGATAATCGAGCGCGTCTTTGGTTTCATCTTTATAATTGACCCCAACAATCGGTACGCCGGCTTTTGACATTTGCAATAAAAACGGGTGTTCAACTTTACAAGTCACACACCAAGACGCCCATACATTGAGTAAAAATGGCTGTTTGGGTAGCTGTGCTTGGGTAATCATTTGTGATGGGTTACCCAAAGACGGTAAGCTAAAACTTGGCAAAGCGCGATTGAGCGAGGTGTTGGTCACTACTGTGGTATCTTTGCCCAAACGCGTATAAAACAGCGCAATGATAATCAAAAAAAGCACCAAAGGAATCAAAAACCAAAGTTGTCTTTTACGCATTGCCATGAGCACTCTCCTCACCTAACTCACTGTCACTTTTTACTAACACGGTGGCGTTTACCGCTGCTCTGTTAACCGCTGCCAAATTTCCTGACTTGTCATCACTCATATCAGCAAGTCTCGGCAGTTTACGATAGCGTTTATCAAACATACTTAAAATCGCACCGAGCGACAGCACAAAACCACCCCACCACACCCAGCGTACGCCAGGTTTGATATAGATACGCACCGCCCATTTAGTGGCATCGGCTTCGCTTTGATTAACACCTAAAATCGGCTCACCCATTGCCATATAGATATCTCTTAATGGGTTGTACTGGATAGAAGCTTCGGTCATGGGCATTTGACTGACCACATAATGGCGTTTTTCTGGATAAAGGGTCGCGACTATTTGGTTGTTTTTACGAACACTGACGACCGCTTGGGTAGCATCAAAGTTGGCGCCGCGGATTTTTTTTAGCTCATCCATCGTGAACTGATAGCCCTGTACTTCAACCGATTGGTTTTTTTGCATGGCAATGTCTTTTTCGATACTTAGGCTTGTGGTAATGGCAATGCCCATGACGGATAGCAAAATACCCAAATGCGCCAACTGCATTCCCCAATAGCCCATGTGCAGACGTTTCAGCCCAGCGCCCAGCGAGCGCGCGTTACGGGTTTTGTCTTTGATATCAATCACCATCCATACCAACACCCATAAACACAATGCCGCTGACATAAATATGTTGATGTTAATGTTACTGGCCAAGAAATAGCTTAAAACCCCGGCTAACACAAAACAGCTGGCTAAAATCGCTAGACCTGTACCTAACAATGGACGGGTGTCTTTTTTCCAACGGCTGACAGGTCCAATGGCTAAAAATAACAACAACAACCAAGTTAATGGCACAAATAACGCATTAAAGTAAGGCGCACCGACCGATACTTGACCCAGTTTTAACGCATCCGCCAGCATTGGGTAAAGTGTGCCAATCACCACCACGATGGTTGCGACTAATATAATAATGTTATTGATGACCAATAATGTCTCACGAGATTTGAGCTGATAATGGCTTTCTTGGGTTAAACGCCAACCGCGCCACGCAAACATCGCCAGACCGCCACCGATGACCACGCCCAAAATCACCAAGATAAACAGACCGCGGGTGGGGTCTGCGGCAAATGAGTGAACTGAGGTAATAACCCCCGAACGTACCAAAAACGTACCCAATAAACTCAAGGCAAAAGTGAAAATCGCCAACATAATCGTCCAAGCTTTGAACACGCCGCGCTTTTCGGTAACTGCCAATGAGTGTAATAATGCGACCCCACCGAGCCAAGGCATAAACGACGCGTTTTCCACAGGATCCCAAAACCACCAGCCGCCCCAACCAAGTTCGTTGTATGCCCACATTGAGCCAAACACGATCCCTAAGGTCAAACAACACCAAGCCGCTAGTGTCCAAGGACGCGACCAACGCGTCCACACCGCATCTAACCGACCTGCCCATAATGCTGCCATGGCAAAAGCAAACGGTACCACCGCGCCCACATAGCCCATATATAGCATCGGTGGATGAAAAATTAATCCAGGGTCTTGCAGTAGTGGATTCAAATCTTTGCCATCCACTGGGATGCTGGGTAGACTGCGATTAAAAGGTGACGACACAAAAATCACCATGCTTAGCATCATCATTTGCACAAAGGCTATAATCACCAACACGCGTGCGCGCATGGCAAGCGGCAAGCTTCGACTAAAAACGGCCACCGCCGCGCCCCAAGTCGCCAAAATGGTGACCCACAATAACAGTGAGCCTTCATGCCCGCCCCACGTGGCGGATAGGCGATAGTACCAAGGCAGCAAAGAATTTGACTGATTAGCGACATAAATCAACGTAAAATCATTGGCATAAAACCCATACATCAGGCACAAAAATGACGTACCGGTTGCCAAAAACTGAGCAATGGCAAAACTTCCCGCCAGTCGTTGCCAAGCAGGTTGGTGTTTAAACACCCCCACTGCTGGCAAAATAACCTGTAAAATGGCAATCACCAAGGCTGAAATAAGCGCAAAATAGCCCAATTCAGTAATTAACATACCCACTGCTCCTATCGCTGTAGTGGTTATCACACTGTAGAATTTTCACCAAAAAAATGGGTCAAATTAATAAAACACCAATATCAAATGTATCCAGCCCGCCAAAAACCCTGTCACACCGCCCAAAATAATGAGCGTTAATTCATCTTCACGAAAGGCAGGACGCAACAGATTTTGAAATTCATTGGGCGTCAATGCGCGAATTCGGTCTCGAAACAGCCCAAAGATTTTTTCTGCGCGACTAAGGTTAAGCTCAGGATTACTCATCGGCACCATGGTCGCTGCAATTGACTTATCAATAATCACGTGTCTGAGCTGACCAAACTCTTTACGACCTAAACCAAATTTCAAGCTTGTTTGAATCACCTGTGATTCCAACATTGGGTTTAGGTGTTTTTTAATCAGCTCACGCGTTTGCATCGCACGGCTGCCATACATCATTTCATGCATGATATTTTTGAGCGTGACCAAATCTTTGACCACAATCTCAGCAAACACCTCAGAGACCTCAGGCTGGCGTTTCATAAAACCACCTTGCCAGTTAAATTGTCCCATATGCGGTTTTTCAAAGCGGATAAACGGCAGCGATTTGCTAAAACTAAAAAATTTGGGATAGCGATAATAATGCGGCTCAATCGGATTAAACACCATCCAGATGGCAATCCAATTGGTCAACAGCCCCCAAATCGCGGCAAAAAACGGCACCGTCCAATGCTGCGGCACAAACCAAAAAATCGCCATCTGCAAAATACCAAATACAAACCCAATCAGCGCACTGATATGCCAAATAAAATTAATCTCTTTTTGACCTACCTTCAAAAACATCCGCACCATCAGCGCACGGTCGCTTTCCATCTTGTTGACAATCATCTCGCGCATATCAACCAAGTTTTCGACATTGTAGGTCAAGTCGAGCACCAGATTTTTCATGATAGCTGGCAATTGCTCGTGTCCATAGGCATAGATACGGCGTTTGACAGCAAAAGGCAGATTCGCCCATAGCGTTGCCGAGCGCTCATTCATGATTTCATCAATCAGCAAATCCAAGTTTTGGTTCATGGTTTGGCTGATAAAATCCGCCACTTCTTCAGGGTGCATGGCTTGGAAAAACTCATCGAGCGAGCCAAGCTTGGATAAAGTTTGGTCAACGATAATCCCGGATATTTTACCCGCTTTGCGTGGCACAATGCCCTGCCAGCCGATACCGCCGCCTGGGAAACCTTGAATCTTAATGCCCCAAAAATGAATGGGATAAAATAGCATCTTGAGCGCCATCCATACATGCGCCCAAGTCACGATTGCTGTCACAAATGGAATGGTCAGCATGGCGAAAAATTGCGGATGGGTTGCAAGCTTGTGCCAAATTTCTGCAAACATATCAAAAAAGCTCACATGGTGAAAAAGCTAAAATCAAAGGACCATAAAACCGAGATGACATTACAAGGTTTGCTTGACAACGTCTGTAGTATGGGTGCGTGAATATGGGTGCGTTCAAACCGCTAGATTTTAGCACAGAAAGATATATTTTACCTGAAGAAGTTGTATTTTTAGCGGTTTTGCGTCCCTATGTTATTATCCATATTGCCGTCAATGCTGCTATCATAATTTGATACAGTTGTTTTGACAGCAGCCGTTAGTTATTTGCGATTTTGACAGGATTTGGGCATGCTTATTTGCCACATTTTATGCTAGTATATCGCTCTTAAATTTTGACTTAAGCCATCAGATTTAAGCCACCCATACTTAAGCCACCCATATAGGAGCTTAGTAGCTGGGTGATATCCCTATATTTGCATTAAGCTAAACATTCATCGCACCGCGACCCTTTTTAAAACCGTTCTAATTGCTGTTACCCGCTTATGAAACCACCCCATTCTTCAGATATGCAACGTGAAAATCTCATCTTTCGCCGCCGGGTAATTTTGGCATCGGTGTTTGTGTTTTTGGGCTTGGTGGGCTTGATTGTACGCTATGCTTATCTACAAATTTATACTCACGACCAGTACGTCACCCAGTCTGACAATAATCGTATCAAGCTGGTTTCTGCGCCACCCAGTCGCGGCTACATTTATGACCGTAACGGTGTAATTTTGGCGGATAACCAGCCTGTTTTTACCGCTGTTATCAGTCCTGATGAAATTGACAATCCTGACAATACCTTAGCACTACTCACCCCGATTTTTCAGTTGACACCTGAAGAAATCAGTGAAGCTTCAAAAGCCCTTAAAAAAAGTAAAAATGAACCTGTCACCATTAAAATTGGACTTACCGAACAGCAAGTTGCCCAGTTTAGTGAACGCAAACCGTTTTTTAAAGGCGTGACGATTCAAAGTAAACTCACGCGCACCTATCCCTACAGTGACTTATTTGCCCATGTGATTGGCTATGTTGGGCGTATCAGCGACAACGATAGTAAAAAGTTGGATAAAAAGCTGTATGCAGGCACCGATTTGATAGGTAAAACAGGGATTGAAAAATATTACGAGTCGCTGCTACTGGGCAAACCCGGTTATCAATCAATTGAAACCAATGCCTATGGCGATATCATCAAAAAACTCGATACCAAACCGCCCATTCCCGGTAATGATATTTATCTAAGCCTTGATTATGGCTTACAAAAATTGACCAGCGATTTGTTAAATGGTAAACGCGGCGCAGCGGTGGCAATTGACCCCAGCACTGGCGAGATTTTAGCCTTTGTGAGCAATCCAAGTTTTGACCCCAATCCCTTTATCACTGGAATTAGTAGCAGAGAATACAAGGCACTGCAACAAGACCCCGACATGCCACTGTACAACCGTGCGCTACAAGGGCAATACCCCCCGGGTTCTTCTATCAAACCGATTGAGGGTTTGGCAGGGATTCATTACGGCATAATGGGATGGGACAGTAGTATTTATGATCCGGGTTATTTTAGTCTGCCTGGCGATAGCCATAAATTTCGTGACTGGAAAAAATCGGGTCATGGTAACGTCAATTTGCATAAATCCGTGGTCGAATCTGTCGATACCTACTACTACAAGCTGTCTTATCAACTCGGTATTGACCGGCTTCATGATTGGATGACGCGTTTTAATTTTGGTAGTAAAACAGGGATTGATTTGCCGGGAGAGAAAACCGGCGTCTACCCTTCTACTGAATGGAAAATGAAAACTTACAAAAAAGCCTGGTTGCCTGGGGAAACCATTTCTGTGAGTATTGGGCAAGGGTATTTTTTGGCGACACCCTTACAGATTGCCAATGGTATCGCCATGCTAGCCGGTGATGGACAGCATTTAACCCCCCATCTGCTTAAAAAATCCACCGGTGCCGAACATGTCACCCCTATTGAAAAGCCCGATGGTAAAATTCAATACAACGGTAACCCCAATGATTGGCAGCGTATGCACCTAGCGATGGAAGATGTGGTCAAAAAAGGCACAGCGCATAATATTTACACGCCAACTTATCGCATCGCTGGCAAAACAGGCACAGCGCAGGTCAAATCTATCGCACAAGGTAAACGCTATAACGAAGCCGCGCTTGACTCGCGTCACTGGGATCATGGCTGGTTTGTTGGTTTTGCCCCGGTAGAAAACCCGCAAATTGCCATTGCCGTTATCGTAGAAAATGGGCGCCATGGTGGCTGGGTAGCGCCAATTGTGCGTAAAATGATGGATTACTGGCTCATTGATAAAATCAAAAAACCGATTGTGCCACCGTCCCCTGAAGAACTTGTCAAAATCAATGCCGAAAAACAAGCTGCCAAATTGCAACGGGCAGCGTTAGTTTTGTCAGGTAAACCTATTATCTCAAAACCCAATACCGCCAAACTCCCTGCGGTGGGTGGCGCTGACTAACGTAATGTAGATGTCCAAACTATGATTTCTAAACCATGATGTCCAAAATTAGCAAACGAGCCAATAAAGCCACCAAATCCCCCCCTATTTCTCACGTCCGTATCATCGGCGGCGAGTATCGGCGGCGTTTGGTAGCGTTTATCGATGCCGATGGGTTGCGACCAACCCCCGACCGTGTCCGAGAGACAATATTTAACTGGCTTGCCGATGATTTAGTCAATGCCAAGGTACTAGATTGCTGTGCTGGTAGTGGGGTGCTCGGTTTTGAAGCCTTGTCGCGGGGTGCCAAGCAGTTAACTTCTATCGAGCCTAACCATGAGCAATGTAGGCAAATTAAAGCCACCCAAGCCCTGTTAGGTATTGCTGATACAAAAATTGTGACAATGGAAGCTACGATACAACATGCCTTACCACAACTGGCAAAGACCGAGCCGTTTGATGTGGTGTTTATCGACCCGCCTTATCAACTAGCGTTATGGGATACAATTTTGCATGGGTTAATCAACCATCAGTTAATTCATCCGCAGACATTACTGTATATCGAAAGCGATCAAGATCATAGCCACCTGTTAGAATCTTTTACCGCGTCACTTGAGCCACTTAAATATAAAAAAATGGGGCAAATTTTTGCCGGCATTTATCAGCTAAAAGCGCTTTAATTCAAAGCATATCAATTAAAAGCATTTTAATTCAAAGCGTTTTAATTTAGCCATTAAAAAACCGACTGGATTAACCCAGTCGGCAGATATAATAACCATTCACGCCTAATAGCAAACCCACTATTAGCTTTTAATGCATATACCCACTTGTACGGCAGAAGCTGACGGACATAAATATTTTGATGACTGTCCTTTTAAGTTGTTGGCTTCATACAGATAACTGACCCCAACCACCATCAAAAATGTCACCACGAGCGCTAACATAATTACCAGTACAACACTATGAATGTTGATTTTGGAGTGATGGCGCGTCATTTCTACACTATCATCGGTGCCTTTAGTATCGTTCACTTGATGGATCATAACTTATGTCCTAAAAAATTTGAAATTTAACCGATTAAATTTCATCGTGTTACTTAGCAACTATCCATATACGACATAGACCGAAAACTATGCGTGGTAGGGCTATAAAAGCAATTTACAAAGGTAATCAAATATTACATTTATCTTATGGTGATTACATTCTACAATGTATTTGTTACTAAATTATAACAATAATAAAAAATTACACAATTGTTTTATCAGAAAAATTCCTATTTGGTCATTTTTTTGCGATAAATGGTATAGTGTCATCAAACTTTTGAAAAAATATTCATCCAAACTGGTTAATAATCAATTATCTAGCTAGAATTAATTAGCTAGTTAGTTAATCCCATCCACCCCATTTTTCTGTAAGACTGAAAATAATAATGAAAAAAAATACACACAAGCAATGGCAAGCGCTGTTATCTGCCAAACCTATCTATCATAGCAATCAGTTTACCCAATCCAAGACGTCAAGGACGGCATTTCATAAGGACTATGACAGGCTGGTTTTTTCGCAATCTTTTCGCCAATTGAATCAAAAAACCCAAGTGCATCCGTTAACCCATGAGATGGGTATTCATACCCGCTTAACCCATTCGCTTGAAGTGTCTTGTATTGGTCGCTCGCTAGGGATGATGAGCGCGGAGAAACTCGGTAATGACTTGCCAAGCGGCTTTACCATGTCGGACATGGGAGTCATTGTGCAGGCAGCTTGTCTGGCACATGACATCGGTAATCCCCCGTTTGGGCATGCAGGTGAGCAGGCGATTCGAGATTGGTTTTTTCAGCCTGCCCAGCGCCAGTATCTAAGGCGGCTTACCCCACGCCAGCGAATAGATTTATTAGCGTATGAAGGCAATGCGCAAGGTTTTCGACTGCTGACCCGTAACGAGCATCATCCCGATGAAGGTGGCATGCGCCTGACAGCGGCGACGCTGGGCGCTTTTATGAAATACCCTTATCTTTCCACCCCTATCAATTCAGTCAGTGACAGTGACTCACTGCCCTCACCCTTAACGCTCAAGAAATTTGGCTGTTTTGAAAGTGAAGCGCCGTATTTACAGGATTTGGCGGAGCAGCTGCGACTACCCAAGACCCAAAGGGGTTACGCACGTCATCCATTGGCTTATTTGCTAGAAGCCGCCGATGATATCTGTTATGCGCTGATTGATTTGGAAGATGGGATTTTACTGGGTATGTTAGAGTATCATGAAGTTGAGCCACTGCTGCTCAAACTCGTCGGTAAACGGCTTGGCGTACCGCCTGAAGTCACGACCAATGCGCCTATCACCCAAAAATTAGCCGCACTACGGGGGCGAGCAATGCGGCGATTGGTAGACAAAGTCACTGATGCCTTTGTTGCCAACCAAGCCGCCTTATTGGCAGGCGAGCTGACGGGCAGCTTATTTGACTACTGCCCCAATAACGTACGCAGTAGTATCAGTGAAGCCAAAAGCCTAGCCAATACCCGTATTTTTCAACATCCAAGCAAAGTACGTGTTGAAATCATGTCAAACCGCTGTTTACATACGCTACTTGATGCGTTTATGCCGCTGGCGTTGACGGGTAATTCAGCAGAGAGTATTGCTCAGTTTGAGCAATTACGACTGCTTAATCTATTAAATGCCCATTTAAGCAATGTTAGTCGGCAATTAGGGGATGATGTTTATCAAAATATCTTGTGTATTTTAGACATGCTGACTGGCATGAATGATCATGAAGCCTATCGGCTCGCGCAAGCATTAAAGGGCAATTGGTCGGTGAATATTTAAACCTCATCGCTGAGCTTCAATCATCAATCGTCAATCGTCAATCGTCAACGATTGTATATTTGGCGTTTTCGGCTTAGAATATTTTTCCTTATTTAACCCGCTGATTGGATACCTAATGACTAGCCGTGACTTGCAAAAACGCCAAACCCGTCAAGCCTTTTTTCAATCGGTGCTTCAGTTATCGAGGTCGGGGCATGCGTTTTCGTCGATTTCACTTCGCCAGATTAGCCGCGAAGTGGGCGTAGTGCCAACGGCTTTTTATCGACATTTTCAGGATATCGATGAGCTTGGCACCTGCTTAGTCAATGAAGAACTCGGTCACACGCTGCAAAGTCTGCGCGATCATTTGCAGCTGGGTCGCACCCGAACGCATGAAGGTCAAATTGCCTCAAGCGTGGGTTTCTTTTTAGAAAGTGTGGAGCACGCGTCATTGCACTGGCACTTTATTGTCTCTGAGCGCTATGGTGGCAACCAAGCTGTGCAAAATGCACTTGATGAGCAAATCAGCTTGTTTGCGCAAATCATGACCGATGATTTGGCGATGCAACCTGCCTTTGGACATTTAAATCAAGAAGTACGCTTGTTGATTGCAGATATGGGCGTGAATATGTATTTTTCTTGGGTGTATCAATGGCTCAAATTTGACCCCACAGAGATACAAGGTAAACAAGAGTATCTCAATCGCTGTATCAAACAGGCGCAAGTGCTGTTTTATGGCGTCCGTAATTGGTATCCTTAACCAAAACTTAAGCTAAAAAACCGTGAAACCAACAAACCGTGAAACCAAAAAAGGCTGAGCATTAACTCAGCCTTTTTACTGTTTATCAACCCATTAATAGCGCCAGTTATAAATCAAATCGACAGAGTTATTGATGGCAGATTTAGACTCAATATACAAGCGTCTTGTTAATTGATAACGCATACTCAGCTCAGGCTGCGAGGTGAACACGCCTACCCCATAACGTATAAACAAGTCTGGGGTGATATACCCCGTTAGACTGACCAAGGTGTCATTGCCCGAGCCATTGGCATCTAACGTTAAACGCTGCAACCCAAACGCCCGACCAATTTGGTTGGTAAATTGGCGCGTCCCGCTTAAGCCATAACTTAACCCTGCTGCGGCAATGGTATTGTCGACGCGGTTTCTAAAGTCTTGTTCGTTGGTATTTTCACCTGAATTGTTATTTAGACTACCTGTCACCCACGCATTCATCGCCTGCTGTTCACTGAGTCCGCCATTATTAAACACGGTAATATTTGGCGCACTGGTGCTGCCTTTGACTTTGACACCCACTTGTACGCCTTGCACGTCTTTTACTGCCTCTACGTTTAGCAGTGGTTTCATCACTTCACCATTGAACCGAACTTGCGCAAAGTTTAGAGTCAAGCTTTGCCCAAATACTTCGACTTTTGAGCGGCGTGATACTTGTACCACCCCTTCTGCTTTCATGGTGCCTTGACCGCGCTGGGTAATATGCAGTGCACCCGCCAATGGCAAGCGTGCCCCAAAACCTTGGAAGCTTACGCGCTCGCCGAGATCCACACCCACATCTGCGTTGATGCTCCAGGGTTGGGTGACTTTTAGTACATCATCAATCTGACCCATCAAGCGTCTATCAATCACGTTAACATCTGGGGATTTGCTCACCACATTGCTTGTGGTTTCAGGTGGGCGAATGGTGGCACGAGGCACATCAACCACGCCTACGATATTCACGTAGCGCTGGCTAGGTTTGACAATCACATCAAAAATTGGATTAATAATGGCAGTAATTTCAGGTGGCTGACTCACTTGCAGCGCTTTACCTTGCAACTTCAGCTTGGCCTGCAGCTCATGTGTCCAGTCAACTGTACCAGTAATGGTACCTTGACCATCGCCTGCACTGGCAAAAGACCCATTGATAGAGGCTTGATTGCCTGCCACGTGCGATAACACATTAATCTTATCAAAGCGCATCGGCACGCCTGTGATGCTAAGACCGGCATCTTGTAGCTCAATATCCCCAACAAATTTGGGCTGCATTAATGAGCCGCTGATTTTACCTGCCACTAGACCGTTACCTGTCAAGCGTTCAAACGATGGGAAGAAAGGTTTAAATACCGCCAAGTCAATATCTTGAAAAACAACGGTGCCTGAAATCGGTTTTGACTGTATGTAGGGATTGACGGTGGCGTCCAAATACCCATTGCCCGCGCCATTGGCTGTTTTGATATCTGCACGAAGTTTTAGCCCTTCTGCGGTTGAACGCGCAATGACACTGATACGCTCATAGGCAATGGTCGTTGGATTTTCTTCAGGGGTTTGTGGGGCAGTACCAAATACCCCGTTATCGGTAAAGAAGCTGGCATTGATACTGGGTCGTTGGTTCTTCTGCCAATGAACGAGTGCGGTGCCGTTGAGTTTTCCTGACCAAGCGATATCACGCGGCATCACCACAGAGAAAATTTGGCTATCAATTTGTTGCACGCTGACATCGACATTGCCTTGCTCATTACTGACCACGAGGTTGTTTTTTAGACACAGACTGCCGTTTTGACCCACCATTTGCCAGCAGTGTGCCGCCATTTGTACATTTAGGTTTTGCCAGCCAAATAGCATTTGGGCGGGCTGTAGCTGTTGCAACTTGGCATATTTGGTACCAATTTGTCCATTGCCAAGCAGACCCGACCACTGTTTTTTGGCAAGATCGATACGACCTTTGAGCGTCGCTTGCACTTGTCCTTTGGTACTATCTGCTTTGACATCCAAGGTGTGATTGTCTTGGGTACCGTTAAAATACAATTGCACAGAGCGCAGCGGTTGATTGGCGATGTTGATACCCGTTGCAGTCAATTGCAACTGACTGGGTGATTTGGCAAGATTGACCAATTTACCGGTGACTTTGGCATCGAGTACCACAAAGTTTGGCAGTGAAATGTTACGCCCGACTAAATCCACATAGATGTTAGGCAGGGCTTGGTTGTTACCTTGGGTTAAGACAATACCGCCTTTAACGATACCTTTTAGCTGCGGCATTAGCTGATTGAGTGTGCTGATATCGACACTGGTCACTAGTTGATTTTGGTTGCCATTGGCGGTGATGCGATTGCTGCCCCATTGTACCAGCAGATTATTGGCTTGCAGACTTTCAACAAGACGGCGGATTTGTCCGTATTTTTGATTATTGGCGCTATTTTCAATGACTTGGCGCAGCGTGCTGAGGTCTTTTGGCAAATTCAGTTTTGCGGTCAATTGACCCGTTGCCATCAAAGGTTGATTTTTTAGTCTGCCTGTGAGATTCATATTGGCGATATGAATGTACTGAGCGCCTGCCCGCCAATAGCCATCGGTATTGATGGTACCGGTGATTTGGCTTGGCAGACTTGGCACAAAATAGCTGGCATCAAAATTTTTCATGTCAGCACTGATATGCCAGCCGATACCATTGGTCATATCAAAGCTACCGTTGGCGTTGATGTAGCCTTCTTTACCTTGATGACTAAATTGATTAATTTTGAGCTGTTGTGGCGTGCCTGCAATATCAAATTTAAACACGCCTGCGGGTACGTTTGGCGCATTGAGGCTACCATCAAATTTGGCGGCGATATAAGATAACTTATTGCCCAGTACATCGGCACGTACTTTGCCTGCGCCTTTTAATGCTAAATGTTTTTTGCTATTGTTGGCGCCCAATAAATCCCCCGTCATGTCAATTTGGTTGATGGTGACATCATGACGGGTCACGACTGCTCGATTGGCTTGGCGGATCTGTTGCAGGGTACCGCTGGCAACCACATTGCCTGTCAAGTCTTGCAGCGGGATGCTATTTAAAATGCTGTGTGCATTTAAATGGTTGGTTTTGGCATTGATTTGCCAAGCTAACGGCTGATTGCCGCTCGCTAGTTTAATTTTACCATTGCCTGCCAAATTACCTGCCACGCCTTGATACAGCAATTGAGTGATGTCAACCAGCTGACCTGTTTTATTGACATCGACTTGGTAATTACCGCTTGGGGCTTGATTGAGCTTTAGTATATTGGCATTGACTTGCGCTTGTACACTGCTGGGTCGCTTGCCGTCTGCCGGCTGAAAAATCACCTGCGCTTTGCCATTGGGACTGTTAAGCTCGCCAATGCTCGGTAAATTGTGACGTATCAGCCGTTGCCAATTGGCATCGATAGTATAAGGTTTATGGTTGCCTTTGGCTTGTCGGATATCGGCATTGATAATTTCACCGTCATCTTGGCGCAGATTTGCCCGTACTTGCATCGGCAATTTATCGGTTGCCACATCATAGACGATGCCTAATTTGCCTGTTAAGGTCTCTGGCGCATAGGGGGCGATGTCTTTTGACAACAACTGACGAATCTTAAAGCCATTCCCCGTATTCATCATGGCAATACGGGTGCGGTCATGCCAATCAATCGTGCCCTGACTCGTCAATGTGCCTTGCGCGACTTTAGCCGTGAGGTATTCGATACTGAGTTTTTGATTGGCAATCACGCCGCGACCTTGATAATGGCCATCGGGGATATCTTTGGCAGTCAAATCAGCATTGATACGCAGCTGGATATTATTGGTCACCCCTGTTGCGGTCGCTAAGCCATTTTTTAGGTGGATGTTTTGACTGGTGGCATAGGGCAATAACACATCTTTCCATTCAAGTTTGGCATTAAATGGCGCGTTTTTATCCATCGGCTGCGCCGTTAAATGCCCAGTAACATCCGATTTATTGTATTTACTCTTTATATCCGCGGTCAAAAATTTCAAACTGCCTGTGGCATGGGTATCAAGCGCATCGACATACACTTTTGACAATGAATTGACAATAACCAGTCCTGTCACATCCAGCGGATAATCATGCTGCAGGTCAATTTTGCCTTTGACTTTATCGACGCTTAATAAATTGTTATACGCCAACTTGCCTTCGTCAACCGTGATTTGGGTATCATACCAAGTAAACTTTTGGATATGCGCTTGTTTAAAATCAATAGGGTCGCGGGTCACTTGCTGATAGCGCACTAAATTCGCTTGTACGTCATCTAAGGTTAAGTTAACAGGCAGCGCAATGCGTGGGTAATCAAAGGGTTTATTGGAAGGTGGTTTTTTGTAGGTGATGACCATGCGATTGATGTTGGCTTCACGCAAATGCACTTGTTTATGGATGAGGGCGCGCCAGCCAATTTTGACATAGGCTTTATCGACGGTGACTTCAACATAATTTTTTGGCGGTTTATCAGGAATTTTAAGATCGTAAACCCAAATGCCATCGCGAAGATTGCCTTTGCCATATTTTAGGCTGATACCTGTTTCTTGAACGATGGCATTGATAAGTAACCGTGTACCCCACGGGGTGCCGACGGCATAATAAGCCCCTAATAAAACTGCTATCAAAATAACGGCTAACACCATCACGATTTTGGTGACAAGACCCTGTCGATACCAGTGCCGAAGCCAACCCGCCTCTTTTTTTGCAGGGTCTAAATCTTCACCGTCTGGACTTTTAGTTTTTAGATTTTCAGTGTCTATTTTAGCGTCTAGGTCATTATCTACCAACGATTTATCGTCAGGCTTGGTGCCATCTTCGGGCAATGAGTCGTTGTTATTATCGTCTTTCATTAATATCGCAAATCAATCGTTGGCTAACTACAAAAACACAGGTTGTATGCGCTGTATATTGGATAAACCTCACATACTAGCAAAGTTTTATCCAAAAATCTTAACTAAAAACCTTGCACAAAATAATGCAATGATTTTTAGCCAAACTATTATAGCGGTGAACCGATAAAGAAGTGTAAACGGACATCGTTGTTATCCCCTGTCAGACCTTTTGCCACATCGAGCCGTACCAAGCCTATCGGTGATTGCCAGCGGATACCTGTACCAATACTGACCGCCGTTGTGTTATCATATTCGCCAGTCGTATCATACGCATTACCAAAGTCGGTAAACACAGCGCCACGAAAACTCGGTCTAAACTCATAGTTATACTCTGCCGAGCCTACCGCTAAGGCATCACCGCCGACTAAGAAATTTTCGCCGCCATAGGTCGGTCCTAAACTATCGGTGTTGTAGCCGCGGATACTAGAATCACCGCCTGCAAAAAAGCGTGAACGATAAGGCACATCATAAAAATCACCGCTATATAGATAGCCCAAATCCAGCCGCCCGATCACTTGTTGTTTGTTATCTTTGCCAAAAGTATACATCCCAGTACCACCCGCACGTAGAATGGCCATATTGGTGTCACTCAGTGCCCCTTTAGCACCGACTTCAAGCGAATAACGTTGGCTATATCCCCACGTTGGCGTCAGCATATTGTCTGCTACCGTTTTATTGATTGCATAACCCGCTAACAAGGCTTGTTGGGTATAATCCGATGCGTAGTTGTTAAAAGGATAAGGCAAGCTATCGGTGCTATATTTTTCAGGATCGACGGTCAATTTATCGCCGCGGTAGCGCAGTGAATAGGTGCGGTTCCAACCACTATCATGATAAATATTGCGGGCAATACTGGCATAGACCGTGTCCGCCTCAAAGGTGTTGACTAGGTCATCAACTTCTTTGTGCTGATAGCCGACTGTGCCTGTCAGCTTATCGTTGAGGGGATGCTTATAGGGTAAACTGGCATTAAATTCCACCGCTTGATCGACTTTGGATAACGCCACTGATGCCCCAGTCTGCAGACCACTTCGGTTAACCAAGTTGTTTTGATATTTACCAGTCAAGCGCACGCCTACGTCCGTTTCATAACCCAAACCCACCTGTGCCTCATGCGGCTTGGTGGCATTGAGTACCACATAGGTTGGGATTTGCTTTGTTTCATACACTTGTTGTGGCGTGAGCTTTGGTATGACTTGGTCTTCTCGTGGTTTGATGGGTAAGTCTTTGTCTTTATCCAGTTTTTTTGCCGTTTTACTGACCGCATTGGCAATGACCACCAGCGGATTTTTACTTTTATTTTCAGCCTCGGGTGATAATTCCATATCTTCGGGTGCGGCCAATAAATTTTTGGCTTTTCGGCTGATGGCATTGAGACGTTGTTCGGTCGAGTCATCGACTTCAAATTGAATCGGCGCGATGTCATTGGGGTCTTGCACCTGATTGACGGTTTTTTGCGTCGTGCTATCGACAGTACCTGCGGATTGAAGTTCGGATGACTGACTTTGAGCTGAGTTGCTTTGAGTTGAATTGCTTTGAGATGCGAGACTTTGATCGGTTGAATTGGCGGGTGAAATACCGGCGGCTGTATCAGAAGTGTCAGCGGTATTGTCGGCTGTGGTATTGCTGCTGTTGGCATCGCTGAGCGTCGCCGAGCCCGATTGTTCAAATGCGATATCACTTGCTGCTTCGTCTGATGGCATGATGACATCGACATCCACCCCATTAAAATAACGGGTGGCAGTCAAGTTGTTGGTAAATTCGCTGACAAAGGGTTGATAGTAGGCATCGCCTTTTTGGTACGTCATTAAGGCTTTGAGCAGCTTTGGCTTTAAAGGCAGTTTATCGGGGTCATCGGTCAGATTGCCTTGTTTATCAATGCTATATATCTTCACATCATCAAAGTGATAGCGAGTTTTTGTGTCATAAATTAGGTCAACATCCGCGGTATTGTCCGGCAAAATAATATCCACCGAACTATTGAGCCATTTGGCATCGAAGTAACCATTGGTCTGCGCGACGCCTTCAATCGTGGCCTTTGCGGCTTTATAGATACCATGACTGAACACATCCCCTTCTTTGGGCGGGATTTCTTTTTCTATCACAGGATACACCGGCAGGGCGTTATCGCCTTCCCCACCTTCACCACGGATATCAATGATGCGATTTTGCACGATGACGGGTTTGCCGACCTCTAAGCTGACTTGGATATTGTCTTTGCCTAAATGTTTGAAAGCGATTTTAGTGTCATAAAAACCCACCGCCTCTGCCGCATCTTTGGCAATTTGGCGTAATTTGTTCACACTGGCATTAAAATCCGACACCGATTCGACGGTCACTTTTTCCAATGCTGCCTTGATATTGCGCGCAGGCTCAAGTTTGGCATCTGCATTGGCAAAGCTGATATCAATATAGTTGAGCCCTTCGCCGCGACCAATGATTTTGTTCTTCAAACGCGCCACGATGCCTTGCGACTCTGCGGTCACGGTTGAGTTGGCTTGTGGGGTGGTCAATGCCGTTGTTTGCTGTTGATAGGCGGGCAAGTAATCATTGGGATTGATGGTGTCGGTGGATTTGATATTGCTGGCATCATTGGCAACGCCTTGATTACTAACATTCTGATTAGCAACATTTTGGTTAGCGATATTTTGATTAGATAAATTGGTTTGCTCGCTCACCTTTTGATTAATCGCGTCGAAATTCTGTTTTTCGGTGGTTAGCTGCTCAGTGATTTGTGCTTGCGCCTGAGTGTTCACGGTTGCCCTGGGTGCAGGCTTGCTATTGTTGATTTGATTGGCAACCGACTGCGGCGTTGTTTGGTCTAATGCTTTACTGTAGCCGACACTAGGTTGGTTTTGTTTCAACGTCGCCACAGGTTGGTTAAAATTATTAAAGTCTGCCAAGGTCTGATTATCGAGTTGTTGTCCAATTTTATTTTCAACACGCTGCTGATTGAGTTGATACAGATAAGGTTGAGCGGTGTTGGCATCGGTAGTGATACTATCTTGCCCAGTTGCCGCAGGCGTGGTATTTTGCGTTGCCGTGGTGCCCTTGCTGTCATTGGCGGTCGTGTGCGCTGCGCTGTTCGTGGTTAGCGTGCTATTCGTTGCTGAGCTATTAGCTGAACTACTAACAGTAGCTGGCATTGTTATTGTTGGCGTTTGTGCCCCCCAAGCAGGCACCACACCCATACCAACCAAAGCAATAGCCAAACGTATGGGTGTCAAGCGAAACAGCGAATGGTTTGATACGCTAGATTGGGTCGGGCTTTGATAAGGATTTGACGATAGTAGAGAAATGGCATGAACAAAACTAAACGGGTTATCGGTCAATGCGATTGACGGACGATAGGGTAGCAAATTTATTGGTTTCATGATAAAAATCAAATCCTTGAGCGAGCACTAGGCGATTTTAGCATAAACATTTTACTAACCAAACATTTTCGCAACCCTTTGTAAAATATTTGTTAAGATAGGCATCATCAGACATTTCTAGGATTGCTCATGAGTACCCAATTTGCGCTTTTTAAATACAAACGGTTTAGTGCCATGTTTGCCACCCAGTTTTTAGGGGCATTTAATGACAATGTATTTAAGCAAGGTTTGATTTTAGTACTGACCTTTATGGCAGCGGCAAAATTGGGGATGCGTGTCAGTTTGCTCAACAATCTGGCGGCGATGCTGTTTGTATTGCCGTTTTTTTTGTTTTCCGCCTTGGCGGGTCAAATTGCTGATAAATATGAAAAATCTTGGCTGACAAGGCTGATTAAAATCCTTGAAATCGTCATCATGGTAGTTGCCGCATTTGGGTTTGTGTTTGAGATTTATCCGCTCTTATTTGTTGCGTTATTTTTGATGGGTACCCATTCGACGTTTTTTGGTCCTATCAAATATGCTTACCTACCCCAAGCCATGACCACCAATGAGTTGGTGGGTGCCAATGGGCTGTTTCAAATGGGCACGTCACTGGCTATTTTGACAGGGATGATGCTGGCTGGCGTGTTGATGAAGTTGGACAGTCCGCTGTTTTGGATATCTGGGGTGACGGTTTTTGTGGCGATTATGGGCTACTTGGCTTCTCGGTTTATTCCCATCATGACTGCGCCGCAGCCTGATTTGACCATCGACTGGAATATCTTTCGTACTAGCTGGCAAACCATTGCCAATCTATATCGCTTACCGATTATGTGGTTTACCATTTTGGGTAATAGTTGGTTTTGGTTTTATGGTGCTACGTTTTTGACCCAAGTACCTGAATTTAGCAAGTCTATTTTGCTAGGCGATGAAAGTGTCGTGATATTTTTATTAACGCTGTTTTCTGTCGGTACGGCGCTCGGCTCACTGTTATGTAAAACGTTGACTAAAAACCAAGTGAGTTTAAAGCTGTTGCCCTTTGGGATTGCAGGATTGACGATTTTTGCGATTGACTTGTATTTGACGCTCTCAGCGATGCATTTGCCGCCACTCGCCAACAACGCGCACTATAGTATTGGTATGATTTTTGCCACGCCGGGTGCCATTCGTGTGTTTGTCGATTTGTTTTTATTGGGTTTCTCAGGCGGTATTTATATTGTACCTTTATACGCCTATATGCAAGCTTATTCACCCGAAACAAGCCGTGCTCGCATTATCGGTGCCAACAATATTTTAAATGCGGTATTTATGGTAGGTTCAGCGATTTTTTCGATTATTTGTTTGACGCTAGTTAACGTAAGCCTGCCGATGCTATTTGCGATTGTCGGGGTGATAAATTTGGTCATAGGCATTTGGCTATTTTTAAAACTAAAAAAATATAGCCCTGCCAAGCCCATTATGAACTATGAATAACACTCTATTGCCCTGTTCAATCAGCCTATTTAATCGCCCTATTAAGTTAAATAGTCCGTACAAATTTTTAGGAATGCTAGGCAACGGATGGATGGCAAGCAATGGATAAATAAGGGGCTTTACGGCATTTTTTCATTTGAGTACAAAATGTTGCTGTTTGTTATCGTTTGGCAAAGAAACGTTGTTGTTAACTCCAGTTACTTTGTAAGTGGTTAAAAGTTAGTTACTATACCCTGACTTGTTGTAATTTTTTTTGTATCACTTGCTAGGAATGACTGTTATGTTTGCCACTTATAAAACACTCTGCACGCCCAAACTGGTAAAACTCAGCGCGATAGCCTGTACGGCGGTGTTGATGACCGCTTGCGCTTCACAGAAGATCGCGACCGTGGATAAGCGCCCTGTGTATGTACGGGGTGTGCCCAACTATTATATTGTCAGAAACGGCGATACTTTAAGCAAAATCGCCGCCACTTATGGATTGGATTATCGTCGGGTTGGTGCGCTCAACGGGCTCGATAGCAACTATACGATTTATCCAGGGCAACGCTTGATTTTAACCTCAGCAAGTAGTCCCACTTCTTATCGTCCAACAACCATTCGCCCGGTGACGGTCAACCAATCATCCCGCCCGTCTAACCCGACTTATTACCCACCTAGACAAGCCAATAATTCATCAACCCCGTTACCGATGCCAAATCAAGTCATCGTGCCAACCAGCAGCTTGTCACAAGGTTGGTTACGTCCTACCAATGGCAATCTATTGCGGCCGTTTAACCAGCAAACAGGTACGCTAGGTATGTGGTTTGGCGGACAAGCAGGGGCAAATGTTGTCGCCAGCCAGCCAGGTACGGTGCTGTATGTCGGTAGTGATTTGCCAGAATATGGCAAATTGATACTGATTCAGCACAACAGCGACTACATTAGTGCCTACGCGCATTTGGGAAGTTTTGCTGTACAAGAGCGCCAAACGGTACAAGCGGGTCAAACTATCGGTACCGTTGGGACGGACAATAATTTGAATCAACCTGCCGTAGAGTTCCAAATCCGATATCGGGGTACGCCAGTGAACCCTGCCAGTTATTTAAAATAATTAAATAGCTGCTTAAAATAGTTAAAAATCTATTTAAAATATCGCAATAAAAAAGCCAATCCATGACGATTGGCTTTTTTTGTGAGCCTAATTATCGGTGAGGATAATTATCGGTGAGGATGATTAGTGGGCAATCGCGGTCGCCATGTTATTGGCATAGTCAATCGCACGATACAGACTATCGGCACTCGCTTTGCCTGTCCCTGCCAAATCCAGTGCTGTGCCATGATCGACTGAGGTGCGAATATAAGGCAACCCTAAAGTGATATTCACGGTTTCGCCAAACCCATGTGATTTGAGCGGCGCCAGTCCCTGATCGTGATACATGGCGATAATGGCATCGGCAGTGGCGATATGCTTTTGGGTAAACAAGGTATCGGCTGGCATCGCCAAACTAATATCAATACCTTGATCGCGATAGTGCTGTAACACCGGATTGATGATGTCAATTTCTTCTCTGCCTAGATAGCCTCTTTCCCCGGCATGAGGATTGAGTCCACAGACCAATATTTTTGGGTGAGTGAGACCAAATTTTTGCTGACAATCATGGATGACAATATCAACGGTTTTTGCCACTTCTTCGTGGGAAATCGCATCGGCGACCGCACGCAGGGGCAAATGGGTGGTGACTAAAGCCACTTTCATCAGGCTATTGGCGAGCATCATCACCACTTTATCCAGCCCCGACTGCTGCATAAAAAATTCGGTATGCCCCATAAAGTCTGGCAACACAGTCATAATCACCGATTTTTGCAGTGGCGCGGTGACAATTGCAGCGACTTGTTTGCTGATGGCGAGCTTATGCGCCAGTTGCAACTGTGCGATGACCATTGGCGCGTTATGAGGATTTAACTGCCCTGCTACCACAGGTTGTGCTGTCGGCACATCCACCACCAAAATAGTATCATGCGCTGAGGGTTGCGCAATTTGCGGTAAATCTTTTAACTCATGTAACTCATGCGTCGCTAATTGTTGAATCATCAATCCGTCTTTTACAGCGCCTTTTTGTTTGAGCTCACTATACCTTTCTTGCAGCGCGTTGATATCTGCCAACACAATGACAGCGCGATTGGGCAGATTTAATTGCTGTCTGTCAGCAAGCATCAGTATGATATCCATGCCAATACCCGCAGGTTCGCCCGAGGTAATTACTAAGGGAAGACTTTGCGTGGTCATTTTTATACCTTTTGATAAACACTGATAAAACGATTCGGTTTAGTAATTATTGAATTCATTAACAATAATGCGGCTTATAGTTAACTTGATAAAATAGTTCCATGCTCATGAGTTGAACTAAAACCCTGATTACGCGGATGATTGTTAGCAATTACCAATGGTTTGATTAAATGAAATCTAATTATTTGCGTAATGTTAAGTAACTATTGTATACCCAATGAGTTTGCTATTATTAACTTAATTTAAATCAGTGTATAATAGCACTACACTTTACTGTCAATCCTGTATTTTACTGTTGTTATCAATGGAGTCCTTATGGCTACCTACGAACATATTAACCAAAAAGTTGAAAAAATGTGTCAGCAATCTGAAGATTTTTCAGTTCGCGTACCACAAGTCATGCAGCGCCGCATCTATATGATAGCGAAACAAAACCCCCTCAATAATGCCAAAGAAATGAAAGAAATGGAGCGTATGGTGACTGAAAAACCCATCGCATTTTTTGAATCTTGGACGCAAATGGCTTGGCAAGCGCTCGTTGCGCAGCAAAATATTGGGCAATTAATGTTTTCAAATTGTATGAAATTAAGCTTGGGTCAACCGATTTCATTGCAAAACTTCTTTTATGCTGTTAACCAAGAAGCGCTGCATGTATTAGAAAAAGGGATGCACCCTATCTATAGCCGCGTGGCCGCTAATGCCAAACGTTTAAGCTAAGTTTTACTTTTTTCAACCAAACCCAATAATTTTTTATTGGGTTTTTTATTTTTATAAGTTTTTGATGTCAAAAAAACTGGTACGCCCAGCGGGACTTGAACCCACGTCGGTCGCTTAGGAGGCAACTGCTCTATCCAGTTAAGCTATAGGCGTAAAGGGCTACTATTTTATCATATTAAATGGTAAATGCTTAGCATCCGCTGATACTTTTTAGGCATTTTGTTGCTGATTTTGTAGGTTCGCAGTTTGGCAATTCATAGTATAATAGTGGGCTAAAGATAAACCGCAATAAAGGCAATCCATGGCATTTGTACACTTTGGTATTCACACCGAATTTTCTATCACCGACTCGATTGTACGCATCAAAGCGCTGGTCAAAGCTGCCAAAGCCGACAACCAACTGGCGCTCGCCATTAGCGATTTATCCAACCTATATGCCACGGTCAAATTTTATAAAGCTTGCTTGGATGCCGGTATCAAGCCAATTATTGGCTCTGAAGTCTGGCTTGAAAATGATAGTACGACAGTAACGCTACTTGCCAGCAACCAAGTCGGCTACAAGAATTTGACCAATATCGTGTCAAAAGGCTTTGTCGATGGTCAAGTAATGGGCAAACCGATTATTCAGCGTGACTGGATTTTTGAGCGCAGTGAAGGCGTGATTGTACTGTTCACCGAAAAATCAGACGTCGGTCAAGCCATGTTATCAGCTCACCCAGAAAAAGCCGATAGCCTACTACAACAATGGCAAACCACATTTGCCGATCGTGTCTATTTTGCCATTAAACGCACCCAGCGTGCCAACGAAGACCGTTTTATCGAGCAAGCCATTCGCATGTCAAATGCCTTTGATGTGCCTATCATTGCCCATAATGACGTGCGTTTTTTAACAGAAGATGATTTTGAAGCGCACGAAGCACGGGTGTGTATCGCCAATTCGCAAGTGCTTGCCGACCCCAATCGCCCACGTGATTATTCCCCTGAGCAATATTTAAAAACCCAAGATAAGATGACTGCCCTGTTTAGCGACATGCCAGCGGTGATTGACAACACCTTGGATTTGGCAAAACGCTGTAACGTCATTATTCACATGGGTCATCACGATTTACCCGAATTCCCCATTCCCGAAGGCGATACCATTGAAACTTTTTTCCGGCGCACTGCCCAAGAAGGTCTAGAAAAACGCCTTGAAAAACTCTACCCCATCGAAAAACGCGACGACAGCTGGGCCGAAAAACGCAAGCCGTATGATGCGCGTTTGGAGTTTGAACTCACGACGATTTTGAATATGGGTTTCCCCGGTTATTTCTTAATCGTGATGGACTTTATCCGTTGGTCAAAAGCCAATGATGTGCCTGTAGGTCCTGGTCGTGGCTCAGGCGCGGGGTCGTTAGTGGCGTATTCGCTCAATATCACTGACTTAGACCCGCTTGAATATGACCTACTGTTTGAACGGTTTTTGAACCCTGAGCGGGTATCCATGCCAGACTTTGACGTCGATTTTTGTATCGAAGGGCGCGACCGCGTTATTGATTATGTGGCGCAAAAATATGGACGAGAAGCGGTATCCCAAATCATCACCTTTGGTACGATGGCGGCAAAAGCGGTGGTGCGTGATGTCGCACGCGTTCAAGGTAAATCGTACGGTCTTGCTGATAAAATCTCCAAACTTATCCCGAAAACCCCAGGTATTTCGCTGGCTGACGCGGTTGAAGCCGAACCGCAGCTCAAAGATTTGCTTAACAATCCTGACAATATGGATTATGAAGATGCCAATGAGATTTGGGAAATGGCAGTACGGCTCGAAGGGATTACCCGGGGGGTTGGTAAACATGCAGGGGGCGTACTTATTGCGCCGACCAAAATCACCGATTATAGCGCAATCTATTGTGATGAAGAGGGTCATCCCGTCAGTCAGTTTGATAAAGACGATGTGGAAGCAGTTGGCTTAGTAAAATTTGACTTTTTGGGTCTACGAAACCTAACGGTGATTAATGCGGCAGTAAAAAATATCAATGCACGCCGCGCTAAAGAACAGAAGCCACCGCTTGATCTTGAGACTTTACCCTTAGACGATAAGCCCACCTATACGCTGCTACAAGATGCCCATACCACCGCTGTATTCCAGCTTGAAAGTACCGGCATGAAAAAATATTTGGCCAAGCTTAAACCGACCAATATTGAAGACGTCATCGCCATGTGTGCGCTGTACCGCCCGGGTCCACTCGATGCCGGGATGGTCGATATGTACATTGACCGTAAACACGGCCGCGAAGAGGTCATATATGACCATGACCGACTTGAGCCGATACTGGAAAATACCTATGGGGTCATTGTCTATCAAGAACAGGTAATGCAAATTTCGCAAGCGATGGCAGGCTATAGTCTAGGCGGTGCCGATATGCTACGCCGCGCGATGGGTAAGAAAAAACCCGAAGAAATGGCAAAACAGCGCAGTATTTTTGTGGAAGGGGCAATTGATCAAGGCATCGATGATAAACTTGCAGGTGGCGTGTTTGATTTGATGGAAAAATTTGCCGGCTACGGGTTTAACAAATCACACTCAGCGGCATACGGCGTGCTAGCCTATCAAACCGCCTATTTAAAACACTACTATCCTGCCGAATTTATGGCGGCGGTCATCACCTCGGACATGAATAATACCGATGGCGTGGTGTTTTTTATCAATGATTGCCGCGAAAATTTTGGTTTAAAAGTAGAAAACCCTAGCGTTAACCACTCCAATTGGGCGTTTGTGCCGATTAACCCGAAGACCATTGTGTATGGGTTAGGCGGTATCAAAGGTGTCGGTGAAGGTGCCGTAGAGTCTATCGTGGAAGCGCGAAACTCAGGCGGTGAGTTTACCGATTTGTATGATTTTTGCCGCCGTGTTGACACGCGAAAAGTCAATAAACGCACCCTTGAAGCATTGGTTAAAGCAGGCTGTTTTGATAGTTTTGCGCCAAAATTACGACCTGATTTGCCTGCGGATGAAGCTTATCACATCCGTGGCGCGTTACTTGCCGAATTGCCAAAAGCGGTACAAGCAGCTGAGCAACAGCGTAGCAATGACAGCCTAGGGATGATTGATTTATTTAGCGATATACAAGAAGTCACTGCGCCGCCCCCATTGCCCCGTGAGCCAGTCTGGACAGATGCTGAGCGCTTAAAAGGCGAAAAAGACACGCTAGGACTTTATCTCACCGGCCACCCGATTGATAGTTATCGCGATGAGTTAAAACGCTATACGCCAAAGACATTGGGCGATTTGAGCGAAACCAGCTATGGCGAAACCGTATTTTTTGCAGGCTTGATACTCGATGTCGCAAACTTTGGTAATCGCTCAGTGATTACGCTCGATGACGGCACAGGTCGTATCGAAGTGAGTTGTTATGCCGAGCGCTTTGCCCGCGTCAAAGACAAGCTTAAAGTGGAAACCGTGGTGATCATCGACGGCTCTATTCGTGAACGCGATGGCACGTTTTATGCCAGCCTACAAGAGGTAATGACTTTAACCGATGCGCGCAAACGCTGGCTAAAAAAAATCAGCATCAAAATTGCAGGTCATGATATGGCACTGTTTGAACAAATACAACAATTGTTAGCGACCGCCAATAACTCAACAATTCACTATTTATCGCATCAGTTGAATCACCCTGCCGACAATGTCCAATTTGCCGACAATCAGCCCGCCAATGCATTGGCTCAATCGGGTCAATTAGGGGTACCCATTAACCTATGTGTGTATAACGACTATGCGATTGCCCATCTTAATATGCCAACGCATTGGCAAATTGTGCCGACTGAAGAGAATTTTGGCAAACTCAAAAGCTTGGTCAATGAAGAAGATTTGCATTTACATTTTAGTTAGCGTCTGATTTTGGTGAATTTGGCCGATAAACCCATCATGTGATAAACGTTTGTATCCTTTAAACTGACTTTCATCAAAGTTTTGATAAAATTCAATGAGATATGGGCTAAAATAAGCCAATCAAATTTAATCAATGATGTTTTATTTAATGTCCCATCAACAGGAAAATCATATGACTCAGCCATCCCATATCAGCTTGCCCCAGTTTGAAGAATTAAGAGCATTACTTGACGAAGATTTTGTCGATTTGATTCATACTTATATGGAAGATAGCTTACAACGTTTATCGGAAATGGAGACAGCGTATGCCAACTTAGACAACCGTTTGGGGTATAATGCAGCGCACGGCTTAAAAGGCGCTAGCTCTAACCTTGGCGCTACCGAGCTGACCGAACTTTGTTATAAACTGCAAGAAATCTGCCGCACGGGTCATATCCATCAACATGAACAATTGATTGAAGAAATCAAAGCGGAATGCCATGCAGTGAATGACCAAATACAATCGCTTATTGCGTAACGACTGGCTAAAATTTGACAACCCATGGTAACGACTGACACTAACGCTTCCCCGCAACCCTTCTCAACCCTTGCGGCATTTTTAGCCGGTATTCGCATTGTGATGGTGAATACCACCTTGCCTGCCAATATTGGCTCTGCCGCCCGTGCCATGCACACCATGGGACTAACGCAGCTCACGGTAGTGGCGCCCAAACTACCGATTGACGAAGATGCCTATGCCCATGCCGCAGGTGCCAAAGCAATTTTAGACGCTGTGACCATTTGTGACACCCTTGAGCAAGCCCTGCAAGATTGCCACTGGGTAATTGCTACCAGTAGTCGCCAACGCCATATTCCAAGACCCGTGTTATCGCCCCGACAAGCGGCTGAATTGATGGTCACTAATTTTCAAAACCTTGACGATTTAATGACAGACTCTCCGCATCGCAATTGGCAACTTGCCATTGTGTTTGGCCGTGAAGATCGGGGTTTAACAAATGAAGAGCTGCAACTGGCCGACTACCATATTCAAATTCCTGCCAATGCTGAGTATGGGGTGTTAAATGTGGCGGCTGCGGTTCAAGTGATTGCCAGCGTTTTTTACGAAACCGCCGAATTGGCATTGACGGCAAAAACAGCGGCTGAAAAATCCATTGATTTGACTTTTCGCCAGCAGTGGGATGAGCCGCCTATCTCAAATGAGCAGCGTTTACAGCTAGAAAATAGGCTGTTGGCATTGCTGGAGAATTTAGATATCTACAACCCTGCCCAATCTAAAGTGATGCCTCAGCGTATTAATCGACTGCTTAGTAGATTACAGCTTGATATCAAAGAATATCAGTTACTGCAAGCCACCATCGCAAAATTACTTAAATCCTAAGCTTGTTTAAAATTTTCAAGCAATTGATGAGTTCGTGATATCATAATCACTTAAAATTTTTAAAATCGGTAGTCAGTATGTTGTCCGTCATCCAAAATTTATCCAAAAAAACCCAGACCATCAAAGCAGAATTACAAGAGGACATCCAAGCGGTGTTTGACCGTGACCCTGCGGCACGTAACACGCTTGAAGTGCTGTTGACTTATCCTGGCGTCCATGCGCTATTGATTCACCGCGTCGCCCACAGTATGTGGCAACACAATAACAAAGGCTTGGCACGGTTTGTATCCTTTGGCAATCGATTTTTGACCGGGATTGAGATTCATCCTGCAGCAAAAATTGGGCGGCGATTCTTTATTGACCATGGCATGGGCGTGGTCATTGGTGAAACCGCTGAAATCGGTGATGACGTCACCTTGTATCACGGCGTCACGCTCGGTGGGGTATCATTAAGTGAAGGCAAACGCCATCCCACCCTGGAAGATGGCGTGGTTGTCGGTGCAGGTGCCAAAGTATTAGGCGGATTTACCGTGGGTAAATATGCCAAAATCGGCTCTAATGCTGTCGTGGTCAAAGAAGTGCCTGCCGGTGCGACCATGGTAGGCGGCGCGGCGCGTTTGATTCATGATAAAGCCAAAGCGGAGCAAATGGGGCTTGATAGCTTGGCAAATAATGGGGTCACCCCAACTGACGACTATATCGAAAAAACCGTCATCAAAAAAACAACCGATGCTGAGCAGATGAAAGCGGTTGAACAAACCTCCATCAATACCTCTGCTACCAATGAGGATGATTGCAATAAAATTAAGTTAGAGCAAGCGGGCGTTTTTCATCAATATGGCATTGACCCAAACACCCAAGACCCTGTGGCAATGACTTTTATCAAAATGCTCGAGCACATTCGCCAGTCTGAAGCGCGCCTTGATGAATTGCAAAGTGCGATGTGCAAATTGGATCCAAATTTCTGCAAAAAACACTATACCAAACTTGATGTGCGTGATTTGGATGCCGTCGATCCGCAATTTTTTATGGAAGATGAATTGTAAGATAAATTCCACCCGATGATAAATATGACAGATTATTGGGTGACGGCTTAGGTGATGAGCTTAAAAAGACTGAGGCGTTGGCGTAGGTTTAAGTAAAAATTGGTTGCTTCGTTTGGTGGTTTGCAAATCCGCTAATACCTGATCTTGCCAACTCGTTTCTGCACCCGTCAAAGTCACATCCGGTTTGACGCCTACGCCATCAATTTTGTCGCCTTTACTTGAGTAATAATGCGCGACCGTTAGCTTTACCGCTTCGTTATCATTGATGGGTACAATGCTTTGGATAGAGCCTTTACCATAACTGGTTTCGCCATACACCTTAGCTCGTTGGTTGTTTTGTAGCGTACTGGCTAATACTTCAGCCGCCGAAGCAGAATAACGATTTTGCAACACCACCAACGGTAAATCGGCAAACTGGGCTTTGCCGTGGGTGCGCATCACCTCTTGTATGCCCTGGCGATTTTTAATCTGCACCACCACTTTATCGTTCATAAATAAGCTTGCGATATCATTGGCAGCTGACAACACGCCACCTGGGTTATTGCGCAAATCGAGTACCAGCACGTTAAACGGCTGATTTAATTTGGTGAGCGCCATTAAAAATTGCTGCTGAGTATTGTTTTGAAACACAGGGATTTGCACCACCGCAACACCATT
Organism: Moraxella sp. CTOTU47616; assembly: GCF_032017465.1. NCBI lineage: Bacteria > Pseudomonadati > Pseudomonadota > Gammaproteobacteria > Moraxellales > Moraxellaceae > Moraxella > Moraxella sp. CTOTU47616. The sequence continues at coordinate 143,169 of NZ_DALZPU010000002.1, forward strand.
AATGATTTTGCTGCTCATGGCTTGTTGTTGTACCAAGGTTCTTTGCACCACCACCAGATGTTTACGACGACCTTTATCCGAGACTAACAAGCGAGCCGTTGTCCCTGCGATGCCTGTCAGCAGCTGATCGACATCTTGTGGGGTTCGCGTGCTGTCCAGCTTATTATCATTGATTTGATGCAAATAATTGCCGCGCTGAATACCCGCTTTTGCAGCAGGCGAGTTGGGCAGCACATCATCAAACACCCAGCTATCTACATCGGCATGAAAACTCACACTCACACCAATACTACCAATATCGCCTTCGGTAAATAACCTTAAGTTTTCAAACGCGTTTGCATCCAGATATTCAGAATAAGGATCGAGACCAGCTAAAGTGCCTGCCATCGCATTGGCAAACAGGGATTCATCATCGACATTCGTCACATAGTTTTGACGGATGATATCAATCATTTTGACAAATTTTTCGACTGTGACGGGTGATACCGCCTCCAACGCCACTTGCTGGATTTGCCCAGAAGCTGGCGCGATGGGCTGAGTGTCTAGGTTTGGCTGAGTAGCTGGATTAGTCACCATAGGCGTGGTTGACGTAATATCCACTTCCCCGCCATCGTCAGCGCCGTCATCCGTCGAATTATCATAATCAGCGCCATCTGGTACAGCATTAGGTGCATTCACCGCACTAACGGGCACGGCAGTAGGATTAGTACTCGCAATCGCCTGAGTGATTGCAGGTTTTAATGCCGTTTTATTGGTTTTTGCCGCAACTGAGGTAGCAGATTTGACCGGTGGTTTGACAGGCGCACTGACAGTCGGTCGGTTAGCAGCATAACCCAATGACCCTATCCCCCACAATGCCAGCGCTATAATGTGTCTTTTGAAAGTAGGGTTGGATAGTGATTTCAGACGCTGCGTTACCATACGATAGTTGCACCCATTAACTGTTAGTTTGCTACGATTAAGCTTTCACCTGTCATTTCGGCAGGTTTGGCAAGGTGCATTAAGTCCAATAGGGTTGGCGCCACATCCGATAGCTTACCACCCGTGCGAATGTGCACGGTATCAGGCGCTTGCTCATTGACATAAATAAATGGCACTAGCTCTGTGGTGTGCTGGGTGTGTACCTGTCCGCTATCATAATCCTGCATTTGCTCAACATTACCATGATCAGCGGTAATCAGCAAATGCCCATGATTGGCCATCACACAATCGGCAATGGTTTTCACACAGTTATCCAACGTTTCGACGGCTTTGACAGCGGCATCGAACACACCTGTATGCCCTACCATATCGCCATTGGCATAATTCACAATCAGTACATCATACGCGCCCGAATTGATGGCATGGGTCAATTTTTCAGTGACTTCTGGCGCACTCATTTCAGGTTGTAAATCATAAGTAGCAACCGCAGGCGAGTTGACCAAAATACGCTGCTCCCCTTCAAATTCTGCTTCGCGCCCACCACTAAAAAAGAAAGTCACGTGCGCGTATTTTTCGGTTTCAGCAATGCGCAGTTGGGTTTTGCCTTGCGATTGCAAATACTCGCCTAAGGTGTTGGTTAGCGATGTCGGTTCAAAGGCGATACTGGTCACGCCATTGTTTTGTAATTCATCGGAGTATTTGGTCAACATCACAAATTTTGACAGCGTTGGCAGTTTTTCACGCGTAAAGCCATCAAAATCAGCTGAAACCAGTGCTTGGCTGATTTCACGGGCGCGGTCGGCACGAAAATTCATAAAAATCACACTGTCATTGTCTTGGATAATACCAAAGTCAGCGTTTTGGTCAGCATAACGCACCCAAGTCGGTTTGACGAACTCGTCACTTTCACCTGCGCCATACGCTGCGCTAATCGCTTCAGCACCTGATTGCACCACCCGTTCTGCTTTGGCTTGGGTCAGCAAATCATACGCTTGCTGTACCCGATCCCAACGTTTATCCCGATCCATCGCAAAGTAGCGACCAATAAGACTCACCAAATAAGCCGTGCCCTCATATCGCTGATTAAGCGTGGCAAGCGCTTGTTCTAATTGTGCGACATAATTGTCCGCACTTTTAGGCGGCGTATCACGCCCGTCCAAAAATGTATGGATAAAGACCTGCTTTGCACCCTGCTGCAATGCCAGCTCCACCATCGCGACAATATGATCTTGATGCGAATGAACCCCGCCATCAGATAACAATCCCATGATATGCACATTGGCGTTTCGGTTATTGGCAAGCTTTACTGCTTCGGTTAATGCAGGGTTGCTAAAAAATTGCTGTTCGCGGATTTCTTTGTGAATACGGGTAGAGTCTTGATACAAAATACGACCTGCACCCAAATTCATATGCCCGACTTCAGAGTTACCAAACTGCCCTGCGGGTAAACCCACGTCTTCACCTGATCCTGAAATCAAGCCATGGGGATAATGCTGATACAAATAATCAAGGTTTGGGGTGTGCGCCGCGGCAATCGCATTATCACGCTGATCTTCGCGATGTCCAAAACCATCTAAAATCATCAACACATGGGGAGTTTTTTTAACCGTCGATTGATGGGTAACCGAGTTAGACGCTTGATTCATTGTTGCCTCTAGAAAAGCTAAAATAAGGAAAATACAAAACTAGTATTAAAAAAATTTTGAAAATTATAGCATAGCTCGCTCAATCTCTTTAACCCTGATTTTGCGTCATTCTGTTAACTGCAAAGCCTGTTAACTGCTAAGCCTGTTAACTGTCAACTGCTAAGCAATATGATGAGAACAAAAAACCTTGTGATGTGTGTTGACGATTTGAATGGTATTTTGACCGTCAAGTGTGATTAATTTAATCAATCATTGAATTAACGAGCGAGCTTTTGCATCATCCTAGGTAATCTGTTACAATGAGTGCATCTGGGGTATTCGCCAGTTTATGGTTTTACCTGAGCTGATAATTTATATAAGGGTATGCGTTCTTTTCACTTGTTGTGCAAGCCTGCATCCAGCTACGCTGCGATGATTCAGGAAGCCTTAAGAGTGGTTGCCATACCCACCCTGAACGTTACAGTTCATGGGTTCACATAGACAGCGGTACTCTGGACCAAAATTTAATAAAAAAACCATCTAACCCAATTCGGCTAGATGGTTTTTTTTGCTCAGCCATTGATTAACTCAAAAAAATCAATTTTGCCAATAAAATCACCGTTAACACCCAAACCGCAGGGCTAACTTCTTTATAACGTCCACTCACCAATTTGGCAATGGTATAGGTGATAAAACCTAACGCAATCCCATCCGCAATTGAGAAGGTAAGCGGCGTCAATAGCAGCACTACCGCGACAGGTGATGCTTCGGTCAAGTCATCCCAATCAATCTCACGCAGCGTAAATAACATCAATACCGCGACATAAAAAATCGCCCCTGCCGTCGCATACGCAGGAATCATCCCAGCCAATGGCGCAAAAAATAACGCCAATAAAAATAACACACCCACCACAATCGCGGTCAAACCGGTGCGTCCACCCGCTGCCACCCCAGCTGTGCTTTCTACATAACTCGTTACCGATGAAGTACCTAGCACTGACCCTGCCACAGCCGCCGTTGAGTCAGCAAACAAGGCTTTACCTAGATTCGGGATTTGACCATCGGTAGACATTAACCCAGCTTTTTTAGTCACGCCAATTAATGTGCCTGATGTATCAAATAACACCACAAATAAAAAGGCAAAAATCACACTAACCATACTCACATCAAGCGCACCTGCAATATCTAACTGCATAAAGGTCGGTGCAATCGATGGCGGCATTGATACAATCCCTGAATAATGGGTTTCCCCTGCCAACAAGCTAATCACCGTCACAATCAAAATTGACAACATCACTGCCGCAGGGACTTTACGCTGCACAAATACGACAATCAGAAAAAAACTTAAAATCGCCATCGCAGGACCAAAATCAGTGAGCTTGCCCATGGTCACAAACGTGGCAGGACTCGCCACAATGATGCCCGAGCTTTTAAGCGCAATAAACGCTAAAAACGCCCCAATCCCTGCCACGATACCTTGTTTAAGGGTATAGGGAATCGCGTTGATAATCCATTCACGCAGTTTAAAGGCACTAATCAGCACAAAGAGCAAGCCTGAAATAAATACTGCCCCCAACGCCACTTGCCAACTTTTACCCATTCCCAAGACGACGGTAAAGGTAAAAAACGCATTCAAACCCATGCCAGGTGCCAATGCCACGGGCAAACGCGCAATCAATCCCATCAAAAAACAGCCCAGCGCTGAGGCTAGACACGTCGCCACAAATACCGCCCCTTTATCCATCCCAGCTTTTGCCAACATGTCGGGATTGACAAAGATAATATAAGCCATGGTCAAAAAGGTTGTCAGACCTGCCAGAATTTCAGTTTTTATCGTTGTATTGCGGCCATCTATGCCAAAATAGCGCTCGATTACATTCATCTATATTCACCCAATTTATTCATCCAATTTATGCGTCTAGGTTACATCTAGGTTGCATCTGTATCCGTTGTGTAGACAACGCTTTTGTGCCCGTTTTCTGCCCCATCGTCATTCAACAACGCCCAAGAAAAACCCCTTATTTTACCCTAGAATATGCCAGCAACAAATAACTGATTAAAATAAACATAAAATAACTGGGAATTTTGAAGCCAATTTATTTCTTTGCTGCCTTATTGGGCAAAGGGTAAAAATTGGCGGTTGTAAGTGATGATTTGTGGCGGCGTATTATTTTGCGTGCCATTTTGCATGTTAGGTGGTACTGGCATGGGTGTCGCTGACACACCAGAAGCAGCCGCTGGGTCATTGTCAGCTTTAGGTAAAATCTTAGCGATTTGGCTATGCAAAAAAAGCTGCTTGTCGTCACTTTTGACACTGACAACGACGTGAAAACTTTGACTTTGGGTGGCTAACAGCTTGGCGATGCGTGCTTTGTTGCGCTCGTCAATCTGGGCAAAACTTGGTACTGCCCACAATTGAGTCAAGTTTTGCACCGCTAGGTTGTTTGCTCGGGCATTTGCCCAATTGATGATTGCCGTATCGTCAATTTGGTGGGTAGCTGCCACATTTGAAGCTGCGCTAGTGTCTTGCCCAGATTGTGGGGCGTCATTACTGTCCGAACGGTTTGAGCCTTGCGGATGGTTGCCACTGGTTGCGGTGGGTAAATTCACCAGTACGCTTAATAGTTCGGGCTTCACTGTGTTGATATTCATGGGCAGATAATATGGCACTGCGGTCAGATACGGCGCTAATTTTTGCAATCCTTCGCTATCCATACCGCGCACATATTGCAATTCATTGATTGAGATAAAAGTCTGGTTAGCGATACCCATCGCCATTTTTTTGCCCGTACTTTGATAATACGCTGCTTCTGCGCCACCGTCGGCACGGGTGTCACTGTCTGGGTCTTGCCAATCAAGCACCGCCATCGCAATATTGGGCGATAAGCCATTGGCTTGTAACAGCGCCTGAAAAAATGCCAGTGCCGTGTCATCTACTTTGCCATCGTGATACAGGTTGTTAATATTAAAACGGCTGGCATCATCGTCGATTTTAATACTGACCTTGGCTTGATTCAGGGTTTGCTCAGCTATGGGTTTTGCCCAAGCATCTGCTAAACTATCGACTTGGTTGACTTGGCTGTCTTGCGCGATCACATTGGTCGCCATAGCTTCCCCTGCCAAGGCATATTCCCTAAGCTGCCCTTGACCTTTGGTCAGCTCAAATTCTCGAATCATCACTTTTTGATTGGCAAGCATACTGCCTGCCACGATGGTAATCGCCACCACCAACAACAAAATAGTCAGGAGTGCCATCCCTTGTTGCCCATGCCGATATGGCGGGTTTGCTATGGCAATATTTGCAAAAATTTTAGACGGAGTGCGGTTTGTTGGCATGGTGTATTTGCTAAAATTTGATTGAATTATGGGTTCGGTGCGTTTGGCGGTGTGTTTGGTAACGCAAATCGCCAAGTAATCGGCTCGCCTTGGTAACTAAAATTAAGCTCGATGCCGCGTGGTAACTGCTGATAAGGGGTTAAATCTATACTGTTTTGCAAATTGCCATTTTGATCTGTTGCGTTATCAGGCGTGTTAGGAATCGGATCGGTTGAAACATTGGCCGTTTGATTGGTGTTTTTTTGCGCTTGTATTTGCTGTACCTTTTGCAGCGTGGCTTCATCTGGGAAAACACTGACCACGTCAGGCGTCAATGCTCGCCAACTGGCATCCTTGATACCTGTCAATAACACACTGGTTGCAGGGGTTTCGTTGTTGTCGTCTAACTGGTAAAAACGCCGTTTTGTCAGCGTTTCACCTGCCAACGAATATTGTATTTTTGCTAGCATAGGTGACGGCTGATAACGCGGATCGGGCGCGGCAAAACGGATAAAACTTATTTGTGACGCATTTAATACAAAGGTTGGTGTCATAGCGGCAGTATTCACCGATGCCGTATTATTGTCAGTCGCTGACAGGATTGGCACCGCCACATAATTGCTGGTTTGTGCCAAATCTTGCGACAGCTGTAAATAAGCATAATCAAGCTGTGATAATGATTTTTGATGTTGGTAGCCGCGCTCGCGACTTTTGGTCAGACTATCCATAATCTGCCATCCCGCTAATGCCAGCATCGCAAAAATCACCAACGCAATCATCATTTCGATTAAGGTAAAGCCTTGCTGGGATGTTTTATGCGGTGCCATTGCAGCAGAGCAATGAATAGAAAAAGGGCTCACGGCGTTGTCCCCATATCCTTTACCAGGACTGCATCGATATCCACCACGTCTTTTTTTGCGCTGCCATCGACAATAGGTGCCACGCGAATATGAATGGGTTGGACAAAGCCTTGACTGGTTTGTGTGGTTTGCGGTGAGATAACCACTTGCCACTGACGGCCTTGCGAGGTGATTTGCCGCGTATCGGATGCGGTGAGCCAAGTTTTTTGTAGTCGCAATTCTGCCAGCGTGTTTTGCGCCACATAATAGCCAAAGGTTCGTGTTTTCATGTTATCTACGGATTGTACATAACTGCGACTGGCTTGGCTGGCTGATACCGCAACCACCGCCAAAATCGCTAATGCCACCATGACTTCAAGTAACGTAAATCCTTGCTGATGCTGCCTGATAGCCAGTTTATTTGAGGTAGCCATGGTCATTTTGCCACCTCGATTGCCCCGGCTTGGTTGACGATGATGGGATTGCCAACTGCAAAGGTTTGTTTGTCGGCATTAGTTTTTTGGATGCTGATTTGCACGGGTGTCGCCTCGCCTGTCCCAAACCACACCACAGGCGGTGCCTCGCTGCCGCTTAACCAGCTGGCGGTGGGTTGGGTATTTTGGGCGGCGTTAGTATTAAATGGGTTATCCAGTGGGCGGATTTTGACGTCAAGGTTGTCTGGCACATCCAGCGGTGGGATTTGTTTTTCTATCACCCATTGTGGTGGGACAGGTTGCGAGGTTGTTGCGGCATTGGCATTGCGAACAGCACTTTGAGAATTAGTAAAGGCGTTTTCTAATTTAACCACTACTAGCTGATTGGGCGTGTCATTTTGCGGCAGTTTGATTGCCAGCCCATAAGGCTGCATGCGTTCCGTTGATAACAAGCGTACATAATTAAGATTACTGGTCAAACGCTCATGAAACGCCGTGTTTCTACGATTTTCACTACCCCCTACCGATAGGCTCATCATCCCAGCAAAAATAGATAAAATGACGATGACTACCATGATTTCGATTAAGGTAAACCCTTGTTGCCCACCCATCGCACTGGGTGCGGGAGTGAAAGTTTTACAAGACCGACCAAATAGCAATCGCATCGTCATGCACTCAGACAAAACAGGGATAGTTTATAAAGCTTAACCGTGGGTGATGATAGTTAACTAGTATTCTTTGACATTTACTATTTAACATTTACTATTATTTGACATTGCGCGGCGTCAAGTTTGACTCAGTCTGTGAATTTGCTGTATGACTAGCGGCGCTGGGTGGGTTTGCCCCAGTAGGCGCATCGACTGATTGTACCGCAGCAGGGTATTGCTTGGGAATGTCTAAAATATGCTGAACCAAGGCAAAGCGTAGCGTATCGCGGCGACCGAGATAGCGTTGATAAAAACTAGAATTCAGCAGTCCTGCACCGCCTTGACCCATCGCCCAAATGGTCGACAGATAGTCTCGGGTACTCATGGTACTGTGTAATGATTGCAGGTATTCAGCCGTGGTGTTGATTAATCGCTTCATGCGTTCACGGCGAATTTCATACAACTGCGAAAAAAGCTTATTAAGACCTACAGCAGAGTTGGCTAAGCGTTCTTCGATTTGGTTGAGTAATATAGCTTTTTGCGGATTGATGAGTTGAAACAGGGTAAGACGTGCCACACCTGCGGCAGGACAATCGCCGACTTCGCTCAGCGCTAGTAGTTGTTGCTCATGACGGATAATGATGCGTAAAAACAATTCATCTTTGCTGGTAAAATGCTTGTAGAGCGTACCTTTAGCTAAGTCTAGCTGCTCGGCTAAACTATCTAGGGTGATATCGCCTTCCCCAGACTCTAATAGCAACTGCTCGGCAACTGCCAATATGACTTCTTCACGATTTTTGAATTGTTGTTGACGACTCATTGATTACTCCATCAGTCTGTTCTAGTAGCCCCTATTGTTGACGAGACCCGTTACATCAACCCATCTACGCACAACTGTTAAACGATAAAAAATAAATGATAAAAAAAATGCTCGCTTAGTAACTTTGCTTAATAACCTCGCATAGTAACCCAGCTTAATAAGCTCGCTTAGTAACATAAGAGCAAGGTTGTTACGTATGATACATGACTGATGAGTCATTGCCAAATGTTTTATCACATAAATTTTATTACCTACTTAATAAAGTATAAAGATTTAGTTAACTATTTTTAAGCATACTGATGTAATAATGCGTCAAAATTTTGATGGGTTAAGTGCGCGAACTCATCGACTAGCATGTCATAATGTTTGGCGAGAAAATCCGCCACATAGGGCACAAAAGCAGGCTCGTTAGATTTGCCGCGTTTGGGCACTGGCGCAAGATAAGGGCTGTCTGTTTCAATCAAAATGCGATCTTTAGGCAGTTTTTTCGCCACGGCTTGTAATTCAGTGGCGTTTTTAAAGGTCACAATCCCTGATAAAGAAATATAAAAACCCAAGTCCAAGGCTTTTTTGGCGGTCTCATAATCTTCTGTAAAGCAATGAATAATGCCATGCTCGGCTTTTTCTGCTTTTAATAAATCCAATGTATCGTGTTTGGCCTCACGGGTATGAACGACAATGGGTTTTTTTAGGTGCTGACTGGCATGGATATGGCGGGCAAAGCTGGCTTTTTGTTCTATGCTATTTTCTGTTGACCAATAATAATCTAGCCCCGTCTCGCCAATCGCCCAAACATGCGGCTGATTTGCCATTTCAACGAGTGTCTCAACCGTTGCACTTTTTAGCATGGCAATGTCTTCGCAGGGATGCACGCCCACACTCATCCCCAACGTCAGCCCGTCAATTTTTGTATTAATAATCTCATAAATAGCATCGTATTCATCCAGCTCACACATAATCGCCATAATCCGCTGCACATTGGCATCCTTGGCGGCTTGTAAGGCTTGACGGATATCACCTTGATATTTTTCTAAATCCAAACGGTTTAGATGCGCATGGGTATCGGTAAACATATCACTCTCTTTTTTTAATTGATTGACGCTTAAATAAGGCTGCGGCGCATAAATTCAATCAAATGCACCGTCAAAGCGTTAATCATCGGGTAAAAATTCTTGCAGCACTTGGTTTAAAAATAAAAACCCTTGCGCTGTGCAGTGGATATGGTCACCGCTTAACTCAACCAACCCCCGATTGTGTAGTTTTATCAATTGTGGCTCAATGACTGACCATGCCAAGCCTGTTCTCTGTGTCCAAAACTGTTTGGGCACGCCATTTTTTAGCCGCAGCCCATTCATCATAAATTCAAACGGTAAATCAGCAGGCTCAATGGCTTGCCAACCTATCGCTGACTGATTAATCCTATAATCTTTTGGTAAACGGGATTTGCTAAACCGGTAAATGCCATCAGGCCGCGTGACTTTACCATGCGCGCCTGCCCCAATTGCTAGATAATCACCAAACTGCCAATAGTTGAGATTATGCTGACTGGGCTGAAAATCTGCCTGTCTTGACCATGCCGACACTTCGTATTGCACAAACCCATTGGCTTGCAAAAGCTGAGCCCCTTGCTCAAAAATATCCACCAATATCTCGTCATCAGGCAAAATCGGCGTATTGCGATAAAACACGGTATTGGGCTCAATGGTGAGCTGATACCACGAAATATGCGAAACGCCCAAATCAATCGCTTGCTGCAAATCGCTCAGGGCGTCTGCCAATGTCTGGTTGGGCAAGCCATGCATTAAGTCGACATTTAACTTTTTAAACCCTGCTTGCTGGGCATTGGCAATGGCTAAAAGCGCTTGCTGCGGGTTATGAATCCGCCCCAAGGCAGCAAGTTTTTGGGTTTGAAAACTTTGCACACCGAGCGACAACCGATTGATACCCACCGCTAAATACTCATGAAATGGCGCATGCTCCACGGTGGCAGGATTGGCTTCCATGGTGATTTCACAATCGTCAGTCAGTGTTAACTGAGCATTGATACCCGCAAAAAGCTGCCGATATTGCGCAATCGGCAGCAGCGATGGCGTGCCTCCCCCAATAAAAATGGTGGAAATCTTGCGCCCTTGTACAAAGCTTAGTTGGGTTTTTAAATCGTCTAACAGTGCATCGACATAGCCTACAAAATCAATCGGTGTACGGCTTTCATGTGAGTTAAAATCACAATACGGACATTTTTTAACACACCAAGGAATATGGATATAAAGCGACAAAGGGATAAGGTTTGGATTTGGCATTAATCAGTAACTAATTCATTCGATTGATAATTTGACACGCTATAGCCAACAATTTTTTGATGATAATCGCTACTATTTGGCTATACTTTAAAAAATAACAATGGTAGCATAGCCCCAAACTTTTATTTTGATTTTATTTAATAATTTATCGCTATTTTTTATTGCTATTTCATCTATTATCAAGGAAGGATTGTCATCATGTCATATACCCAAGCGCCTTATAAAAAAGCGTCTTGTAAAAAAGTGCCATGTAAAAGGTGCCTTATAAAAAAGCGTCTTATAAAATAGGCATGCTAACTGCGTTCACCATCGCCCTATCTGCGTGTGGCGGCTCAGGTAGTGAGACTGTCGACAATGCCCTAAACGATGCCAATGATAGTTATAAAAACATTGCAACGGATGTCCGCGCTGCCTACAAAAAAGTCGAGGATAAATTAACCAATAAAGAAAAAAGCATGCCAGAGATTTTACAAAGTATCTTTTTGCCCGAAGACAGCTTAGATAATTTTTTGGACAAAATCACCCCAGAAGGCGGTAAAGGGGGGTTGTATGTTGGCTATTTTGTGGAAGACAACGACAACGAGCCCAATGATAGCGACTTGGGTGTGGTGTATTTTGATATTGGCAATGATTATGCTGCCTCGGTGTATGGTCAAATGAGCTATCAACAAAAAACTTGCCAAGACCCAAACATCTTAACCACAGAAAAAATCTCTATTAAAACTGACCAAAAGATGGGTGGTGTACTGTCTGGCACACTCGACCCAGCAGCAAAATTTGATAATACGGTCCTTAAATTTTTACAGTTTGACGAATTAAAAACCTCTGTGGCAGGCATGCCATTTAATGGTGATTATGATAGCAAGCGCGATTATTGGGATGGTCAATATAGTTATCAGGTGGGTGTCGATTTTGGCAAACAATTATCTGACAATAAAGACGGCTGTGATGTCAACTATACCTTAGGCGGCGATGGCGATTTTAAAGTATTACCACTCACGGCTACTGTCGGCAATTTAGGCGTTAATCTCATGGGGACAGGTAGTACCCTAAACCTCAATTGGGCTGCGCCTGCCAACACCGCTCGCACCCTTGTCACCCAAATCAACTTGGATAAAGCCACTGACCGCGGTATGGGTTTTGTACGCACCAACCAATTAACCTACGGCACTACTTTTACACCCTTTGTGGATGCCACTAAAGCCAATTATGCGTTTGTGGTACAGACCTTTGATGCCACCAATAAACTGACAGGCTATCAAGCCATGATTAAAGCGCTTTAAAATCTATTGTTGAAAAAAGCCTTTATCAAATTGTGGCGACATTTGATAAAGGCTTTTGTATGTTGATGCTATCACAATCAAACGCTAACTTTTTTGACCTGTTAATTTGCTGACCTGCTTAAACAATAAATTAAACAATAAATTAAACAATAAAAAATCATGCCGCAAAATCTGTTAAACTGCCGCCTTTATTGAATTTTCAACGAATATTTGGTCATTACATGCTGTCAGCTATTGCTCGTCAAGACTTCAAACAATTATTTGTCTTGACCTTCCCTATTTTAATCACTCAGATTTGCCAGTCAGGGCTCGCCTTGGTCGATACCTTACTCGCAGGTCAAGTCTCTGCGCTAGATTTATCGGGCGTGGCCATCGGCGCGGGTATTTGGATGCCCACTTTTTTGCTGGCGGTTGGTATTTTGCTTGCCACCACGCCATTGATTGGAGAAGCGATTGGTCAGCAGCAACTACAAAAAGTGCCATTTATCACCCAACAATCGCTATGGCTGGCGCTTATCATCGGTATGATAGGGTTTGTAGCGGTCAATCAGCTGCATTATTTGTTTGATTGGATGAAGGTACCAAAGGATATTCAGCATATCGCCCAAAAATTCTTGTTTGGTATCTCTTTTGGGTTTCCTGCGGTCTGTCTATATACCTCACTGCGCTGCTACACCGAAAGCTTAAAACATCCCACCGTGGTCATGGTGATTAGCCTCATTGGTTTGATTTTAAATGTGCCGCTCAGCTATGCGTTTATTCATGGCGTCACCCTCGGCGATACTGCGCTGATTCCTGCCATGGGCGGTGCGGGCTGTGGTTTTGCCTCTGGGATTGCGTTATGGATAAATTTATTGATGTTGGTAAGCTATTTGACTTTGAGCCCCCAGTCAGATTTTGCCAATCAACGGTTTTTTGCCAATTTTGCCGGCATGGATTTTGCTCAGTTGCGTCAGCAATTATCGATTGGTATTCCCATTGGTATGTCGATTTTTTTTGAAGTGAGCGCGTTTAGTCTAGCTTCCATTATCATCAGCCCGCTGGGTGAAATCGCGGTGGCAAGCCATCAGGTCGCGTTGACGATTTCATCGCAGTTATTCATGTTCCCGTTTTCAGTCGCGATGGCGCTCACCATCATGGTGTCAAACCGCTATGGCGCCAAAGATTACCGAGAGCTTAAACGTATCAAGCTCATCGGCATTGCCGTAGCCACGTCATTTGCGGTGATTAGCATGTTGTTAACTGCCATTTTTCGGCAAACCCTGCCAACTTTCTTTAGTGAAAATCCGCAAGTGATTCAGCAAGCCGCGCTGTTATTATGGTTTGCCACCGTGTATCAGTTGTTTGATGCCTGGCAGGTCAATTTTGCGGGAATTTTGCGCGGTATGCAAGATACCACAGTGCCGATGTTCATCACCTTGTTTTGCTATTGGGTGGTGGCGATTCCGCTGGGTACCTATTTGGTGCGCCATACCGATATGGGGGCTAAGGGATTTTGGATCGCGCTAGTTGCAGCGCTGGGATTGGCGTCACTGCTGTTAGGAACGCGTTTATTACGTCAGCAAAAACGCTTAAAAGTGGCTTGGCTATAGAATAACCTAAAAAGAAAAACAATCGACAATGATTAAAAAGTCGCTTAGGCTATTTATTGTAGGTTATTTTTTATAGGTCATGGGTTGATGACCATGTTTGGTTTATTCAACCGATGATTTTTATAGCGATTTTAAATTAAAAATAAAGTAAAAAAGGGCGAACTAACGCCCTTTTTTATCGTTCATGAAAGTTTGTTAATTAAAGTTTTCGCCAGTGAAGATGCCATCAAATAGCACACTGGTTAAATAACGCTCACCACTGTCTGGCAGAATAACCACAATGGTTTTGCCTTGCATCTCAGGGCGGTTTGCTAGTTGATACGTTGCCTGCAGCGCTGCACCGCAAGAGATACCGCATAAAATACCTTCTTGGGTCATCGCCCGTCTTGCCCATGCAATCGCATCATCGCCAGTTACTGTGATGACTTCATCAAGTAAATCAAGCGCAAGATTTTTTGGGATAAAGTTGGCGCCAATCCCTTGGATTTTATGCGGACCTGGGGTGATGGGTTTACCTTCACGCGTCTGGGTAATAATCGGTGATTCCGCAGGCTCAACCGCGACGGTATAAAGCGGCTGATGTTTGATTTGTTTAAAATACCGGGCGATACCCGAAATCGTCCCGCCTGTACCCACGCCTGCCACTAGCGCATCGACCTTACCCGCGGTGGCATTAAAAATCTCAGGTGCGGTGGTTTTGACATGGGTGTCTGGGTTGGCAGGGTTATCAAACTGTTGCGGCAAAAAGTATTCGCCAGGATGGTTATCATGGATTTCTTGCGCAGCTTCCACCGCCCCTCTCATACCTAACGAAGGCTCAGTGAGCACCAAGTGTGCGCCCAAGGCGGCCAGCACTTTACGGCGCTCCATACTCATTGAAGCTGGCATGGTCAGCGTGATTTTATACCCTTTGGCTGCTGCCACAAACGCCAGCGCAATCCCCGTGTTACCACTGGTCGGCTCGATGATTTGCATACCCGGCTTTAATAACCCTGCTTGCTCAGCGGCTTGCACCATGCCTGCACCGATTCGGCATTTGACCGAAAACGCCGGGTTACGGCTTTCGATTTTGGCAAGCACGGTCACCCCCTGTGGCATGATATGATTAAGACGTACCAGCGGCGTGTTACCAATCGCATCAGCATTGTTGGCATATACCGCTGTGCCAAGGTTGGCGGGTGCGGAGTAGTGGTCGTCAGGTTGTTGTAGCATAGGTATTCCCTTTTTTTTGAGGTATTGTTGAATGATTTTACGGCAGTGATTTTGCGGTGTCTAACATCATTTGGTAAATTCCATATATCAAAAAGCGTTAACACCCGGGTCTATAATACAAGGCTGTAACACAAAGCTGTAACACAGTGCTATCAAAAGGTTTATCAAATGTTGATAGCCTGTCGATTAAACTCTCCTATTAAACTTTCCCATTAAACTTTATTATTAGCTTGGCGCTGTACTATGTTTAGCCAAGCTTGCATGGCTGGGGTCAGTGGTCGGTGTTTTCGCCATGCCATCACCATTTGCCAAGTCAAATTAGGCTGGACAAGCGGCAGGCAAACCAGCTGTTTGTCATCGAGTTTATCGGTATAATATTTGGGCAGTAGCGTCACCCCCATGTTTTTTTTCAACAATGTCGTCAATAGTTGCCATTGGTTGGTGTGGCAAATAATATTGGGCTCAAAGCCGAGTTTTTGGCACTCTTCGACAATCATTGAGGTGAATGACGAATGAGACGCAAATAACATCAACGACGCATTTTTTAAAGATTTTAAAGTCACTTGTTTGATGGTATTGCCCATATGCTGCCGGTGTGCCACCATCATAATGGGATAATCGCACACTGGGATACAATCAAAGCTATCTTCAATCGGTTGCATCAAGGTACACACATCAAGCGTATCATCGAGCAAGGCTTGTTTTAACGACTCTGCGCCATCTTCTAGCAACGACAGCTCAATATGGCGATGGGTTTGATAAAACTCAAAAATCGCATCGCTCAACAACTCACCCCCGAGTGGTGACAACCCTAGCCGCAGCTGCCCGCGATCCATGTGCTGATATTGTGTCACCGTCTGCTCAAGGTAGCCGACATGTTGCAGCACCGTCTGCGCCTGCTCATACACCAATGCGCCAATTTCGGTCAGCGCAATATCCCGCTTGCGGCTCATCAGTTGCTTATCAAAGAGCGCCACGCCTAGCGTATCTTCCAAATTGGAAATGGCTTTGGTCACTGTGGGCTGCGTCAAACTCAATGTATCGGCAGCATGAGAAAATCCGCCGGTCTTCACCACAGTGATAAAGCATTGAAGTTGTTTTAAGGTCATCATATTTGTGCACTGCCCAAAATAGCTTTATAAAATAGCTTTATATTGTTATAGCTTCGTTTTGTAGCTCTATAGATTTTACGCATAATTTTAAAAATATTATTCATATTTTTTGTTAATGGTTTTTTTATACTACATATCTTCATTGTTGATGACTTGTTTACCATGAAACGCACTATGAATCTTCCAACTTTTCAGCAGCTATTACGTCATAAACTGTTACCCCATAAAATAGACCCTATGTTACAAAAGCCACTGGTCAAAATTTTACTGCAAATCACCCTCATTGGTGTGGTATGGGGCTCAGCTGACATCCTCAAAAAGTTATTCAACCTCCCTATGTCATCTGGCATCTTGGGGCTGTTTTTGATGCTGGGATTGCTATTAACTGGGGTAATTAAACCCAACTGGGTCAATATCGGCGCGAAGTTTATCTTGGGTGAGTTGGTGCTGTTATTTATTCCGCTGATGATGTCGATTACCCAATATCAGCAGTTATTTTTTGCTAAAGGTTGGCAGCTGATGATTACCATTGTCGTGAGTACGGCACTGGTGATGCTGAGCTCTGCCATCACTTTTATGCTAGGCAATCGTGTTAAGCGCGCGTTGTATCGCCGCACGCACCATGCCCATCATTAATCATTAATCATTAATCATTAATCATTAATCATTAATCATACCAATCGTAATTTACTATGAATATTATCTCTATCGGCTGTTTAATCTGGACTATCTTGGCGTATGTTTTAGCAAAGCGGGTCTATGCCCGTTTCCCAAAATTTTGGCTCAATCCTGCCATCACAGTGGCGACGGTAACGATTATTTTGATGATTGTGCTTGGGATTTCTTACCAAACCTATTTTGCCGATACCGCTTGGATTGTTGAGTTGTTAGGCCCTGCCACCGTGGCATTTGCCATACCGATTTATCAGTATCGTCAATTGATTTACCGCTATGCTGCCGTGCTTGCGGTGTCGATTGTGGTGGGCATGTTGGTGGGTATTGCTAGCATCATGGTGTTTGCTAGCGTATTTAAATTTGATGCCACACTCACCTACAGTTTGATGGCACGGTCAATTTCTACCCCATTTGCGATTGATTTGGCGCAGCAGATTCATGGTTCAGCGGCGCTCGTGTCGCTATTTACT
This sequence comes from Moraxella sp. CTOTU47616, assembly GCF_032017465.1. Classification (NCBI taxonomy): domain Bacteria; kingdom Pseudomonadati; phylum Pseudomonadota; class Gammaproteobacteria; order Moraxellales; family Moraxellaceae; genus Moraxella; species Moraxella sp. CTOTU47616. The sequence continues at coordinate 160,414 of NZ_DALZPU010000002.1, forward strand.
TTAATTACTGGGGTGGTCGGCATGGTGATTGGCGATATGGTACTGGCCTGGTCAAAAATCCGTTTCCATCTTGCCCACGGCGTGGCATTGGGTAATGCGTCACATGGTTTTGGTACTGCAAGAGCCAGTCAGCGCCACGAAAGCGAAGGCGTGATTGCCAGTCTAACGATGGTATTGGCAGGGTTATTTATGGTATTTTTTGGTCCTGCGCTGATTCATTTAATGACGGCTATTTAACCCATGCTCTTTAAGCTATTTAACACATGCCTTTTAATACCTGCTGTGATTTTACAACACCTCAAAGCTATCTACTCATGAAAACTTGCCAAAATGACGTATTAATATTTGCCAAACAAAATAAAATTAGCGACAATGACCTACCTTTTTTTGGATTGTAGGAAAAAATTATGTCATTACAACAGATTATTGAAGATGCGTTTGAAAACCGTGCCAACTTCAACCCCAATGACGCCACCGACGATGTGCGTGCCGCCGTCAACGATGTGCTCGCTCAGCTCGATGCGGGCACCTTGCGCGTCGCAGAAAAAAAAGACGGTGAATGGATGGTCAACCAATGGGTCAAAAAAGCGGTATTATTATCCTTTCGTCTGAACGACAACCGCATCATGAATGGCGGTCGTGACCTGCAGTTCTTTGATAAAGTCGAAACCAAATTTTCAGACTGGGGCGATGAACAATTTGCCAAAGCGGGCGTGCGCGTGGTGCCACCTGCCGTCGCGCGTAAAGGCTCATACATTGCCAAAGGCGCTATCTTGATGCCATCTTACGTCAATATCGGCGCCTATGTCGATGAAGGCACGATGGTCGATACGTGGGCGACGGTGGGGTCATGCGCCCAAATCGGTAAAAACGTGCATCTGTCTGGCGGTGTCGGCATTGGCGGTGTCCTTGAGCCGCTACAAGCCAACCCAACCATCATTGAAGACAACTGCTTTATCGGTGCGCGCTCAGAAATCGTTGAAGGTGTAATCGTTGAGGAAGGCTCGGTGATTTCGATGGGCGTGTATATCGGTCAATCAACCAAAATCCTAGACCGCGAAACAGGCGAAATCAGTTACGGCCGTATTCCTGCAGGGTCAGTGGTCGTGTCAGGCAGTTTGCCAAGCAAAGACGGCTCACACTCGCTTTACTGTGCGGTCATCGTGAAAAAAGTAGACGCACAAACCCGCTCTAAAACCTCTATCAATGATTTGTTAAGAATGGATTAATGTTTGACATTTATATCATTCCTTTCTACACTAAACCGCTTAATAGCGGTTTTTTTATTTAATTTTCATTAATATATGAGGAGTGATATGTTAATTAGCTCAATTAGAATAAAAAACTACAGAGGTATTAAGGAAGCTGAAATTAAATTTGGCTCTTTCAACTCTATAATAGGTAAAAATGACACTGGTAAAACTTCAATTTTATCTGCTATTTCATCTTTTTTTGACTTAAAGAACTATCCCATAAGTAATAATGATTTTAACAATATTTATAAGCCCATAGAAATAGAAGTAGAATTAACAGATAATTTTCTGAAAGACAAACTGATAGAATGCCTAAAATCAAAACTCAAAAAAGAAGCTGGTTTAGAGGAATATGTAGAATCTTTTTTACATAATAATTCGCTAAAATATCGTAAAAGTATCAATTTTAACCAAGCGAAATTTTCAGAAGAAAAGGTCTATTTTAATGATTTTGAAAGAGAAGATTTACAGAATATTTATTTTAAGTCGGATGAAGAAATCAGTAAAATTTTAGCTGAAAACTCTATTAGTGTTCCTGTAGCAGGAAAAGGCAGAAATTCCAAGTACGAAAAAATTAAACAAATTAAATCCCATTTTGCTAATGAACCATTTCGAGCCCATTGGGTTAATGATGAATTTAAAATTAGTACCCTTCTTCCAGATGTCGAGTTTTTTAAAGCGGATTATGGTTTAGAAGCAGACACAAAGTTCAAAACTCAATCTGTCAGCGAAATTTTAAGTTATTTTGATAGAGAAAATAGTTTAGAAGATTCAAAATTAAAAAAAATTGAAAATGAAATTTTTACTGAAATGCAATCAGAGGCAAAAGCTATTAAGCATTTCATGCAAGAATATGCGACAAATTTGGTTGAAGTTGAAATCAGACCTTTAATTTCTTGGAAAGATATCATTAAATCAGTTGATGTAAGCTTTAAGTTCGATAATGATGAAAAACTAATTCCTATGACGCACAAAGGAGCGGGCTATAGACGTATTTTTATGGTAGCAAGATTTCGCTATTTGGCAGAAAAAAATCGTCAAAGCAATATAATTTATTTGATTGAAGAGCCAGAGACTTTTTTACATCCTTCAGCGCAACAAGATTTAATTGAAGCTTTCAAAGATTTATCTGAAACAAATCAAATTTTTATTACAACTCATTCACCAGTTTTTACTGGCTCAACAGCTCTTGATTCAGTAATTTTATGTACTAAAACCCAACAATCTAATTATGAATATAAGAATGATTTAAATAACGAAACTTTTTTTAGAAAAGTTATTCAGGAATTAGGCATAAAGCCTAGTTATAATTTAATGGATAGTCATGAAAAAATAGTATTTGTTGAAAGTCATAACGATGCCTTATTTTATGATTGTATATGCAAGTCATTAGACTTAGGTAATTTATTAGGCAATCCTAGAATTCTAGTTTTACCTTTTGGTGGGGGTGAAGATATAGATAGCTTCCTTAATATTGAGTATTTTTCTTCTTCTAATAGATTTTTGTATCTTTTAATTGATAGTGATTTACAACAAGGTGAAGAAAAAAAGTTAAAGCAACAGCAAAGAGTTGATTCTTTTATAGCTCGTAAATATCAAGCTGATGGATATGTTTTAAAAAAAAGCTGTATTGAAAACTATTATCACCCTAGAGCAATAGAAAGAGTGTTCGCAAATATTGGAATTGCACCAAATACTTTTGAGGTTTTTGAAGACAATGTAAATGTCAAAAAATTTTTTAGAGATTTTGTAGAGCAAAACAACCTAGAGGGTAAAAATTTAAAATATAAAAATAATCATCAAATCTTTCAAGAAACTACCAAAAATGAATGGTCACAAATATTAGAAAGCGAACTAATTGAATTTTTGGATAAACTTATAAGTTCATAGTTTTTATCATCCATTATTAAATTTAAGGACTTTTTATGGCACAACAAGACTACGAAAACGGCATCGCCGTGCGCAAACAAGTCATGGGCGAAGCGCATGTGGAGCGTGCCATGTCACAAGTCACCGAATTTACTGCCCCACTGCAAGATTGGATTAATGAACACGCCTGGGGCTCAACATGGCAACGCGACGCCACTGATGGAAAAGGCATTGATCGTAAAACCCGCTCGCTAGTCACCCTTGCCTTTTTAATCGCGCAAAAATCCCCGACAGAACTAAAAGGGCATATTCGCGGGGCGATTAATAACGGCGCAAGCGTGGCAGAAATTCAAGAAGTGCTACTGCATAGTCTACCTTACTGCGGTGCACCAGCAGCACAAGAAGCCTATCGTGCTGCAGTGGACGTGTTAACCGAAATGAAATTGCTTTAACCGCTGAACACAAAGATTTATTGGCATAAATTTGATAAAATAAACACTAATTTTTATTAGTTAATCACATTTATGCCAAATTCAACGCTACCCATCCGCAATACCGCCATTCCCACCACTGACCCCGAAGCAGGACTTAAAATCACTGAAATTTTTTATTCGCTGCAAGGTGAAGCCTTGACTGCAGGATTACCGACGATTTTTATTCGCTTGACGGGCTGCCCGCTGCGCTGCGTGTATTGTGATACCGAATATGCCTTTGTCGGCGGCGAGCGCATGAGTTTGGCAGGGATTTTGGCAGTGTGTCAGAGTTTTCCGTGCCAGCGTATTTGTTTGACAGGTGGCGAACCTTTAGCCCAGCCCAATGCAATCGCTTTGATGAAGTTGCTACTTTCGCATGGCTACGAGATTTCGCTTGAAACTTCGGGCGCGCTGTCCGTGGCAGAGGTGCCAACGGCGGTCTCTAAGGTCATGGATATCAAAACCCCAAGCTCTCAAGAAGCCGATAAAAATCTGTGGCAAAACCTTCCCTACTTAACTGCCCATGACCAAATCAAATTTGTCATTATGAATCGCGACGATTATGACTGGTCAAAACAAATCCTCGCAGACTACCAACTGGATAAAAAAGTCGCAACGGTATGGTTTTCTCCGATGTTTAATGTGGAAGAACGTCAAGCCAATGTACCTACCCTTGCCACTGACTTGGCAGAATGGATACTTGCCGATGCGCTGCCAGTGCGTTTTCAACTGCAACTGCATAAAATCATTTGGGCAGATGCCAAAGGCAAATAGCCGCTGTCAACTAGCCGCTGCCAAATCGTTAGAACACAACTTAGGGAAATATCAAGCCGATGGGAAAAATGATTGTTTGGGGGCTGATTGCGTCGGCTTTTTTTAGCACGTCGTTTGTACTGTATCAATTGATGAGTGTACAAGGCGGACATTGGTTTTGGTCAGCAAGTTTTCGCTGTTTTTTTATGTGGCTGTTGTTATCGGTTTTTATTTTACTGCAAAACAAACTCAATCCGTCCAAGCTACTAGCGCTAGGTAAACTATTTGTCAGTCATTGGCAGTTTTGGTGTGTGACGGGCGGCATTGGACTGGGCACGTATGGACTCCTAGCGTTTGCGGCGGATTATGCGGAAGGGTGGGTGATTGCCGCGACCTATTTATTCACTGTCGTAGCAAGCTTGGTGGTGCTGAGTTTTTTTGGGCAATCATTTCAAAAAAAGGTCATTGTCTATTCGGTGATTGTATTTATCGGTGTGGTACTTGCCAATGTGGGTGAAGGGTTAAGGCATAGCACGAGCCAAGGCACTGATTGGCATGCTTTGTTGCTATTTGGTGCGCTGCCTGCCTTTATTGCAAGTTTTTGTTTTCCCTTAGGTAATCAATTGATTTGGCAAGCAGGACAACCCAAAGGGGACTCTACCCATCATACCCATGCAACAAGCAAGGCAACGAGTAAATTGGCAACGAGCAATGAAACGAGCGAATTGGCAACGAGCAAATTGCTACAAAAAGTGCCGCAAGTGACTTCCCCACTGCTATCAAATCCTTTGCATAAAGTCTGGCTGATGTCGCTAGGGTCATTGCCGATGTGGTTGCTATTAGGCGTCATAGTACAACCGCCCGCGCCCAGTGTCTCACAAATGACCATTAGTTTTTTGGTTGCCTTGATGGCAGGTGTGCTCGGTACGACCACTTTTTTACATGCCCGTAGTCTTGCCAAACAGCCACAACAACTAGCCGCCGTTGATGCCACACAAGGCAGTGAAATTATTTTTGCGTTGTTAGGCGGTATGTTGCTGCTGCACACGCCCATGCCATCAGGCTTAAGTTTTGTGGGGATTGCGTTGGTGATTATTGGGCTTGTGCTGTTTGCCAAGCAACGCTAGCGGTAGTCCACGTTGTGATAGTTTGCTATAATGCAGGCACTTTTACGTTAACCCTTTATTTAACCGATTAGGATTATTTGATGAATACTTTGACCGCTCTTTCACCTATTGATGGTCGCTATGCCAGTAAAGTGGATAGTTTACGTCCTTACCTGTCAGAATTTGGCTTGATTCATGCCCGTGTGACGGTGGAAGTGCGCTGGTTGCAGACCCTTGCCAATCATGCCGATATTCATGAAATTCAGCCTTTTTCGGCAGCGACCAATGAGCGTTTGGATGCGATTGTAGCCAATTTTAGCGAAGCAGACGCGATGCGTATCAAAGACATCGAACGCACCACCAACCATGATGTCAAAGCCGTTGAATACTTTTTAAAAGAAAAAATTGCCGATATCGATGCGCTAAAAGACGCGGGTGAATTTATCCATTTTGCCTGTACCTCTGAAGACATCAATAACTTATCACACGCGTTGATGCTAAAATCAGGTCGCGACGTACTGGCGCAATCGATGCAAAAAATCATTGATGAGATTGCCGCGCTCGCCGAAACCCATGCCGACCAACCCATGCTTTCGCGCACGCATGGGCAAACCGCGAGCCCAACGACTTTGGGTAAAGAAATGGCAAACGTGGCATACCGTCTGCATCGCCAGCTCAAGCAATTTAACAACGTAGAATTGCTAGGTAAAATCAATGGTGCGGTGGGCAACTACAACGCGCACCTGTCAGCTTACCCACAAATTGACTGGGCAAAAAATGCCGAAAACTTTGTCACCAGCCTTGGGTTGACCTTTAATCCGTATACCACCCAAATTGAGCCACACGACTATATCGCCGAATTGTTTGACGCGCTGCGCCGTTACAATACCATTTTGATTGATTTTAACCGTGATGTATGGACGTATATCTCCTTGGGTTATTTCAAACAAAAACTCAAAGATGGCGAAGTGGGCTCATCCACCATGCCACACAAAGTCAACCCAATCGACTTTGAAAACTCAGAAGGTAATCTAGGTATTGCCAATGCCGTGTTGGCACATTTGGGCGAAAAATTGCCGATTTCTCGTATGCAGCGCGACTTGACCGACTCGACAGTCCTTCGCAATATGGGGGTGGGCTTTGCCCAAAGTCTGATTGCCTTTGACGCCTGTTTAAAAGGTATTGGCAAATTAGAGCTTAATGCCAATCGTCTCAATGAAGACCTAGCGCTTGCACAAGAAGTGTTGGCGGAGCCAATCCAAACCGTGATGCGTCGCTACAATGTTGAAAAACCTTATGAGAAACTAAAGGCCTTGACCCGCGGTCAAGCCATGACCCGTGAGATGATGGTCAACTTCGTCAATGGTGATGAACTCACAGCGGTGCCAGAAGCTGAGCGTCAACGTTTGGCTGATTTGACCCCTGCCACTTATACAGGTAATGCAGCACAGCAAGCCAAAAACTTGAAAAATTTATTAAAGTAAGACTTTTCGCTCATCAAAAAGGACGCCTAAGCGTCCTTTTTTTACAGAATTTTTTTACATGATTTTTTTAGATAAATTTTTTTTAGATGAATTGTTTGATTGAGCTTTGGGTTATTTTTTGGCATAGCCTTGTTGGTTCAGATAAGGCAGCACCTCGGGACGGACGGGTTTATCCAAATAACTTTCAATGGTGTGCACCCAATCTGACCCTGCTTGACCACGCGTCGTATAATAATCGGCAACGGTTTGGTTATACTGGTCTAATGCGGATTTGTCAGCGGGTTGATATTGGTTGGTGGAAACCACCAATGCCTTTGGCAAACGTGGACGCATGGCAGGATTTTGGTCAGGATAACCCAATGCCATGCCAAATAGCGGCACCACGCCTTGTGGCAGTTTGAGTATGTCGCCCATCCGTCTGATATCATTGCGGATACTGCCCAAATACACACCACCCAATCCCATGCTCTCAGCCGCTAGTAGCAGATTTTGCGCCATAATGGCTGCATCAACCGCCCCAACAATGGTGACTTCAGTCCAATCAATTTGCGCATTGGGTACAAGGGTTTGGTGGCGGTGGTTGTCCATACAAAAAATTAGCAGCTCGGCACACTGCTCCACATAGGGATGACCGTATTTTTCTCCGTCTTTGGCTTGCTGGGCATCGGCGCAAATACGGCGTATGTCATAGCGCTGCGTTGCATCTGTCACCCGAATGATGCTTGCTGACTGCAAAAATCCCGATGATGAGCCTGCCATCCCCGCTTCGATAAGCTGCTCAAACGTCGCTGCATCTATTGGCTGATTGGTGAATTTGCGAATTGAACGATGATTGAGTATCGTCTCTAGGGTGGGTTTACTGTCGCTATGCTCACTATGTGTTGTCATAATTTACCTTGTTATGATTTGCCTTGTTATGGTTTGTGTTGTTATAAGTTGGGTTAGGGTTTGATTAGCCTTAGGGTTGGTATTTTTCAATCAGCTTTTGGGCTTGCACAATCACCGGCGTATCGACCATTTGTCCATCCATGGCAAATGCCGCAAGCCCTGTCTGTGCATAATGGTCAGCCACTTTTTTGGCAAAGGCAAGCTGTGCTTGGCTGGGTCTAGCCAGTGCATTGACAATGGCGACTTGGTTTGGATGAATACACAGCATCCCTGAAAAACCCAAATCGCGCCACCCATTTACCCGCTGGGTTAAACCGTCATCGTCATTAAAAGGCGGGTATACGCATTCAATCGGTGGGGTGAGCGCATTGATGGCACTATGCAAGCTTAGCTGATAACGGATTTGGTTGGCAACCATCTGCCCTGCCTCGCTGTCTGCGCGCACGCCCAATTTTTCACAGATATCCAAAAAGCCAAAACTGAGCGCAGTCAATCCTGCCGCAGCGGCGATGTCGGGTATATTTGCCATGCCTTTGGGTGTCTCAATCAAGGCAATCATGGGTTTGGCGAGCGCATGACGGACACGGTCAATCTCTATGGCGTGCTCGACTTTGGGTAGCACTACCCCAATCACGTTGTTCATTGCAGATGCTGGCAAAGATTTGAGCAAATCAATATCGCCTGCTTGGTGGTTGCTACTTGCGGCATTGATACGCACCCAAACAGGCTGGGCATCAGCGCCGCTTAGATAATTGACCACATTGTCACGCGACTCCATTTTGACACTATCACTGACCGCATCTTCCAAGTCAATTATCACCGTATCTGCGCCACGGGCAAAGGCTTTTTCCACCCGCTCAATATTGATGGCGGGTACAAACAAATAACTGGTTGCGCTCAATCCCTTGGGTTTTGCTACATTGTTTTCGCTCATGCGACATCCTTTTTCGTCCATTTTTGGTGACATATTCTTTTTGGCAAACAACTTATCAAACAGCTTATCCAGCAACAACGCCCTACCCAAAGTAGCGCGTTTTTTAAGTTATTTTAAAACCGTCAATTTGGCTTTTTCACTGCGGCTAAACAGTAAATTTAACACGATGGCGACCACTGTCGCAGTACCGATACCACCCAAATTAAATTGTCCAATATGTAAGCTAAAATCCCCAGCACCCATAATGACGGTCACCGCAGCAATGATTAAATTAGCATTTTTGCTAAAATCGATGTGATTATCCAGCCAAATTTTGACCCCTGCTACCGTGATAAGCCCAAAAACCACGATGGAGGCACCGCCCAATAACGGCGCTGGGATAGTATGGATAAGCGCGCCAAATTTTGGTGATAGCCCCAGTAGCACAGCAATCAAGCCTGCCACCACAAAAACCGTGGTCGAATATACTTTGGTCACTGCCATCACGCCGATATTTTCCGCATAGGTTGTCACGCCTGTACCGCCCATGCTCGATGACATCGCCGTACATAGACCATCGGCGAAAAAAGCCCGTCCCATATAGGGCGATACCGCTTGTCCTGTCATGGCTTCTACCGCTTTGATATGGCCTAAATTTTCGGCGATTAAAATAAAGGCAACCGGGGCAATCAAAATTATTGCGTTGATATCAAACGTCGGATGATAAAAATTGGGTAATCCCACCCAAGCTGCTTGGGCAACTGGGGTAAAATCAATCGGCTTGCCATACCCAAGCACATTGGTGAGCACAAAATATGCCATATATGCCAATACCAAACCAATCAGTAGCAACAAACGACGTAGCATACCGCGGCTAAACACAGCGACCGCACTGATACACAGCACCGTCATCAACGCAACCCAACTATCAAACTGGTTCCCCGACACGCCTTTGATAGTCACTGGCGCCAAATTTAGCCCGATAATCATCACAATCGCACCGGTTACCACAGGCGGCATGAGTTTCTCAATCCAGCCAACCCCTGTTTTCATCACCAGTAATCCGACCATGCCATAAAAAATACCACAGACAAAAATACCACCAAGCGCCACGGATAAATTACCGTTAAAGCCTGAACCTGTATAAGCCGTCGCGGTAATCACGGGCGCGATAAACGCAAAACTTGACCCTAAATAACTGGGTACTCGCCCACCCGTCAAAAAGAAAAACAGCACCGTACTGAGCCCCGCCATCAAAATCGCAAGGTTGGCATCAAATCCCATCAATAGCGGCGCAAGCACAGTTGCCCCAAACATCGCAAACGCATGTTGCAGCCCAAGTAACAGACTTTTATCAGCAGGTAAATACTCATGAATACGCACAGGATGATGATCTAAATGCCCATCGTAAGGCTGCCATTTTGGGAACCAGCCGCTATCATTGCCGGTATTTTGATGGGTTGGTTGTCTTTGCGAATTTGCCATAATTTTGCTCTCATCTGTCAACTGCGCGAATTTTACACGTTATTTTTGTTTTGTCAAAAAACCCTGCGCTTTGAGCCAATCTTCTGCAGCAGCGACATACGGTTGACTGTAGTAATCGGCAAATTTTTGACGGTATGGCTTACGCTCACGCGCTTCATTAAACGCCAAAATGGTTTGCTCATAATCGGCGAGCGTTTGTGGTAACGCGTCAACTTGATACTGATTGTCAAAATACACTGCAGATTTTGGTAAACGCGGTTTTAGGCGCATCTCAACCGCTGGTTTACCGATACATAAGCCAAAAATTGGATAGGTATATTTTGGTAGCTGAAGCAGTTCGATTAAGTCATTGGCAATCATACGCAAACCGCCAATCGGACAGGTGGCATAACCCAAACTCTCTGCCGCTACCGTGGCATTTTGTGCTGCTAATGCCGTATCGGTAGCGAGGGTAATCAATGTATCACTATCCTTAAAACCCTCAAAGCTGCCATCATACGCTTCACTGCTCAAATAGGAGCGATAACCATCCATCACAAATACCAAAAACACACTACATTGGGCAATCTGAGGGTTACGCGGTTGCAAATCGACGATTTTTTGACGTAACGCCTTATCACTGATGTTGATAATGCTGTAGTGCTGTCCGTTTTGCCAACTGGGCGCTTGCTGGGCGCATTTGATGATGTCGTTTAATTGCGAATCTGGCACAGTGGCGCTACTGTCAAATTCTCGATACACCCGATGATTTTGTAAAAGTTCAATGGTTTGATTATTCATGATTACCCCGTTAGAAGTGATTTAAACATGATTTGATGATTGTTGATGTTGATACGGTCGCCAAAGTAGCGCCACCCCAATAAGCAAAACGATGGCAGAGACGGGTAACAACGCAAGCCAAATATTTTTGCCTGTTGCAACTAGCGCAGTTAGCGGTCCGATAAGCTGCCCAAAGGCAAAACTTGCGGTCATCAGCGCACTTAAATTGTATTTAGGATAGTGCGTGACTTGGCTTGCTGCCACTTGTAGCCCTGCCATCGTCACCACCATAAAAGTGCCGCCCACCATCAGCGCTGACAACATCAAACCTGCCAACGACTGCCAAACCGCAGGCAATAACGTACCAACCGCCATGATAATTTGCGACACTCGCCAAACGCCGAGCAAAGAAAAATTGTTATAACGGTGTTGTAACCCCTGCGACAATACTACCGACAAAGCCGCCGCCAGCCCAAAAAACGGCCAAATCAGCAAATAACTTTGACCCGATAACCATTGCTTGGCGATTTGTGGCAAAAAAGTCGCAGGTAAAATATAGCCAAACCCAAACAAACCATAGGCGGTTAATACATTCGCTAATTTTAGCTTGGCAGCTGGGGGTATGCTAGAGGCGGTAGGATTGGTATGAGTAGCTTTGGTATGAGAGGTTTTGGCAGCGGCTGTTGAGGCAAACTGCGAATTGATTTTCGCCAGTAGAAAGGTGACAAGCAGGGTGGCGAGCAGCGCAATCATGCCTAGATACTGCCATAATCGACTCGATAATGGACTCAATGATGACTGGGCCGCGATAGTCGCCGTCGCTGATTGAAAAATAAAATAGCTACAAATCAATCCTGTGAGGGTGATACCGATACCGACACCCGTGTAAATCAAGCCGCTAGTGACTACCTGTCTTGATTTTAACCAATTGATTGCAAACGCACTGATAGATACCAGCACCCAAGCGCTTGCCACACCCGCCAAAAAACGTAGCACCAGTAACCAAGCAAAGCTGCTTAGCGAAGCCAGCCAAGTGGTGAGTGTCACCAAGCTGAGACCTAATATGACAAAAAGCGGATGTCGCTTACTTTTAAGCAGTGACAGCGCCCCGACCAAATAGCCAATATAGTTGCTACTTGATAACCACGCCGTTTGCGCAAGATGCACCGTGCCTTCTTGTATCATCAAAGGCAAAATCGGTGTAAAGGCAAATCGCCCGATTCCCATTGCCACGGCAAGCGCGGTAATCGCTAGGATAAAGCAAAATATAATCTGTTGTCGGTCAGATTGTGACATTTTGCGTTACCCCTTGATTTTATTGACACGACTTGTCAGCGTTTAAGCTTGCATTTTAAAGATTATTGAGCATACTTTGCAAGGTTTCCTTCACATTTTTGGATGACATATTAGCTTGGCTTAATATCAAAGCCTGGTTAACCATTGACTTTTTGTCTGCTACTAAGGCATTCCAATTTGATAAACCTTGAATCAAACGTGACGCCAACAGTGGGTTACGTTTATCCAAATCTTGCATCATGCTCAAATACTGCTCAACGCCCTGCTGTGTCCAAATTTTGGTAGGCTGCGCAAGCAATCCGCCGAGCACCGCACGCACCCGGTTTGGGGTATTGATATCAAAGTCTTGGTGTGAGGTTAACGCAAAAATATCGGCAACGCTCGCCTGGCTATCATTGGCTTGGACACCAAACCATAAATCCATCACCAATGCATCATGATGAAAGCGTTGGTAAAAATCGGCAAGCCATTCGGCTTTTTGGGGCAAACCATGCTCCACCGCCGCATTTAACGCGCCTAAACGCTCGGTCATACAAGACGCTTGTTGGTATTGGGTAATCGCCCAGTGTTGGGCATCACTCACGCCCGCCAATAACGCCATATCCAGTACTACATTTCGCCATGCCCGCACGCCCATTGCTTCGGCTGTATCTTCATACGCGCTAATCGGCAGTTTGGCATACGCACTTTGCCAAATGTCTTTAAGCGCTACCGCCACGGCTTTTTTGACCGCTTGATGACGGGCACGAACTTGGCTAGGGTCATAGTCGGTTTGAATCGCACTACCCAGCTCTCGCTCGCTTGGCATATCTAGTAACCGCGCCGCTAGCATGGGATCGGTTTCTGATAGCGCTGGCAGACTGGCTTTTAATGCCGTGATATAGGCATCGGTATCGGCATTTTGCAATAAAATACGATTGACCAACAACTGTGCCGCTTGCCAACGGTTAAAACCATTGGTCTCATATTGCATCAAAAACGCTAAATCATCATTGCTATACTCAAAATTGAGCTGAACAGGCGCGGAAAAATCACGAAGCAATGACACCACAGGGTCAAAATCCGCTGTGGTAAACAAACCGTCAAAGTTAAACGTTTGACTGTCATCGCGCAGTAACACCAAATCTTCTTTTACCAGTTGTCCAGTGGCACGGTTAAAAATCGCCATTTTGATAGGAATCGGCAAAGGTTTTGGTGCAGGATAGCCTGCCACTGGGCGCGTGTGTTGGCTTAGCGTCAAGATAAGCTTGTCAGCTGTTTTTTCAAAATGCCCTGATAACGTCGGCGTACCTGGCTGGGTATACCAATCAATAAATTTTTCAATACTTGGATCTGCAACGCTCAGTGCAGATAACAAGTCTTCAACCGTCACCGCTTGCCCATCGTAACGGCGGAAATATTCATCCGTGCCTTGACGGAATTTTTCTTTGCCAAGCGTATTGGCAATCATGCGCACGATTTCTGCGCCTTTCTCGTACACTGTGGCGGTGTAGAAATTATTAATCTCGACAAAATGGTCAGGGCGTGGTGGATGCGCCAATGGGCTGGCATCTTCAGGAAACTGCGCCGCTCGCAATGTTGCCACATCATCAATCCGCTGTACCGCAGGGGAATGCAGACTTTCGGAAAAAGACTGGTCACGAAATACGGTAAAGCCTTCTTTTAGGCACAGCTGAAACCAGTCACGGCAGGTGATACGGTTGCCCGTCCAGTTATGGAAGTATTCATGGGCAATTACCGCTTTGACATTAAAGTTGCGGCGATCGGTGGTGGTCTCTGGGCTAGATAGGACGCAAGCGGTGTTAAAGATATTTAATCCTTTGTTTTCCATCGCGCCCATATTAAACTGGCTAACCGCCACAATCATATAGCGGTCAAGATCATACGCCCGTCCGTAATTGTCTTCATCCCATTTCATTGAGTCTTTTAACGCTTGCATGCCGACATGGCACTGCTCGATGTTTTCATGCTTGGCGTATAACTCAAGCAGCACCTCACGCCCTTCACTGGTGACATACTGATCGGTCAATACGTCCAAATCTGCAATCACGCAAGCGAATAGATAACTCGGTTTTTTGGTGGGGTCTTGCCACACCGCAAAATGACGGTCGCCCGCAAGCTCGCCTTGGTCGATTAAATTACCATTGGCAAGCAGCGTTGGGTAAGCTTTATCGGCTTCAATGCGTGTGGTGAAGGTGGCAAGCACATCGGGACGGTCTGGATAAAAGGTAATTTTACGAAACCCTTCTGGCTCACACTGGGTACAGAACATTTTGTCCGCCCCTTCCCCTGCTTGGTATAAACCTTCAAGACTGGTATTGGTTTGCGGCACGATGGTGACGACGGTGGTAATCTGACAAGTGTCTGGCGCGTTAACAATCGTTAGGCTTTCTTGGTCTAGTTGGTAGTCGCTTTTGCTTAAGGTTTTGCCGTTTAAGCTAATTGATTCAATTTGTAATTCTCGTCCAAAGAGCACCAAATCGCCTGCCGTGTTTCTTGTCATGTCAAGATTGGCGGTCACGGTTGCATGCTTTTTATCAGCGCCATCAAACAACTCAATTTTTAAGTCAATGTGATTGACGCTAAAGACAGGCGGCGTGTAGTCTTTTAGGTAGATTTTTTGCGGCTGGTTAGTATTTAATTGGTTACTATTTAATTGGTGACTATTTAAACTGGGGTCTGGTGTGGGTATATTGGTGGGTACATCGGGCATTTCGGTGTTTAATAGCTGGGGATTTTCGGTTTGGTTGCTTTGTGTGACGTTGGTCATTTTTGCTCTCTTTAAAATCTAATTTCTGAATAAATGAAAAAATATCAAAAAAATGGTTCTTCATTAAGTTGGGATTGTTTGACAGGCACAGTTATACCATATTTTAAATTAATTTCTTCTACCAGTTTATGAAACCATTTTGGGGCAGTAGGAGAAACATAGACATTATCTATTAAATTATTAAGGTCGCAAGAAACTAACTTACCTAAATCTTGCGTTTCGAAATCGTGAATAATTGCCCTAACCTCTTGTTCATGAGCAAATGACTTTCTTTTTTTCCAAAATGAATCATTAACTCCTGCAAAACTTTTTGAATAATCAATATATTTTACTTTTCCAATTTCAATTAGATATTTTTTTCCAATATTTTCGTAAAGACTTTCATAAGTGGTTTGAATAGCTACAGCATTATTAAATAATTGTGCATACAGTCTCCACATTGCCTCAGATTCATAATCATTTGCATGCCAACAGTTAATAAATACTCTTTTACGTATATTTTTACCACCTTCCTCAAGTTCTTTTAATAATCTTTTTGATTGAGACTCAATATAACTTTCATCATGATTCAAATCTATTCCTTCTGGTGGATTAGTTAAAGCATGTCTAAAAAATTCTAAATAAAAACTATCCCACTTATCTTTATTTTTAGCGACTCCTTTTGCACCTTCATAAAAGTCATCAAAGGTATCAGCCCTTGCAAAAAATAGCGAAGAAGATGAAAGCATACTAACGTATTTTGTAAAATCCATATAACGCCAAAGTTTAGTATTTAACTCAGGTTTTTCATATGGCAACTTGCTATATACATGTCTAACTGCAGTTTCAACTAAAGTATCAATACAATCATTACAAACTTCTAAAGCAAGTTCATTCTCGCCATAGCCAAAGTGAGTTGTTTCATTTTCACAAAATCGATGATTACATATCATGCAGGTTTCAAGGTGTGAATAACGTAGAAGTCTTAATTGCTCAGTAAACCTTTGAGTCATTATTTGCATTTTTCAAGCCTTTTTCACCTGTTTATAAATGTAACTGAAATTACTGTAAAACAAATTCCCTTAAACTCACTACTTTATCCCTTACCTTCGCTGCCTCCTCAAACTTCAAATCACGCGACAAGGCTTTCATCTCTTTTTCTAACCGTGCAATCTCTTTAGCCAGCAAATCAGGCGAACGCAAAATCGAAATATCCACATCGGGGAACGCATGGGTGACCGCAATCGCTTGGTTATCATTCGGGGCTTCTGCCTCGCCTGTGTCGATTTTATCGGTAATCTGACGGCGAGCGGATGTCGGCGTGATGCCATGTTCTTCGTTATACGCCATCTGTTTGGCACGGCGACGCTCGGTTTCTTCCATCGCCTTTTGCATACTTGGGGTAATGCTGTCAGCGTATAAAATCGCCTTACCATTGACATGGCGCGCGGCACGACCGATGGTCTGAATGAGCGAACGCTCCGAGCGTAAAAAGCCTTCTTTATCCGCATCAAAAATCGCCACCAAGCTCACCTCAGGCATATCCAACCCCTCACGCAACAGGTTGATACCAACCAGCACATCATGCACGCCTGTCCGCAGTTCGTGGATGATTTTCATCCGCTCCACCGTGTCAATATCCGAGTGCAAATAAGCGACTTTGATGTTGTACTCTTTTAGATAACCGGTCAAATCTTCTGCCATGCGTTTGGTGAGCGTGGTAATCAGCACTCGCTCATCTTTGGCTTTACGAATGTTGATTTCTGATAGCACATCATCAACTTGGGTCAAGACAGGGCGAATCTCTAGTATCGGATCGACCAGACCTGTCGGACGCACCACTTGCTCTACGATTTGCTCGCTGTGCTCAAGCTCGTACTGCGCCGGGGTCGCCGACACATACACTGTACTTGGGGTAATACGCTCCCATTCTTCAAACATCAGCGGGCGGTTATCCATCGCAGATGGCAGGCGAAAGCCATAATTGACCAAAGTTTCTTTACGACTTCTATCGCCTTTGTACATCGCGCCGACTTGTGGCACGGTTACATGGCTTTCATCAATAAATAGCAAGGCGTCGGGCGGAATATAGTCAAACAACGTCGGCGGTGCTTCACCCGCAGGACGTCCCGATAAATGGCGCGAATAGTTCTCAATGCCGTTACAGTAGCCAAGCTGTTGAATCATTTCCAAATCATAAGTGGTGCGTTCTTTGATACGCTGTGCTTCAATCAGTTTGTCATGCGCTCGAAAATACTCAAGGCGTTGTTCAAGCTCGGCTTTAATAGTGCCACTGGCTCTTTCTAACTTGTCTCGTGGGGTGACGTAGTGTGATTTTGGATAGATGGTAATGCGTGGCACACTGCGCACGTTCTTGCCTGTCAACGGGTCAAACCAAGTGATTTTTTCCACTTCGTCATCAAACATACTGATACGCACCGCAAGCTGTTCAGACTCAGCTGGGTAAATATCCAGCACTTCGCCACGCAAACGGTAAGTACCTCGCCCAAAGTCAAGCTCGTTACGCGTATATTGCAGCTCCACCAAGCGTTTGAGCATGGCAGTGCGGTCGATTTTGTCACCCACTACGATGTGAAGAAGCATTTTTAGGTAGCTTTCTGGGTCACCGAGACCATAAATACAAGACACCGATGCAATGATAATGGCATCACGACGTTCGAGTAGCGCACGCGTGGCAGACAGACGCATTTGGTCGATATGGTCGTTAATGGCGCTGTCTTTTTCGATAAAGGTATCGCTGGCAGGTACATACGCTTCAGGCTGATAATAGTCGTAATAACTGACAAAATACTCCACAGCATTGTGCGGAAAGAACGCCTTAAACTCGCCATATAGCTGGGCGGCAAGGGTTTTGTTGTGTGCCATGATGATGGTAGGACGCTGGCATTGGGAAATCACTTTTGCCATGGTGTAGGTTTTACCTGAGCCTGTCACCCCTAAGAGCAGCTGACCGTGCATGCCGCGCTCAACACCGTCAACCAATTTGGCAATCGCTTGCGGTTGGTCGCCTGAGGGTTCAAATTCGGTCACCATCTCAAAGGGTTTACTTGAGATTTGGGTGCCACTGGCATTGACACCGGTAATTTGGGCGTCATCTTGGATTTGGCGGGCAAGTTGGCTAAGTTCACGTTCGGAGCGGGAAGATTGAGGTGATCGCATTTTTTTGTCTTTATCGTAGTCACAGATGGGTAAATAATGGGGTTGATGGGTGAGAAGTTAAAGCAAAATAACGCGAAATATTGTATCAGTGATTGGGTTATATCAAAAAAGACCACCCATTAACAAACCAGCCATCATCAAATTTGTTAAAATTACCCCATTAGCCTATTCCAGTTAGGCATTTAAAAGCATTAGGTTAATTTGGCAAAATCCCTTATAATATCCCCTGACTTTTTCCACTGTAGCGACAGTGACTTGTATAAGTCATTTTGCTATTAGTCATATTAATCATTTTTTCGTTAATCATTTTGCAAACTTGCTCGTGCTGTATTGCAGTCCGTGACTTTCTATTTTTGCTTTGTTCTCGTTTTAAAAATGTAAAATAGAGATAGGTTTGCAAAGCGATTAATTTTCTATCACCCTTGATGTAATGAGAAAATTAAATGCGTGAATATCAACTATTTACCTCTGAATCTGTGAGTGAAGGTCACCCAGACAAACTCGCTGACCAAATCTCTGATGCTATCCTTGACGCCATCCTTGAACAAGACATCCATGCGCGTGTGGCATGCGAAACTTTGACCAAAACAGGCGGCGTGGTGCTGGCGGGTGAAATCTCTACCACCGCCAATGTTGATTTTGAAAAAATCGTGCGTGATACCGTCCTGCGCGTCGGCTACAACAGCTCAGAATTGGGCTTTGATGGTGCCACCTGTGCGGTTATCAATATGCTTGGCAAACAATCCCCAGAAATCGCCCAAGGCGTTGACCGCTCGCGCCCTGAAGAGCAAGGTGCCGGTGATCAAGGTTTGATGTTTGGTTATGCCACCCATGAGACGGATGTGTTGATGCCTGCCCCTATTCAGTTTTCCCATCGTTTGATGGAAAAGCAAGCTCAATTGCGTAAAGACGGCACATTAGCTTGGCTGCGTCCCGATGCCAAAGCGCAAGTCACGGTACGCTATGATGGCGATAAACCTGCGTTTATTGATGCGCTGGTACTATCAACCCAACACGATCCAAGTATCTCGCAAAAAGACTTGCATGAAGCGGTGATGGAAGAAATCATCAAGCCTGTCATCCCAGCTGCCATGCTGCACAAGGACACGAAGTATCATATCAACCCAACCGGGTTATTTGTGATTGGTGGTCCTGTGGGGGATGCAGGTTTGACGGGTCGTAAAATTATCGTCGACACGTATGGCGGCATGGCGCGTCACGGCGGCGGTGCGTTCTCAGGTAAAGATCCGTCAAAAGTTGACCGCAGTGCAGCCTATGCAGGGCGGTATGTTGCCAAAAATATCGTAGCGGCAGGACTGGCGGAGCGCTGTGAAATTCAAGTAAGTTATGCCATTGGGGTAGCGGAGCCAACCTCTATTTCTGTCAACACGTTTGGCACGGGCAAAATCAGCGATGACAAGATTGTCGACTTTATTCGCCAGCATTTTGATTTACGTCCCTATGGTATCACGCGTATGCTTAACCTACTCCAACCCATGTATGAGCAAACGGCGAGCTATGGCCACTTTGGTCGCCAAGGCACTGAAACCGCTTTTACTTGGGAGCGTACTGACCGCGCAGCACTACTTAGAGCAGACGCAGGTTTATAATTTTATTGACGAAATACAAGATTTTTAGGGTGCGTTTTACGCACCTTTTTAACGTTTAATTGATGGTAGAAAATTGTAGAGAAAAATTATGAGCGAAAACACCAACCAAATCACCGAAGAAATGAACGCGTTTTATGAGCGCGCTGATGAGTTTATCAAGCTTGCCAATACCCTTCGCACCGATGATATACACGCAGGTAAAATCAATGCCTCCATGCTGTATGCAGTCGCGCGTTTTAGCGCATGGACAGCCGCCACTGGCTTTGTTAAAGGCGCTGATTACGCCAAAGAAAAACAAGACATCATTGAACACTTTACCAAGAATTTTGAGCGTATGCTGTCGGATAATATCGATGACTATGCCGAAAACTTCCAAAAATATATGCAAATCGGCAATTAATTGCAGTCCAATAACACGAGCATTTCATTAAGAAAGCGTATTGAATCGTCATACGCTTTTTTTATTGCAGCGCTTATCATCTAAACCCGCAATTATTTGAACAATTAATTATTTAAACAATCGATAAAACAACCAACCTATTATCAGGATGACCAATATAATCACACTCATGCGTTTAACCCATCTTGGCAATAACGGTAGGGTGATATTTTCTTGTTTGAGATGATTATCTAATCCTTGTGTCAAAGTGTCAAAACCTTGCTCTTTAGTCTCTACCGATGGTGCAGGATGGGCAGTAGACGGCGTTTGACTGTTTGCCGCTAAGGCTTGGTTTTCATACGCATCAATTTGTTGTTTTGCCTCATCTAAGCTAATCGCCTGCTCTTGTGCGTAGGTTTTGATGGCGATGACGTAGTTTTTTTTATCGACCAGTTGCTTAATATGACTCGGTAACGTTGATTGTGCCATAAGTAATTCCTCAAATTTTAACCTGTATATCATGCCTAGTTTGCTAAACTTATTTTAGAAGAATGTAGCAACGGGCGCCTATTTATTGTAAATAAATGTAAATAAACGCTTCATACTTTGCGCAAAATATTCACCTTTTAAAAGTTAGAGCGACCAATTATGTAAAAATAGAAGTTTACTATTTATTTTTCGCATACTGTTATTTTTAATTAATTTAGTTTTTAAAAATGGCGTACTGACAGCTAGTTTTTTTGTGCGTATACTTATGGATATACTAAGGCAAAGCAGCAAATAACCTGCCCTACACCTAAAGCAGGGCTGATTAACCCTAACTTTGCTATTTCCCCTTCAATCATGTAAAAAGGAAGCAACATGGCACCTATCTCTGCAGGTCGCAAATTCCGTGACGCCATCGAGTCTGAAAAAGCCGAAGGTCGTCCCCTTCAAATCGTTGGCACTATCAATGCCTATACTGCCATGATGGCAAGCCAAGTCGGTCATAAAGCAATTTATCTCTCAGGTGGCGGTGTTGCTAACGCCTCATTTGGTTTGCCTGACCTCGGTATGACGAGCCTTAACGATGTATTAACCGATGCCACCCGTATCACCAATGCGGTTGACACGCCATTATTGGTTGACATCGACACGGGCTGGGGCGGCGCATTTAACATCGCCCAAACCATCAAACAGATGGAAAAAGCAGGCGTTGCCGCGGTCCATATCGAAGACCAAGTGGCGCAAAAACGCTGTGGTCATCGCCCTAACAAAGAAATCGTCTCAACCAGCGAGATGGTTGACCGCCTAAAAGCTGCGCTGGATGCCAAAGTTGACCCAGATTTTGTGGTGATGGCACGAACCGATGCGCTGTCAGTGGAAGGTTTGGATGCGGCGGTTGAACGTGCGGTGGCGTTTCAAGAAGCAGGCGCGGACATGATTTTTGCTGAAGCATTGACCGATATCGCCATGTACCGCAAATTTACCGACGTGTTAGACATTCCCGTGCTTGCCAATATGACTGAATTTGGGCAAACCGACCTTTACAGCACCAAAGAGCTATTTGACGTGGGCGTTGACATGGTACTTTACCCATTATCCGCGTTCCGTGCGATGAACAAAGCCGCCCTCAATGTCTACCAAGCCTTAAAAGATGAAGGCGTACAAACCTCCGTGGTCGACACCATGCAAACCCGCATGGAACTGTATGATTTCTTAAATTACCACTCATATGAGCAAAAATTAGACGCATTATTTAAATCAAAAAAATAATTGGCGAACTATGCTCAACACTTAAGGCTGAATGCTTAAGGCTAAACATTTAATAAAGCTAAAAAGGAGTTTTACCATGTCAAAAGACACCCCAGTGACAGACGCGACTGACAACAAGCCAAAACCCAAAAAGAGCGTTGCCCTATCAGGCGTACCCGCCGGTAACACTGCCCTATGTACCGTAGGTCGTACAGGCAATGACTTAAGCTATCGTGGTTATGATATTTTGGATTTGGCAAAAGACAGCGAGTTTGAAGAAGTGGCGCACCTACTGATTCACGGTCATTTGCCAAACCGTCATGAGCTAGCGGCGTACAAGAAAAAACTTAAAACCCTGCGTAACTTGCCGGTCAATGTACTGGCGGTGTTAGAAGCCTTGCCTGCCCACGCTCACCCGATGGATGTGATGCGTACTGGCGTATCGGCACTGGGCTGCACCTTGCCTGAGCGTGAAAGCCAACCTACCTCAGAAGCCCGTGATATCGCCGACAAGCTTATCGCCTCATTGGGTTCTATGCTGTTGTACTGGTATCACTACAGCCACAATGGCAAAGTCATCAGCCTTGAGAGCGACCAAGACAGCATTGGCGGTCACTTCCTTGAGCTACTACAGGGTGAAGCCCCCAGTGAATCGCATATCAAAGCCATGCACATCTCGCTTATTCTGTACGCTGAGCATGAGTTTAATGCGTCAACCTTTACCAGCCGTGTGATTACGGGCACTGGCTCGGATATGTACTCCGCCATTAGCGGCGCAATCGGTGCGTTAAAAGGTCCAAAACATGGCGGCGCCAATGAAGTGGCGTATGACATCCAAAAACGCTACCGCAATGCCGACGACGCAGAAAAAGACATCCTTGAACGTCTTGAGAAAAAAGAAGTCATCATTGGCTTTGGTCACCCTGTCTACACCGTGAGCGACCCACGCAACGTGGTCATCAAAGAAGTGGCTCGTAACTTATCCAAAGAGACTGGCGACATGACGTTGTTCAATGTAGCAGAGCGTCTAGAAAGCGTGATGTGGGACAACAAAAAAATGTTCCCGAACTTGGACTGGTTCTCAGCGGTAAGCTACAACAAAATGGGCGTACCAACTGCGATGTTTACCCCATTATTCGTAATCGCTCGTACCACAGGTTGGGCAGCACACGTCATGGAACAACGTGCTGACGGCAAAATCATCCGTCCATCAGCCAACTACACTGGTCCAGACGATCAAAAATTTGTACCGCTGGATGAGCGCCAATAATTAGCGTTTTAATCGTATAAAAAGCCTTTCAGGTCAGCTCACCCATTGATTTGAAGGGCTTTTTTTCTAATGGATTATTAATTTTAAGGTTAAGCCAAATGACAAGCCAATACCGCAAGCCCTTACCCAATTCTGATTTGGAATACTTTGATACCCGCCAAGCGGTGAATGACATCACCCCAGACGCGTATGACAAACTCCCCTACACCTCGCGTATTTTAGCCGAGCAACTGGTGCGTAAAGTCAGCGACCCAAATGAACTGACCGCTGCGCTCAAACAGCTCATCAACCGTGAGCGTACCTTAGACTTTCCTTGGTACCCTGCTCGTGTCGTCTGTCATGACATCTTGGGTCAAACTGCTCTGGTAGACTTAGCCGGTCTACGTGATGCGATTGCCGAACAAGGTGGCGACCCATCAAAAGTCAACCCAGTGGTTCAAACTCAGCTTATCGTTGACCACTCATTAGCCGTAGAGTGCGGTGGTTATGACCCAGACGCATTCGAAAAAAACCGTGCGATTGAAGACCGTCGTAACGCTGACCGTTTCCACTTTATCAACTGGACCAAAACTGCGTTTGAAAACGTGGACGTGATTCCAGCCGGTAACGGCATCATGCACCAAATCAACTTGGAAAAAATGTCACCTGTGATTCAAGTACAAAATGGCGTCGCGTTCCCAGATACTTGCGTGGGCACAGATAGCCATACCCCACACGTGGATGCGCTGGGGGTGATTTCGGTGGGTGTCGGTGGACTGGAAGCAGAAACCGTGATGCTCGGTCACCCATCGATGATGCGCCTGCCTGATATCGTAGGCGTACACCTCAAAGGCAAACGCCAAGCAGGCATCACGGCGACTGACATCGTACTAGCACTGACCGAGTTCTTACGTAAAGAGCGCGTGGTCGGTGCCTATGTGGAATTCTTCGGTGAAGGCGCAGACAGCCTATCCATCGGTGACCGTGCCACCATCGCCAACATGACCCCAGAATATGGCGCAACCGCAGGGTTATTTTATATTGATGGGCAAACCATCGACTATCTACGCCTTACAGGTCGTGAAGACAAACAAGTCGAACTGGTCGAAAACTATGCCAAAACCGCAGGGCTTTGGTCATCTGACCTCGTCAATGCTGACTATGAGCGTGTGCTTGAGTTTGATTTGTCACTCGTCACCCGTAACATGGCAGGTCCTTCAAATCCCCACGCGCGCGTATCGACTTCTGAGCTCTCTGCCAAAGGCATTGCCCATGCCGAAGGTGAAGCGGTGCCTGAATCAGAGAATGGCTTAATGCCTGATGGTGCGGTGATTATCGCGGCTATTACCTCGTGTACCAACACCTCAAACCCTCGTAACGTGGTGGCAGCGGCATTACTTGCCAAAAAAGCCAACGAACTTGGCTTGACCCGTAAACCTTGGGTGAAATCATCCTTCGCCCCTGGCTCAAAAGTGGCTGAATTGTACTTGCAAGACGCTAACCTATTGCCGGAACTGGAAAAACTCGGCTTTGGTATCGTGGCATTTGCCTGTACCACTTGTAACGGTATGTCGGGTGCGTTAGATCCTGCGATTCAGCAAGAAATCATTGACCGTGACCTGTATGCCACGGCGGTGCTATCAGGCAACCGCAACTTTGATGGACGTATCCACCCGTATGCCAAACAAGCCTTCTTGGCAAGCCCGCCGTTAGTCGTCGCGTATGCGATTGCAGGGACGATTCGTTTTGACATCGAAAAAGACGTGCTTGGCGTGGTCAATGGGAAAGAGATTCGCCTGATTGACATTTGGCCATCGGATGAAGAGATTGACGCGATTGTGGCAAAACACGTCAAACCTGAGCAATTCCGTCAAATCTACATCCCAATGTTTAACTTGGATCGCAGCGAAAAAGCGGCAAGCCCACTATATGACTGGCGCCCAATGTCGACCTATATCCGTCGTCCACCATACTGGGAAGGCGCGCTAGCGGGCGAACGCACCCTCAAAGGTATGCGTCCATTGGCGATTTTACCTGACAATATCACCACCGACCACTTGTCACCATCCAATGCGATTTTGGCAAGCTCGGCGGCAGGCGAATATTTGGCAAAAATGGGCTTACCCGAAGAAGATTTTAACAGCTATGCCACCCACCGCGGCGACCATCTAACTGCCCAACGTGCGACCTTTGCCAATCCAAAACTGTTTAATGAAATGGTGAAAAATGATGATGGCAGTACCAAACAAGGCTCACTGGCTCGCGTTGAGCCTGAAGGTCAAGTGATGCGGATGTGGGAAGCGATTGAGACCTACATGAACCGTAAGCAACCACTCATCATCATCGCAGGGGCGGACTATGGTCAAGGCTCTAGCCGTGACTGGGCTGCCAAAGGTGTGCGTCTGGCTGGGGTGGAAGCGATTGTGGCGGAAGGCTTTGAGCGGATTCACCGTACCAATCTTATCGGTATGGGCGTGCTGCCGCTTGAATTTAAAGCTGGGACGACACGTATTACGCTAGGGCTAGATGGGACTGAGACCTATGATGTGATTGGTGACATTTCGCCACGTTGTGATTTGACGTTGGTGATTAATAAAGAAGGCTCGCAGCCGCTTGAAGTGCCTGTGACGTGCCGTCTTGATACCCAAGCGGAAGTGGATACCTATAAGGCGGGTGGCGTACTGCAAAAATTCGCGCAAGACTTCTTAAAAGGTGAAGTGGCTTAGGTTTTAACTAAAAATATTGTTCAAACGTGAAAAGCCGAGTAATATATTTGCTCGGCTTTATTCTATATTAAGTTAATTCTTATAATATTTTCAAATTTTTTGGAGTTTAATGTGAACTTTGAAGTTAACGAATACCCTTTTTTAAAAGTTAATTTTAGCGATATACCTACATATACTATTAATATGAAAGTTAAAGATATTCTTAGGATTTATTATGTTGCTGTAAGAGGAATTGATGGTGAAGAAGGAGCTGTTCAAAGAGTTCTAAATCCAAGAAGAATCAATTTAATTAAGGAATACATATTAGAAGGAAATACTTTCTTTAATTCTTTTATATTGAATTGGAATAGTAAGGATTTTCCTATTAAAGTCAGTTCAGAAAAACTATTTCTAACAATTGCACCTAACTCTGCCCAGGTAATCGATGGTCAACATCGTTTAGAGGGATTAAAGCATGCATTCGAGAAAAATGAATCCATCGGTGAGCAATCAATTTTAGTTACAATTTGTGAGAATTTGAATACAAGTCAAGCAGCTAAAATATTCTTGAATATTAATACTGAGCAAAAACCTGTACCAAAGAGCTTGATTTATGACTTGTTTGGTGAAGTCATAAATGATGAAGAACATTCTATAATAAGAGCAACTGATATTGCTAAAGCACTCAATGAGAATCCTAATTCTCCTCTCTATCAAAAGATAAAATTCCCAGGCTCACCAAAAAAGGGAAGTATAGATTTATCAACATTTGTTACATCTATTAAATCTTCTCTTCAAAAAGATGGTGTCTTTGCCCAATACAATATAAGAAATTTGGATGATCAAATAAAGGTCGTGGAAAATTTTTTTTCGAGTATAAAGAACTCTTATAATTCATCATCACACAGAATTTGGGATACATCTAAGAACCCTTTCCTAAAAGCATCCGGTTTCAACGGAGGAATGGATTATCTTTTAGAAACCTTAATTCGATTATGTGCAGAAGAGAAATCTTTCAAAGTTGAAACTATGACTGAGATTTTGAATCTTGATGAAAATGATTTGTTGATGAGCGAAGATGTTAAAGGCATGGATGGAAAATCAAGTAAAAGAAAAATCAAAGATTACTTAGGTCAATATTATTTAAAACGAGTTTCACAAAATGCATACCAATTTTGATAGATTTAAATTTCAATGCTCAATTGAAAATGAGATTGGTTGCACAGAATTGGATAAATGGGATAGTTATAAAGCTAAATTCAAGCAATTTAAGATAACTCAAAATAATGTTGATTTATTGAAAAGTGCACTCCAAAGTGATACTCAAGATTATTATTTTAAAGGTCTTTTAACTTTGTTAGAGGGAATCAATAATATTGCAATGGGATCTTATTCATGGAGTATCGTTAAGTTATATTATTCAATATTTTATTTCATAAGATGCTATTTTGGAGAAAATCTTTATGGGTTTGCTAAAAATGGAGGTATATATGTAATATTACTGTCAGAAGGAGAAGTATTTGAAAGAATAGACGAGATGACCTTCAAAAATGAAAAAATGAGAGAAGATCACAAATCAACTTTAAACTATTTTCGAAAAACCTTTCCTAGTTCAATACTTTTATCAAATAAGATTAATGATGAAGATTCATTAGATTGGATAAGATGGCATAGAGAAACCGTAAATTATAGGCAGAGAGCTTTCGATGAGCCAAATAATAAATATTTTAATTCAGATTTATTGGATAAAGCCAAATTAACTTCCTTGATTAAAAAATATCTTCTAGATGAAGAATTTATCTATTGTTTTAACGAAGATCATTCAATGTTAGCATTACCATTAAAGTACTTACAATTAGTCACAAAAAAATTGAGTGATGATACTTTTATTGATAAAGACCGCTTAAAACTGATAAATAACTTACTTTCAAGTATTGGCTTTAAAGACTTTAATGAATTTAAGAAACTAGTTATTAGCATAGAATTTAGTTGAATTTTTCTGAATTATAGGAGAGCTGTAAGAAAAAAGCCCTTACCTTTTTCTATACCAAAATGACCTAATTTTACATAGTCATCGAAACTAATAAATTTTTATATTCCATTGATTTTAACTTCAAAAAATCCTTCCCCGCATTCGCCTTTTCTATATAAAGCATTTTTCAAAATCGCTTGGCTAAAACTGGTCAAGCGTTTGGCTGTTCTCAGCAATTTTGAAAGCAAAAAAATAGCCAGTTTCTACAAACCGGCTATTTTCATTGTTGGCAAACTAACCAATCACATCAACGCCCATATACGGACGTAACACGTCAGGCACCGTGATAGTACCATCGGCATTTTGGTAATTTTCCATGATGGCAAGCAAGGTGCGACCCACCGCAAGACCTGAGCCATTTAAGGTATGCACTAGCTCAGTTTTTTTGCCGTCTTTGACACGCGCTTGCATACGGCGCGCTTGGAAGTCACCACAGTTTGAGCAGCTAGAGATTTCACGGTAAGTAGTCTGAGACGGTAGCCACACCTCGATATCATAGGTTTTCACCGCCCCAAAGCCCATATCACCACCACACAGCACAATCACACGATACGGCAAGCCAAGCTGCTGCAAGATATATTCCGCTTGTCCTGTCATGTCCTCTAAGGCTTGCATTGAAGTCTCAGGATGGACGATTTGCACCATTTCCACTTTTTCAAACTGGTGCTGACGAATCAAACCGCGGGTATCACGCCCGGCACTGCCCGCTTCACTACGAAAACAGGGGGTATGGGCAGTCACTTTGATGGGCAACGCTTCTGGGTCTAGGATTTTGTCACGCACGCTGTTGGTAAGCGGTACCTCTGACGTGGGGATTAGGTAATACTCTTTTTCACCGCGCAATTTGAACAAATCTTCTTCAAACTTTGGTAGCTGCCCTGTACCAAGTAGGCTGTCGGCATTGACCATATAGGGCACATACATTTCCGTATAGCCGTATTTGTCGGTATGGGTAGTGAGCATAAACGCAATCAAGGCGCGGTTGAGTTTGGCAAGTTGACCTTTTAGCACGCTAAACCGTGAGCCAGTCAGTTTGGCCGCCATTTCAAAATCAAGTAGCCCCAAGTCTTCGCCTAAGTCGCTATGGTCTTTGACCTCAAAATCAAATTGGCGTGGCTCACCCCATCGACGCATTTCGACATTGTCGTTTTCATCTTTACCTGCCGGCACGCTGTCATCCGGTAAATTTGGGATGGTTAAAGCTGCCGCTAGAATTTTCTCTTGCAAGGCTTTGAGCGCGTCTTCTGCTTGTTTCATATCGCTACTGATGGTTGCCATTTCTGCCATCAAAGTGTCCGTATTTTCGCCATTGCGTTTCATCAAGCCGACTTGTTTGGCGCCCGCATTTTTTTTGGCTTGTAATTCTTCGGTTTTGACTTGAATGGATTTGCGCTGTTCTTCGACTTGCTGCCAAAATGCTTTATCAAGCTCATAGCCGCGTTTGGCAAGTTTTTCGGCGACCGTGTCTAGTTCTGTACGCAGTAATTTTGGGTCGATCATGGCGATAAGTTCCTTAAATTATTCAAACTTGAGTTAAAGCAGCAAAATGGCTGTTGATATCAGCGTGTATGATACCAAGATTGCAGCGATTTTTCACGGTAGCGACTAGAAATACACGGCAAATTGACAATTTATCGGTATGCGCTTATCGGCGTTCGCCCCTCGCTGCATTGGGGGTAAAACAAAAATTTATCAAAAAGTGCGTTGTTAGGTTTATTTTTGGGTCAAGGTTGGGTAAGATAAGCCTTCTTTTATCGTTTTGTAACTATCGTTTGATAGTGAGTGAATTGTTTATGGCTCTGTACCCTTACACCCTACAACCTGTGGATTTGAATCTGACCGAGGACGAGTTTCGTCAAGCACAGCTGCAGCTATTTGATGCCAACAACCAAACTTTGACCAAAATCACCCCAAAAACTTGGGCAATTTTGGCAGTCATCGTGGTGCTAGCGATTTTGGGTCTGATTTTTGTGCACGGTTATTCCACCATTATTTTTTGGTTGATGCTCGTGGGTGTGGTAATTTATTTGCTGGCGCGTACCTACGGTCTTAAATGGTATGTCAAACGAGAATTTGAAAAACAAATGGCAAGCCAAAGCATGCCGCCAGAGATGCAACAAATCAAGCTTGGTGTACAGCAGCACGGGGTAGTGATGTCCATGCCTGCACCCAACATGCCCGCTATGCCACGAGGCTACAATCAGCCTTTGGTGCGTAGCAGCGGTATGCAGCAAGCGGTCATCAAATGGGATAGTGTCACCAATTGGCAAGAAACGCCTGACTATATCTTTATGATGTTTGATGTCAAAAATCCAAAAACGGGGGAAAGCCAACAAGGCAGCCAAATCGTCCCCAAACGCCTTGCTAATCAAAAATTCCCGATTGATACCTTACGTCATCATTTACAGCAAAACATCGGAAAACAAGGTTTTGATTTAACCGACAAACCGACTGATAAATATTTCCCAGAAAACAATTAAGACAACGATTAAGACTAACACAGCAACTAATTATCGATGACCACAAAAACTGCAGCCAAAAAACTGCAGTTTTTTTATGGCGGCAAGCAAAACTATTTACCAAATTTGCACACAGCTGTGCGAAATGTTTGATATTATTTTTAGGGTAATACCGTACATTTTAATTGATAAAATTAAACGTACTGATAAAAACGATTAATTTTAATAACAGATTGTTTAGGCTTACAATTAAGTCCTAAACAAATAAAAATCATCATTTTAGGAGATAATAACATGGCAAAACAAGCCACTACAAAGCAATCAGCAACCAAACAAGACTCAGAACAATTAGACAATAACGATAAATCAGGTGAAAAAGTGACTACCCCCAAATCTACCGCTTCCAAATCTGCCTCAAGTAAAACACGCGATATCAGCTTAGCCGCTGCAGACATGAGCGCCATTGTTGAGCAATTAAATACCTTATTAGCCAACTATCATGTGTTCTATACCAATGTTCGTGGCTATCACTGGAACGTGCGTGGCTCAGATTTCTTTACCCTCCATGTGAAGTTTGAAGAGTTATATACTGCGCTGCAAATTCAGATTGATGAAATTGCTGAACGCATTTTGACCTTACAAGGTACACCACTACATGCTTATAGCGATTTCTTAAAAATCTCAAGCATCAAAGAAGACAAAAACGTCTCTGACGGTGTGGCATGTGTGAAAGGTATTTTAACAGGTCTGACCATGACTATTGCTAAAGAACGCGAAATCATTGACCTAGCGGATGAAGATGACGATCAAGGCACTGCCGACCAATTGACTGCGTATGTGCAAGAACAAGAAAAATTGGTATGGATGTACAACGCCTATCTTGGCTAATCGTCCTATTTGATAAAAAAGACGGCTTTGACAGTCGTCTTTTTTATTGCGTGTGTGTAAAAATAAAAACACAATATATAGATTTTCAAATGTCAATGAATTTAATTACTAATTTTTTGATATAAAAATAGTTATATATTTCAATATCTTATGAATTTTATCCTTAAAAATCAAATCCTTGGGTGGATTGCAATTTCTATATGTTGTTATCTATAATAGCCAAGCATACTAGCCAGTTAATGCACTTGTTAGCTGATAGCATTTGTTAGCTGATACTGCTACGCCACTTGTCTTGAACTTTGATTGAAGAAGATTCACCGCTATGTCATATTCCATCTTTTGCCAAACCAAAAATGACCCATTGCTTGAGCCGATGTTTTTTGGTCAGCCTGTCAATGTGGCACGTTACGACCAACAAAAATTCCCTGTTTTTGAGCAGTTGATTGAAAAGCAATTGTCGTTTTTTTGGCGTCCAGAAGAAATTGACGTCTCCAAAGACCGTTTGGATTTTAGCAACTTGTCAGTGCATGAACAACATATCTTCTTAAGCAACCTAAAGTACCAAACCTTGCTTGATTCGATTCAAGGTCGTAGCCCCAATGCCGTGCTACTGCCGCTGGTGTCAATTCCCGAGTTAGAAACCTGGATTGAAACATGGTCATTTTCTGAGACCATCCATTCTCGCAGCTATACCCATATTATCCGTAACGTGGTCAATGACCCAAGCAAAGTATTCGACGATATCGTTGACAATCCTTTTATCCTAGAGCGCGCGACAGGGATTGCCAAGTTCTATGACGAGCTGTATCAACTATCTCAGCTATATAACCTATACGGGGAAGGTCGTCATGTGATTGATGGTAAAGCCGTTGAGGTCAATTTACGCCTACTTAAAACCAAATTGTATCTATGTTTGGTGGCTATCAATGTGCTAGAAGCGATTCGTTTTTATGTGTCGTTTGCCTGTTCATTTGCCTTTGCTGAGCGCAAACTGATGGAAGGTAATGCCAAAATCATCAAAATGATTGCCCGTGACGAAGCGCTTCATCTAAACGGCACCCAGCATATGATTAATTTGATGCAATCGGGCAAAGATGACCCTGACATGGTAGAAATCGCCCAAGATTGCCAACAGCAAGCCATTGAAATTTTCAAAGACGCGGCTGAACAGGAAAAAGCATGGGCAAAATACTTGTTTAAAGATGGCTCAATGATTGGCTTGAATGAAAATATTTTGGTGCAATACGTCGAATACATTACCAATCTGCGTATGGATGCGATTGGCTTACCACCCATTTTTGCGGCAATTAAAAACAACCCAATTCCATGGATTAATGCTTGGCTCTCCTCAGACAACGTGCAAGTCGCGCCCCAAGAGTCAGAAATCACCTCTTACTTAGTCGGTCAAATTGACGCAGAGCTGAGTGATGATGCGTTTGATGATTTTGAATTGTAATTCGTCATACGCTTATTTTATTTAGGCAAGATAATCGATTATGGCATGGATTTTTACCAACAACACGCAGTTTTATCTGCATGACGCCGAGACGCTGCTACAAGGCATGCTTCGCTCAAAAATCCCTGCCAATCACCAATGCCTTGAAGGTTATTGCGGTACTTGTAAGCTCAAATACCGCCGTCGCCACCATGACACCCGTATCGACTATATTCACCCGCCGCTCGTGATGTTAGACGATGACGAAATCCTACCCTGCTGTTGTCAAGTCAGAGGGGCCATCGAGCTTGATATCGATTGATTTACCAAGATAACCCGCCAAAAACTGCGCGAAATGCCGCATAAAGCGAAAACTTACCCGCTTTGCCTTTAATTTTCTCCCCGCGAACCTCATATAATCCGTTATAATAATAGGTTGACTACCGCTTTTTAATCATACTAAATCTTTATTTAGTCCTCGACTGTCATTTGCAGGGTGTATCCCTTGATAAAAATGAAGAAATACAGTCATTAGCTTATTTGTCGTGCTATTACATTATTTATTTTTTTAACCAATATCAAAGCGAGCCCTCATGAGCGAACATTCAACTTCTCAATTAGCCACGCTGATTCAATTAGGTAAAGAGCAAGGTTATCTCACCTATGCTGAGATCAATGACCAACTCCCCGAATCGGTAACTGAAAGTGACCAGATTGATGATATTATTCAAATGCTCACAGACGTTGGCATCAAGATTTTTGAGACCGCGCCTGATGAAGACGACATTATGCTTAGCGATGATGCGGATGATGACGAAATTGCTGTCGATGAAGCCGCCGCGGTACTTGCCTCAGTAGAATCTGAGCCAGGTCGCACCACTGACCCTGTGCGTATGTATATGCGTGAGATGGGTACGGTTGACCTACTCACCCGTGAAGGCGAGATTGCGATTGCTAAGCGTATCGAAGATGGTATTCGAGATGTACAACATGCCATGACCTTTTGGCCAGGTACGGTAGCCATGCTCATTGATGAATACCACCAAACCTTTGAAGGTGAAAAGAAAGTCTCGGATATTATTACAGGTTTTCTTGACCCTGAAGCCGCTGATGTCATTCCCCTTGCCGATGACGAAGAGGTGGAAATCGCGTTACCGATTATCAAACCCAAAGTCAAAGACGACAAAGCCGAGGATGAACTCGACGATGAAGCCGAAAACGCCGATGAAATCGAAGAGGCCGATGGCGAAGTCAGTGAAGACGCCGATACCGAAGAAGCTAGCGGTCTTGACCCTGAAGAAGTACGTCTGCGCTTTGAAGAATTAGAGCAATTGTTCACCAAGGTCAAAGATTTGTTAGCCACCCATGACCGTGATAGTGAGGTGGTCAAAGCGGCGATGAATGAGCTTGCTAACTGCTTTATGCTGTTTAAGCTTAATAGCCGCGTCTCTGACAATATCATGGATATGATGCGTGAAGTGTATGAAGACGTGCGTAAAAACGAACGCCACATCATGAAACTGGTGATTCGCCGCGGTAAAATGCCAAAAGATGAGTTTCGCAAAACCTTTCCGCATAATGAAACCAACCTTGACTGGCTCCCTAACCGTATCGCAGGCAAACCTGCCTTTGCTGACACGTTAGAGCGGGTACTTGACGAAGTATTACAGTATCAAGGGCGTATCCAGCAGCATGAGCAAAATCTTGGCATGAGCATCGACCAAATGAAAGTGGTCGCACGCAACATGTCTGTGGGCGAAGCCAAAGCCCGCCGCGCCAAAAAAGAAATGGTTGAGGCGAACTTACGTCTGGTCATTTCGATTGCTAAAAAGTACACCAATCGCGGTTTGCAGTTCCTTGATTTGATTCAAGAAGGCAACATTGGCTTGATGAAAGCGGTAGATAAATTTGAATATCGCCGTGGTTATAAATTCTCGACCTATGCCACTTGGTGGATTCGCCAAGCCATCACCCGCTCGATTGCTGACCAAGCGCGTACCATCCGTATCCCTGTGCACATGATTGAGACCATCAATAAAATCAACCGTGTATCGCGCCAGCTATTACAAGAAATGGGACGTGAGCCTACCCCTGAGGAATTGGGCGAACGCTTAGAGATGGACGAAGTCAAAGTCCGTAAAGTACTCAAAATCGCCAAAGAGCCCATCTCAATGGAAACCCCAATCGGTGATGATGAAGACAGTCATTTGGGTGATTTTATTGAGGATTCGAGCATCTCAAGCCCAGTGGATGAAGCAACGGCACAAGGGTTAAAAGAAGCTACCCGTGAAGTGTTAGCCAACCTTACCGAACGTGAAGCCAAAGTGCTTAAAATGCGTTTTGGTATTGATATGTCTACCGACCATACCTTAGAAGAAGTTGGT
Source organism: Moraxella sp. CTOTU47616 (assembly GCF_032017465.1). NCBI lineage: Bacteria > Pseudomonadati > Pseudomonadota > Gammaproteobacteria > Moraxellales > Moraxellaceae > Moraxella > Moraxella sp. CTOTU47616. The sequence goes on from NZ_DALZPU010000002.1 coordinate 195,497, forward strand.
AAACAATTTGATGTCACCCGTGAGCGTATTCGTCAGATTGAAGCCAAAGCACTGCGTAAACTGCGCCACCCTTCTCGCTCAGAACATTTACGTTCATTCCTAGAGAATGATTAATGTTATCTCCATCCAAAAAAGCCGAGACAATGTTCTCGGTTTTTTTATGGGCGAGTTTGTGAATGTGGTTTTTCTATAAATGTGGCTTTTTATGAATTGGGTTATGAATGGGGTTATGAATAGATTTATGAATGGCGCTTTTTTCAACGCCAAACTCTAATGTCTTGAAATTATCGGTTTTACCCTCATTTAGACCCTAAAGAAATTTATACAACCTTAGGTGATGCTATGAACGATAAAACAATTACACTCAATAACTTGGAAGCCGCTGCATGTAGTACGCGAGCGGCGAAACCTACGGATATCCAGCACCCAGAATTGTGGAATTTTCCTATGGATTATCCGCTTAGCATCATCGGTCATGAGGGTCACAAAGACACGCTACTCGATGAAGTAAAATTAATTTTGGGTAGCTTATTTCCTGAATTTGATTTGGCAAGTTTGACTATTAATCCATCGCGTACCGGCCGTTTCCACTCCGTACGCGCTAATGTATATTTGACAGAAGCCGAGCAAGTCAATAGCTTGTATAAAATGCTCGATGAAGCGGCAAGTATTCGTACTGTATTATAAACCTGTCATGGTTAAAAATGGCACGAGTGATTGACGTACAAAAAAGCGGGATACATCAGTTATCCCGCTTTTTTTATCTGTTTTATATGGGTCATCAGCAGTTGATGCTTCGTTTGTCCGCTTATTGGCTCAAAAGCAACAACTGATAGGTAGCCTTGTAGGCATCATAATTAAAATTATAGCTCGCTTCAAAGTGAGGTTTGAGTTTTTCAATTAACTCATCATCCCCCTCATCAGATAGGCTGATATGCTTGGCTTGGGTCTGCATATCTTCGATAGCGATTTCGCCCAGTAATTGATTAAACTTATCGCGCGCCTGCGTTTGCTTGGCGATATCGGCAGCCGTCATGCGGACGGATGCAGCGGCGTCGCTTGATGCAGTATCAGCGCTGCCAGATCGTTGGCTGGCTGCCTGTTCCTGGGCGGTGGCTTTGTCGATTTTTGCACAGATTTTGGCAAGGCGGGTGCGTGATGTTTTATCAAGTTTATCTGTGTCCAAGAGCAGCGAACATGCTTGTTGTTCTTCGCTTTCTTCAACAACATCTACTGCCGCTGCAGCTTCCGCCGCTGCCGCTGCGCTTTCTGCATCGCTGGCTACATCGCTCGGTTTGTCGCTGATAGTTTGATACAACTGGCTAAAAATCTGGGCGTCAGATTTGCCTTGCGCTTTAAGTTTGGCAATCTGTTGCAAGTATTGTTGATTACGATAGGTTTTATCAACAATCCCTGCGATATGTTCGGCAAGCTCATCATCGACATACGCATCAACATCTGTAATCGCTTTTTGCTGACGGCTATCGGTATTCATGACCGCATAATTATCGGCCTGTATTTTTGCAAGTTTGGTTGCAGCGGCGTTTAGCGCCGCCATATCTATTTCATTGAGGCTGGCTTCATCTTTTTGCAACACAAACTGGTAGGTATAAAGGGTGACAAAGGTCTCGACAAACCCTTTGTTTTGTTTGAGTAGGCTATAAGACAAGGCTTCTAAATTTTTATCACTGTCAAAGGTTTTGGATTGTTTTGTCGCCGCCAATAGATTGTTATCTTTTGATGCTTGTTGCCAAGTGATTGCCTTGTTGAAGATATCAGGATTGACGCGGGCTTTGCCATAATCATAAAAGTTAACCACTGTGCGCATTTGGGTCTTAGGCTGATTGGTTGTCGGCATGGTTTTTTCAAATGCTGGCAAATCACTCATTGCTACCACATTGAGTAGTTGATTTTGGCGGTTGAGTCCGTAGCTGATACGGATGTCATCATCCATTGAGATAAAACTGCTATTTGCCTCTTTGCTTATTTCAGCTTGCAGCGCTTTAAAGGCTTGCGGATTGGCGTCGATGATTTTTGCCAGTGCAGCGGCACTGACCAATTTGTCTGATTGGTATTTGTCAAAGGCTGCTAAGGCTTTTACAGTTTGGCCCAATTCGTCACTGGTCGACTCATCAGTGGTTGGCTCGTCAGTGGCTGTTTGAGTCTCTAAACTGTCCATTGCCTCTGTAGCATCGGCACTGGCTGTGTCAGCAGCGCTGTCATCTGATTGTGCCCGCATTTTATCAATGGCTTCATACAGGCGCATGGCAGATTCATACGCTTTTTCCTCAACGCTTGCCAACTCATTGCTGTCAAAGGCTTTTTTCATCAGATACCGTGGGCTAACGGCAAGGCTGCCAAGCTGCTTTAGCTCATCATCTTTGGCAAAATCAGCTGGATTGATGAATGATTTTAGGTAGCGCTTATTAACGTGGAAGAACAGCAAATACTCCGCTAGCATTTGATTGTAGCCAATGCGGTAGCCAATGCGCTGGCTCACACCTTTGGCTTTATCTTCAGTAGTCAAAGCCAATGTCTGATAATCGCTTTCTTTAGCAAGGGTGGCATTTAGCAGTGACATCTGTTCAAATACCTTGAATAAGGCTCTTTTATCTATCTTTTTATCTTTTAGCAGTTTGCTATAGTCATACTCAATGTACCGTCCATCATATTGCGGGTCGGTGGCAAACTCAGAGAGTCCCGACAAGTCAGCATATACTTTGGAGCGCGCAAAATCAGCCGCAAGCGGCACTTTAATAAACGCCCCTGCATTGTTCTGCACATAGCGAAATTCAGGCACGATTGACATTTGCCCTCGGCGAAGATCTACCACACCTGTGGAGGCAAACTCAAAGCGCTTGGTTAAAATATCCATCACTTGCCCCACTTCGCTTTGTTCACGGGTTTGGTGATTGACCCCTTCTGTGACCAAGGCTTGTTGGCGAGCATCAAGGTGCTGTGCTTTGCTCAGCTGCCCGATAAGTTTTAAACGATTAGGGCTTGCAGCTAACGCTTGTGCGCTACTTAAGGGCGGTCGCACCACATTGACTCGATAGTCATAAGCATAGCTTTGGCGACTGAGCAAATTTTGGTTGGCCTGCAACACACGTTGAGACAGCGGCTGACTCGCGCTAGGCTGCGTGGCACAGCCGTGAATCCCCAGCATGACAATAGCAAAAGTGAGAGGTTTGATACTAAAGGCGATGGCTTGTTGCGCATTCATTGATCTTCCTTAACAAATTTTATCATAAATCCTATCTTTATAACTGAATTGATTTTTTTTGTAAACAAAAAGCCAGTGTTACGCTGCAATGTTTACAAAGATAATGGGTAATCTAACGGAGTTTTGCTATCATACGGATTAAATACCGCAAAAACGCTTAAAAACTACTCATTTAAAAACCAATCACTTAAAAACCACTCAGAAGAACCCTTGTATGTCGCAACTTAGTCTACCCGCTAATCTTATTTTACCCGCTAATTTAGAACACTTACTCACCCAATTTTTACAGGCGCAGCTGCCCAAGCCCATACAACTTGACCCCAGCGTGCTTGCCTACCGCTGGCAATCCAATAGCCGCACGGGCAGCGGTGAATTGGTGCCTTTAACCGTAGATTTGCGATTGACGTTGGATGATTTGCTTGGCATTGATGGGCAAAAAAATAAACTGGTGCAAAACACGCGCCAATATTTAGCAGGCTTACCTGCCAACCATGTACTCATGACAGGCACGCGTGGCGCAGGAAAATCCTCGCTCATTCGGGCATTGCTCAATCAATATAAAGCGGATGGGCTTCGTATTATCGAAGTGTCACGAGATGATTTGGTGATGTTAGAGCCGATTCGCCAAGCAGTACGAGACCTTCATACAACTCAGCCCAATCATGGCTGTCATTATGTGGTGTACTGTGATGACTTAGCGTTCAATGGGCAAGATGAGAATTATCGCACGCTCAAAAGTGTGCTCGACGGCGCGCTAGATAGCGAGCAAGACAAACTACTGGTCTATGCGACCAGTAACCGCCGTCATCTATTACCGCAACTGATGAAAGACAATGTGAGCATTTATAATGGGCAAACTGATGAAGTCAATCCGTACGAGACGATTGATGAAACTGTATCGTTGTCTGACCGCTTTGGGCTGTGGCTGTCGTTTCATCCGATGACCCAGCCTGTGTATTTAGATATTTGTGCGCATTATTTGGCGCAAGCAAGTTTGCCCTTTGATGAGGAAGCAAAAGCCGCTGCCTTGCGCTTTGCCAGTGAACGCGGCGGACGCTCTGGGCGCGTGGCTTATCAGTTTAGTCGGTATTTTATTGGCATGAAAAGGTTGGAAAATTAACATGTACACATCTCAAGACCAACTGACCGAACTGGTGCGCAGGCTGGAAGAAAAACAGCATATTTTTGCCGCTGACCCGATCCTTATCACGGAAAAACTGCAAAATGAGCCCGGCGAACCACTGACCAAACTGCGTCGCCGTGCCACACGCATTGATAATGACGGTAAACTTGCGCAGCTACTTACCACCATTGACACCCGCGTCAATGGCGTGATTTGGGGATTGACTGTCTTGTGGTTTATTTTGGGCTTTGTCGCGTTATTTGGTTTGATGCAAGCGCAGGTGGTGAACTTTTTTTATGTGCTAGCCAGTTTATTAGGGTTTAATACCATTATCTTGCTGGTTTGGCTCGGTTGGATGCTGTTTTCACCGCGCAATAAACCCAGTTTTTTTGGTACTTTTTTTACCCCGGCAGCCCTAGTGCGTGGCAAAGATGTTGTCACCCAAACAGCGGTTGAACTGTATCAAGACCAGCTCAATCACGCTGGCACCAAATGGTACGTCAGTCGTATCAGCCACCAGTTTTGGTTAGCCAGTCTATCGGGAATGTTGGTGTCGTTAATTCTATTATTACTGGTCAAAAATTACAATTTTGTGTGGGAATCAACCCTACTACAAGACAGCAACGTGGTGGAAGTGGTCAAGCTGATGGCTTGGCTCCCCCATTGGGTAGGTTTTCCTACGCCAACGGCACAAGATATTATCACCGCGCAAATGAATCCTGAAACCACGCCACAGATGATTTCGTTTCGCTGGGCGATGTTATTAATCGGCAGTCTACTGATGTACGGTATCGTGCCGCGTTTGCTCGCATGGCTATGTTGTCTGGTGATGGTACGCTCAAGTCGTATGAAACTTGATATCAAACAGCCGTACTATCAAAAAATTATCGATTTTTGGCAGCGCAAAGTGATTGACCCCGATGACAGCCCTACGGAGCAAAAACCTATCGCACCCACTGCCCAAATCAGCCTAGCCAACAAACTTGCCGTGTTGCTCGAATACCCGCAAGCCAACCCGCAATGGTATGCCAAAACCGTTGGTATGGCGGCGCAAGACTTTGGTCGTATCGATGATCGTGATGACTTGGAAAAACTGATTGCCTACCTTCAAAGCAACCCTGTTCAAGTGCTCGTCGGTATCTCCAATCTCGCACTTCCCGACCGTGGCACCCTGCGAAAACTCGATAATATCGCAAGCGCGGCAAAAGGTGGCATGATTGTGCAACTGCTCGATGCCAATCAAGGCTACCTGCCGAGTCCGAGCGAAATTGAAACCATCAAAACCCGTCAACTACAATGGGAAACCGCGTTGGCAGAACGCCAAATTGCCCTAGTAAGAGAAAATTAACCATGAATGCCACGACAAGCTATGCCGATGTGATTAATAGCATTGCCCAGACTGCTTCACAGCTTACGCTCACAGCGCAAAGCGCTTTTGTGCAAAATCTCCTGCGTCAATTTGTGCAAAATCTACCAGCCGACTGGCTTGACAATGAACTCGACAGTGAAAAACCGCACTATCAAGCCCTGTTTGACATCATAAACAGGCAAACTTGGCAAACCGATAGCATCGAACAGGCGTTAAATGCGCTCGATGACATCATGTTTGCTATGGGCGATAGCTATCCGCACAGCACCAGTGACGCGATTTTGCTGATGCTTGATATACTGGGGTTTTATCTATCTCTGACAGCCATGGAAGAGAAATCCGAAGTGAGTGATGGTTGGGTGATTTTAACTGCTGAAGGCTATTTGGATTATTACGACCAACTGGCAGAAGATAGTAGCGAAAACATAGATGATGTTGCCCATAGTTTTGATGATTGGCTGGCACATCCACTGACCCAAACTGCCTTCAATCATGTCAACCATGCCTTAGAACTTGCCAAAAGAACTTGCCAAAAATAGCTCGCGCTGAATATATAAAGGTTAACAAAATAATGGATAACAGAGACATAACCACCCAAGAAAAATTGACAATTGATTTAACCAAAGATTATTTGCCAGCGACGGCTACTGACAGTGCGACCCATCCAAGCACTGATATCGCTACGCAGCCAACCAATCATCCGTTAGCCCAAGCTGAACAAAACCCCTATCCAAGCCGCAAAATCAGCATTGGTGAAAATGAAGCGTTAAAATTGGCGATCGTGGGTCATACCAATACCGGTAAAACTTCGTTACTACGCACCCTGTTGCGTGATATGTACTTTGGCGAAGTCAAAAATGCGCCTGCCACTACCCGTCATGTGGAAAAAGCCATGATCAATGACAGCCAAACGGGGCAAGGCTTGGTGGCACTGTATGACACGCCCGGTCTAGAAGATGCGTCAGGGCTACTTGATTGGTTAGAAGACAACACCGCTGCCCGCCGTGACGGTGTGGAGCGGTTACAGCAATTTTTGGCAAGCGCACCTGCGCAAGATGAGTTTAGCCAAGAAGCCAAGGTCATTCGTCAGCTGATTGCCAGTGACATGGCCGTCTATGTGATTGATGCGCGTGAGCCTGTGCTCGGCAAATATAAAGATGAGTTAACTGTGCTGTCATGGTCAGCCATCCCCGTCATGCCTGTATTTAACTTTACTAAGGGTCAAGATAGCAATATCAATGAGTGGCAGCAGATGCTAGCGCGCCGCAACTTGCATGTATCTACGCGGTTTGACTCAGTGGCGTTTGAATTTGATGATGAAATCAAACTGTGGCAAAACTTAGAAACCATGCTGATACAACCGGAAATTATCAAACAGCTGATTGAGCGTCGTAAAGCCGACTGGGATAATTTGTACGATGATGCCAATATTATCATTGCGCATTTTTTATTAAACGTTGCCGCCTTTGTTGAAACCATTCATGAGGAAGATGATCCGCTGCCTACCTTGCAAAAAATGCAAGAAAAAGTACGCCAAGCTGAACGCAGTATGCAAGATGAACTATTAAACCTTTATAAATTTTATGACAATACCGTCACCACCACACCGCTTGAACTGACTGAATATCGCCGCGATCCGTTTGATAAAGACGTACTAGCCAGTTATGGGATTCGTACCACAGGCGGTGCTGCGGCAGGCGCGCTGATTGGTTTAGGTATTGATGTCGCCACCCTTGGCACGTCACTGGGGCTAGGTACGGCGCTTGGTGGTTTGGCAGGTGGCTTACTGTCAAATACCAGCGTGATTGCCGACAAAATCAGCGGTGTCAAACGGCTGCACATAGACCCTGCTACCCTGACCTTACTGGCGACTCGAGCGATGGATTTGCTGACTGCGCTACGCCATCGTGGTCATGCGGCGACTGATAGCATTATGGCGAGCCAATCGCTCGCGCCTTGGTCAGTTGATAGATTGCCAAGTTTGCTCAAAAAAGCGCGTGGTAAGCCCGAATGGTCATCGCTTAACACAGGCAGACAAGCCACTGTGTCTGCCAAGCAGTCGCATGAGCTGCGCGATGAGGCAGCTTGGCAACTATCACGCCAACTAAGACGCTGACTTATCAACCTACAATCATGATAAAAAACTTGGCTAAAAACTATCTAGCCTTGTTAAGGCTATTATTTGTTAAGCCCATTATAAGAATTTATTAAGCCAGTTTTGTTATTTTTACCTTTTCATCTATCTTTTTTAATCTATGTCAATTTTTTGTTTTTGAGGGCAATACCATGTATTCAGCACATCATGAACCGCATTTTAGTAATCGCAACAACTGGCTACGCGCAACCGTGCTTGGCGCCAACGATGGTTTAATTTCCACCGCTAGTCTATTAATGGGGGTTGCGGCAGCGCAAGTGGACAGTCACACCTTGCTGTTGACAGGGGTGGCATCGCTGATTGCTGGCGCAATTAGTATGGCAGCGGGCGAATATGTCTCCGTCTCTTCGCAAGCGGATACCGAAAAAGCCGACTTGGCAAAAGAAGCCTATGAACTTGAGCACAATTCAGACCGCGAGCTAAAAGAACTGACGCATATTTATGTTCAGCGCGGCTTAACGCCTGCTATGGCACATGATGTTGCGGTAGCACTCACCGCTCACAATGCCCTAGAAGCGCATGCGCGCGATGAAATTGGACTTACCGATACCGCATCCGCCAATCCACTACAGGCAGCCGTGGCGTCGGCTTTATCCTTTATCACAGGGGCGCTGCTACCGGTGCTGTGTATTTGGCTATTACCAAAACAATATTTGGTCGGCGGTTTGGGCACAGTAACCTTGATAGGATTGGCAGTTTTGGGGTGGTTATCGGCGTATTTAGGGGGTGCCAAAATTTTCCCTGCCATTGTGCGGGTGGTAATTTGGGGCGTGGTCGCGTTGGTTACTACCAACCTTATCGGTGAAATGTTTGGGGTAAAAACAGGTTAGTCAATCACTTTTTCTCGCATTATTTATCGCCAATTTTTATCATTACCATTTGCAAAACCAATTTTTTCTTATAAGATAAGGAAACTGTAATAATTCAGCAAGTTTATAGAAACTATTATTGGGTGGTAGAGTAGCGTTTCTATAAATTAAACAGTTGGCAAATAGTCAAAAATCCTATGGGGTTTTAGCTTTCTACGGTAGTGGGAGATAAGGTAATGCAAGATTTTGTCAATGCGATTAATGATTGGGTATGGAGTCCCGCATTAATCTATTTATGTTTGTTGGTTGGTTTATATTTTTCGATTCGTAGTCGTTTCTTGCAATTGCGTCATTTTGGTCGCATGATTCGATTGCTGATGGACGGCAAAAGCAGCGATCAGGGTGTGTCTTCATTCCAAGCACTCGCTATGTCACTCGCAGGTCGTGTGGGTACAGGCAATATTGCCGGCGTCGCAACGGCGATTACTTTTGGTGGTCCTGGTGCATTGTTTTGGATGTGGATGGTAGCTTTCTTGGGTGCCAGTACCGCATTCGTTGAGTCAACGCTTGCGCAGATTTATAAAGAGCGTGATGATAAAGGCTTTTTTATCGGTGGTCCAGCCTATTATTTTGAAAAAGCGCTGGGTCAAAAATGGTACGCGGTGTTATTTGCGATATCGGCAATCGCGGCTTGTGGTTTATTGTTACCAGGCGTACAGGCCAATTCGATTGCTGAAGCGATGAACAATTCACTGGGTGTCGCACCTAGCGTTTCAGCCGCGGTAATTGCGGCACTACTTGGCTTTATTATCTTTGGTGGCGTCAAGCGTATTGCCTCCTCGGCTGAGTTGATTGTACCTTTTATGGCACTCGCCTATATCATCGTGGCGATTGTTATCATCATCATGCATATTGGTCAGTTACCTGATGTGCTAGCGTTGATTTTCCGCTCTGCGTTTGGTATGGATTCTACATTTGGCGCTGTGTTGGGTCTTGCCGTTCAATGGGGGGTGAAACGTGGCGTTTACTCCAATGAAGCTGGCCAAGGTACAGGTCCTCACCCATCGGCAGCCGCTGATGTGTCACACCCAGCCAAACAAGGGTTAGTACAGGCGTTTTCAGTATATGTCGATACGCTATTTGTTTGTTCGGCGACAGGTTTCATGCTAATCATTACCGGTATGTATAACGTACAAGACCCAGCCAATAAAGAAGCCTTCTTGTATCAAGGTGTTAAAGGCGTTTCGGCAGGTCCAGGTTATGTGCAAACTGCGATGGAAAACATCATGCCAGGCTTTGGCTCAGTGTTTGTAGCGATTGCTTTATTCTTCTTTGCCTTCACCACCATCATGGCGTACTACTATATTGCAGAAACCAATATCCGTTATCTCACTCGTAGCGTGAAGCTAAATTGGGCCATCCCTTTACTCAAAGTAGTGATTTTATTCGTGGTAATTTATAGCTGCTTAAAAACCGCCGACTTGGCGTGGGCACTAGGCGACTTGGGCGTTGGTTTGATGGCATGGCTAAACATCATTGGTATCTTATTCTTGCAAAAACCTGCGTTTGCCGCACTGCGCGATTATGAAGCACAGATCAAACAAGGCAAAGATCCAATCTATGATGCGCGCGCCAATGGCGTACACAATGCGCCTATTTGGGATGAAATTTCAGCCAAATACCGTAAAGAATTTGGTGAACATCCTGACCGTGATCGCTTTGTACCCTAATTTTAATCTCTAAATGCTTAAATGCTTTCACTTAACAGCCGTTAAAAAAAATAAGCCCCATTGACTGGGGTTTATTTTTGTGATGAATGATTATCTTTTGACTGGGATTTTAATTAGCCCAAAAAATGCAATCAGTAAGGCGATGACCTGTACAGCCAGCAGCGTATAGACTGTATATAGCCATTTGCCTTGTACATATGCCAGACCACACGCCCACGCCCCGATACTACCACCGATGTAGTACGCCATATAATATAAACCTGACGCCAGCGACCGCCCTTCTTTGACATTCACCGCGATATAAGTAATGGTCGCCGATTGGGTAATAAATACCCCAGTTGACATCACCGCAAGCGCCACAATCACCAAAGAGATAGGCGCAGCCAGTGTCATCAGCACACCCATCATCGAAATCAACACGGCCACGCGCACCATACGGGCAGCACCGTATTTGGCAATTAAACTACTTGCAATCGGTGTGACCACCACCCCAATCAAATACACAGCAAAAATATTGGCAAGCCCAGCACTCGATAGATGATAGGGTGCGTCTGCCAAGTGCAAATTGACATAGGTAAAACAGCCTACTAGTGAAAACAACACGCACGCACCAAGAAGTCCTGCTGTCACCACATAACGGTTGCGCAGATGTTTACTTAGCATGTGCAGCGCCGATGAAAAGTTTGGGTTGGCATGAAAATGACGTGAGCGCGGTAATAACCAAGCCACCAAGCCAGCGCCTAACACCGTTAACACGCCCATGAACAAAAAGCCTTTTTCCCAGCCGATAAGCTCTTCTAAATGCCCCAAGATAAAGCGCCCTAAAAATCCCCCAAATACGGTACCTGAGACATAATAGGACATCATTTTTGCCATCTCTTTGCCGGCGTACTCTTCCCCGACATAGGCAATCGTCACCACTGTAATGCCAGGTACCGCCAACCCTTGCATAAATCGCCAAATAACGATGCTAGAGAGTGAGTCAGACAGCCCAATCATCATCGTGGGTATGGCCATAAAGGCAATGGATGCCACAATGATATTTTTACGACCCACGGCATCAGACAACATCCCCATAAACGGTGACATCATGGCAATGGCAATCACCGTCGCCCCAACTGTCATGCCCACTTGCGTTTCGGTCGCTGAGAACGCTTGCATCATAATCGGCAAAATCGCTTGAATCGAATAAACCTGCAAAAATGCAAACGCGCCAATCATGCCAATCATGATTTTGACTATCAATGAGGGTGGCATTGTCGGTGGTTTGGCATTCGGTTGTTGAGAGGGCGGTTGTTGAGAAGGCGGTTGATTTTGCGGTTGGCTATGGGGTGGATTGCGGCTAGTTAAGTTACTGGATGTTAGTGTGTGAGTATCAGTATCAGTGAAATGATTGGAAGAATCCAAATGCCCAGTGGCATGTTGTGCTTGAGAAGTCATAGGTGACCTTTTTACAAAGTATTGCCTGTCATAAAAATGCCTATACTAGCACTAAAGCGCGGTATTTATTGTTAAAAGAAGTTTAACCCTAAGCCGTACTTTGCAAGCCCTTCACGTTAATTAAAGGTATTTAAAGGCCTTCAATGACAAATTTGGCGTCCTAGAGCGTAATATTTTTAACACATGGCTGTTTGTCAAAACATCAGTATTTTTCAAAACATGACTATCCAGCCATGACAAAACTGCAGTAATATTTAGCACATTGTGGAAGTTAACCTTAAAATCAATAGGATTGAATTATGCCGGAGAATTTAAAACAGCCAATGCCCGCTGCCATGCAAGCGTATTTGACACAGCTGCATCAAGTGATTGTTCCGTATCTGTTAGCGCAAGGCGTTCAGCCCAATGCCATCAACGCACGTGAGGCGTTAGCCAATTTGACAACCGCATTTGTCACTGACGCACCCAACATGGCAAAAATCATCGATACGGTGCTGGTGACGCCAAGCAATTTTCGTGGTTATAACGTATCACTTAGGCTATTTGTACCGAGCAACTGCCCCCTGCCAAATGAACAAGCAGCGGCTGACGTGCCGGTAATGGTGTATTTTCATGGTGGTGGTGGCATGACAGGCAGTGTCACTGTGTATGATAAACTCTATAAAAAATTGGCTGAAGCGACAGGCTGTGTGGTGGTAGCGCCCGAATATCGCCTTGCGCCGGAAAACCGCTACCCTGCCGCGATTGATGACGCCCACGCGATTTTAACCTATTTAACAGCGACCCTACAGCAAGTCGGTTATGCCTGTAACGGCAAGCTTATCATAGCGGGTGATAGCGGTGGCGGGGCAATTACTGCCACCTTAGTGCAAGATTGGCTTGCCAACCGTGTAAGCACAGACTTAGCTATCACCCATCAAATTTTGATTTATGCCAGTCTAGATTACACCATGTCACAACCCTCGATTGAGGAAAATGGCACGGGTTATTTACTAGAATCTAGCAAAATCCGCTGGTATTTTGACAATTATTTTTCAGCGTATGATGACCGTGAGCTGAGCTCACCGTTTTGGACCGATATGGCCACCCTACTACATCATTCGCCGTATCAAGCCCCAAAGACACTGCACCTAACGGCTGGTTATTGTCCGCTGCGTGATGAAGATATCGGCTATCATGACGTACTAAAAGACGCAGGCGCGCCATCCCAACTCGTCCATTTTGCGGATATGCCGCACGCATTTTTGAATATGGAAAATCTGTGCCCTGAGCAATGCCAACAACTGTATCAATCCGTTGGCGAATTCTGCCAATAACCAAACGCCCCAAACACCTACACAGCCGGATAAAATTTGCCCAGTCTGATGACAAGCCAAAATAATCTAGCCAATAAAAAAGCACCCAATTAGGTGCTTTTTTTTACTGCTTATAACTTATAGCGGTTTGCCTGTGCTATTGCGGCGGCTACGTTTTGGCGCATCCCAACCATCTTGTTTACCAGCCGGTTTAGCGGATGGCTTGCTTGATGAAGCATAACGGTCAGACGATGACTTAAATCCTTCCGATCTTGATGATTTACCGGCAAATGGTTTGTCTGATTTTCTGAAACCCTCAGATTTAAACCCATTTGAGCGTGAATCACCAGCACGTTGACCATCTTTTGCCGGATATGGTCTGTCGCTACGTTTTTTAAGCGGTTGACCAAAGGTTTCTTCTACGATTGGACGTGGCTTGCGAGCGCGGTCATCGCCACGAAACTCGCTAGAGCGTTCGGTTTTTTTGGCAAAAGGTTTGTCACCAAAACGGTCATTTTTTTCAAAGCGGTTAGGACGCTCGCCATGACGCTCACTGCTGTTACGGTCAGTGTTGTAACGTGGTTTATCACCTTGATAGCCTTTAAAGCCATCTTTGTTAAAGCTACGGTTATCATCGCGGCGACGATCTGCATACTCACCTTGGCGAGGCTCACGATTGCCTTGGCGTGAATCACGGTCAAAATTTGGTTTATCCGATGATTTAGCGGCGCGGTGAAAATCGCCCTGACTGTTGCCATGACGGTTATCTGAATCGCGGTGACGAGGCGGCGCACTCGCATCATCACGCCCAAAACGACTATCGCTGTTGCCTTGGTGACCTTTGTCAAAACGCTCGCGTTTTTCAAAACGTGCCGAACTATCGTTGCTCGCTGATTTGCCATAGCGTTCTTGGTTGTCAAAACGTGGCTTGTCCGCAAAACGACGCTCGCTCGAAGGTCTATCGCTTGAACCAGCAAAACGTTGTGAGCGACCGCCACGGCTATCACTGCCGCTGCGACCACGACCGCGACCATCACGACCATTAGGCTTACCACGACCTTCAAATTTTTCCACAAAACGCGGTTCTAAACCTTCAACTTGCGCTTCATTGATATCACGTTTTAGGTAACGGGCAATATTGCCAAATTGACGACGGTCATCGCGGCTACATAGGTTGATAGCAATACCAGTACGACCAGCACGACCTGAGCGACCGATACGATGCACATAGTCTTCCACTTGGCGCGGTAAATCATAGTTAAATACATGGGTAATATTAGGTAAATCAAGACCACGTGCTGCCACGTCTGTTGCTACCACGATGTCAAATTTGCCACTGCGTAAATCTGAAACGATACGATTACGCTTGCTTTGTGGCAAGTCACCATGCAGATAACAGGCTTTGTGTTCCCATTGTTGTAGGCGCTCAGCGACTTCTTCACTGCTGCGTTTGGTCGCGGTAAAGATAATCGCTTGACCACGCTCTGGGTCACAGATCAGCTGCTCTAATAATTTATTTTTGTGGTCAAAGTTGTCACAGAAGTACACTTTTTCATCGATGTGTGCGGTTTCAACTTTGATGTTGATACGCTCTGGGTCTTTGGTAAAGCTTTCAGCGATTTTACCGACTGGACCATCCCATGTCGCAGATGACATGATGGTTTGGCGATGCGGGGGTGTGGCTTCCAAAATCGCATTGATATCATCGGCAAAACCCATGTCTAGCATACGGTCTGCTTCATCAAGTACCAACATAGTCAAATCAGATAGGTTCACACGCTGCGCATTGATATGATCTAGCAAACGACCCGGCGTCGCCACGATGATTTGTACGCCTTTTTTCAGCGCACGGATTTGACCACTGTATGCCGCACCACCCACAAGTGGCACACTGTATAAATCTTTCATGGCTGAGCCATATTTGCGGATGCTGTCTTGTACTTGGTTAGCCAGCTCACGCGTCGGTGTCAAAATCAACGCTTGTACGACTTTTGGCTGTTGGCGACCACGTTTGCCACTTGCGGTTTTTTCTGCCGCTTTTTCTTTGGCTTGTAGTTCGCTTAGTTGATGCAAAATTGGTAATACAAACGCAGCAGTTTTACCACTACCTGTTTGTGCGGATAATAGCAAATCACGACCCGCTAATGCCGCAGGAATCGCGCGCGCTTGGATAGGTGTTGGTGTGGTATAACCCGTTGCGACAATACTTTTTAATAATGAGCCTGAAAGACCCAATGCGGCAAACCCATTTTCGCTAGGGTTAGCATCATCAGACGTTGGCGCATCCGTTGCTACAATATCAGTCGCTACAACATCCGTTGTCGCAGTTGCTTCTGTATCATTAACTGGGGTATTGTCAGTAGGCTGATTGCTGTTGGCTTGGCTATTGCTATGGGTATGGCTAAAAAAATTATCGATTGAGTTATCAGCAAAATCTGTGGGTAAATTAAAATCAGTCATGTAAGTCCTTAAAAAATAAGTTAATCAAAGTGTCGGTGGTAACCTTGATTGAAAACACGCAACAAGCAAAAGCCCTCAAGCTGAATGCACTTTCAAAATGGATAAGCAAAATGAATAGGCAAAATTATCAGCTATCATTAATCACAAATATCGTGTTAATCGCTTTAAAGCATTGTAATCGTGTCTGTAAGACTTATTTTCACTATAAAAATAGTGACAAAACCTACTGTCAGACTTATCAAAACTTTTGAAACAGTAAAACCATCAAAAAGTTCGTATCGCGGCATTCACAAGAATGCTTAAAAAAATACAATGCTAAATATTAGGTTATCATCGGAAGATTATCAGCGCTTACAATGGCGCGCTTGATATTAGGCAGATGGATAAGCTAGATTAATTGGAAAATTGACGTTGCTCTTAGCGTTTAGGTAGCGTATATGAGTCATTATTGGTCAGTTTTCTTTCGCAATTAAAAAACTTACCAAGTGAAATAGGCATCAAAAACACCTACTTAAAAAAGTGATAACCCCACTAGCACATCTTCGGCACACTGGCTGGCTGCTACCGTTGCTACCTTCCGGTCCTGGCGGGGTTCACAGCAGCTAGTTGCGAAGCTACCAATGGGGTTACCGAAGCGGTATTCTAGAGAATTTGGCGACCAAATGCAAACTCTTTTTATCATATACACCAAATTTTTGTATTTATTTCACTTTTACGCACGCTAACCCATCACCAAGCAACATTCGGGTAAATTTTTGTCGAACTTCTTACCCTTTTTCTACAATTCTTCCACTGCAAATGTTACAAAATATTTTATAATGCCCCTTCAACAACACATTGAATGAGCTAAATTGAATGAGCTAAATAGCAGTTTAATCAGCAAAAGATTCATGCCAACACATATAAAGAAGCACTAGAAAAAACTAGGAAAAAACAAAAGGAAACACTATGACACATTTAAGCGCCGCAACTAACAATCATCCCAATCATAAAACGCATGCCAATCATACAATGACCAAAGGTATTGCAGCCAGCTTGCTTGCTATGGCGACGCTATTACCTTTTACCAGTGTTTCAGCCGCCACCTACCCTGTGAACCCATCCCCTGCGAACTCATTAATGACCAATACTTTAAACTACGGCTTGCTTAACTTTGCTGCCTCGGCGAGTAAAAAAGTCAGCAATGACCAAATCAATGCTACCCTTAGCAAAACTGTGCAAAACAAATCAAGCAGTGAGGTGGCTAATCAAATCGCTACCACGTTGAACCAAGCGGTTGCCATTGCCAAAAAATACCCACAAGTGCAAGTCAGTACGGGCAATCAAGCGACCTATCCGCAATATGACAAAAACCAAAAAATCATTGGTTGGACGGGAACTGCAAGCTTGAATTTAAAAAGCACCGACACAGTTGCCGCTAGCAAATTGATTGCCGAATTGCAAAGTTTTATGACGGTTGATGGATTAGACTTTAGCGTGTCTGATGCCGCGCGCAAAGCCACCGAGCAAGAATTGATGATGGAAGCTTCCAAAAACTTCCAGCGCCAAGCGCAAACGCTGCTGCCTGTCTGGGGAGCAAAAGGCTATCAATTAGTCTCGTTGGAGTTTAGTCAAGGAGGCGATTATCGTGCACCGCGCGCGTATGGCAGTGTAATGATGCTAGAAGCCGCCAGTGCCAAAGTCGCTGACCAAAACTTCCAAGCGGGTGATAGCACCATTACGGTTACTGCCAATGGTACCGTCCAACTGGTCAAATAAGCCGATTTTAACCACAAAAAAACCTGTTGAATCAACAGGTTTTTTTGTTTGTCTGTTACTCACTAAGCAATACTTAGTAAGAAATTTCTGCACGGCGGTTTTTTGCCCATGCTGATTCGTCATGACCGGGATCGGCAGGTTGGTCTTCACCATAGCTGATGGCTTCCATACGTGAAGCTGATACCCCTGACGTAGCTAAATAGGCTTGTGCGGCTTGGGCACGGCGCTCACCCAATGCCAGATTGTATTCACGGCTGCCACGCTCATCGGTGTGACCAGCAATAGCGATACGGGCACTTGGGTTGGCTTGTAAGAATTGCGCTTGTTGATTTAACACAGCTTGACCTTGAGCGTCGATTTCACTGCTATCAAAGCCGAAATACACGGTATTTGGGTTAGCACCCGCGGCAGTGATGACTGACGTCGAGTTTGTTACCACAGCGCCACCGTTATAGTAGCCTACACCACCGGGAACGCCCATCGGCGCAACCACCACTTCAGACGTGCCAGTACGTTTGGCAGAACACCCTGTTAAGGCGATGGTTGCCATCATCGCAGCAGCGCTTACTACTTTTAGTATCGTTAATTTCATAGTCTTTCCTCAAAAATTATTATTTAACGCGTTTACCTATTTTGTTTGTTACTTTTCGATAGAGTAAATCAATCTCGCGCTTTTTGTAAACAGTATTACTGTAAATTTAGCCAACTTTTCCTCGAAATTCTCAAAGTAGTTTAATTTTTGGATTAAACGAATAGCTGAAGAAATCACCTTTTATAAGATAAGTGATAAAAAAACAAACTGTCTAAAGTTGTGTCTACAACCGCTACCAACGAAATTTATTCCATAATTCAGGGTTTGCCCAAAACTTGCTATTAAACCAATCTGGCAAATGTTTATAGTCAAACAGATTAAATTGCCATACTTGGTAGCTGGTTGCATGGTGATCTTGGTCATGCTCCACAATCGGCTGCTCATGTAATCGGCTAAAGCCAAAGCTCACCACATCCACACCTGTTGCTGGCTGAGATAAGTTTTGCACCAGCAAACAATGCTTGGCAAACAAGTCGCGACAGCGCTGAATGATTTGGGTATCGATAGCGCTATCGTTTGATAATATTATCACTGCCAAGTCATAGCGCTTGGCAAACCGATGCGCGATAAACGCTTGATAATCAAATGCTTCCCAACTCACGGCTTGATCAATAGCTTCATCAATGGCTTGAATTTGGCTAAAAACCGACTGCGTGTCATTACCAATAATCAGCCCGATGAATGGTTGATTTGTTGATGCGGCATTTTTATCTTTGCTTGAATCGTGTTTGCTCAAATCATGTTTGCTTAGGCTATCTTTACTTAAAAATGCCAGACTTTGTCGGACGACATCGGTAATGCTTAAGGTGGGATTGGTCAAAATAACATCCTTTTGATGAGTTTTTATTAGATACTGTTGATAGATACGGCTGAATGATAGCCGTGATATAGCAATGATAAGGGTGGCTAATATGCCATTCTTTAAAACCAATTATAACTATCTATCATGAGCCATGACTAGCCCTTTTGGTCGAGACAGAGTACACTAAGTGCTAAATTTATCACTTGTATTGACTGTTAGAAATAAGGAACAACCATGCCACAATATCGCTCAAAAACATCCACGTCTGGCCGCAATATGGCGGGTGCACGCGCACTTTGGCGTGCAACGGGTATGACAGATGAGGATTTTAACAAACCGATTATCGCGATTGCCAATTCGTTTACCCAGTTTGTACCCGGGCACGTACACCTAAAAGACTTGGGTCAGCTGGTTGCCCGCGAGATTGAAGCGGCAGGCGGTGTTGCCAAAGAGTTTAACACCATCGCGGTGGATGATGGTATCGCCATGGGTCACTTGGGTATGCTCTATAGCTTGCCAAGCCGTGATTTAATTGCCGATAGCGTGGAGTATATGGTCAATGCCCACTGCGCCGATGCGCTGGTCTGTATCTCCAACTGCGATAAAATCACCCCTGGTATGCTGATGGCAGCGATGCGCCTCAATATCCCAACGATTTTTGTGTCGGGCGGTCCAATGGAAGCGGGCAAAGTATTGGCATCCACGTTGGGCGATGGACATACCACCCATGAAACCGTGATGAATGAATTGGGTGAAAAAATTCGCAAACTTGACCTAGTCGACGCCATGATTGATGCGGCAGATGACTTGATTAGTGACGAAGATGTGGCACAAACTGAGCGCTCTGCTTGCCCAACTTGTGGCTCATGCTCAGGTATGTTCACTGCCAACTCGATGAACTGTTTGACCGAAGCCTTAGGCTTATCCCTGCCTGGTAATGGCTCGTTACTTGCCACTCACGCCAAACGTAAAGATTTATTCTTAGAAGCAGGTCGTCGTATCGTAACACTTGCCAAACGTTATTATGAGCAAGATGACGCCAGCGTGTTGCCGCGCTCAATTGCGACCAAAGCGGCATTTGAAAACGCCATGAGCCTTGATATCGCCATGGGCGGCTCAACCAACACAATTCTACATTTGCTTGCCGCTGCCCATGAAGCCCAAGTAGATTTTAAAATGGCGGATATTGACCGTCTAAGCCGCCGTGTGCCTTGTCTATCGAAAGTTGCTCCGGCAACACAAAAATATCATATGGAAGACGTGCACCGTGCTGGGGGTGTGATGGCAATTTTAGCCGAGCTTGATCGCGCAAACCTACTGCAAACCGATGTTCCCACCGTTCATAGTGCGTCACTCAAAGCAGCGCTTAGCCAATGGGATATCATGAATCCTGATAATACCGAGGCACGTGAGCGTTATATTGCAGCCCCAGGTGGGGTACGCACCACGCAAGCCTTTAGCCAAAACAATGCGTGGTCCAATCTTGATGTCAACCGCGAATCTGGCTGTATCCGTAGCAAAGAATTTGCCTACTCACAAGACGGCGGTTTGGCAGTATTATTTGGTAATATCGCTGAACGTGGCTGTGTGGTCAAAACAGCGGGCGTGGATGACAGCATCCTAAAATTTACCGGTCGTGCCCGTGTTTTTGAGAGCCAAGATGACGCCGTCGCAGCGATTTTGGCAGACCAAATTGTCGCCGGTGATGTCGTTGTGATTCGCTATGAAGGTCCGAAAGGCGGTCCTGGTATGCAAGAGATGTTGTATCCGACGTCTTACCTAAAATCAAAAGGTCTAGGTAAAGCCTGTGCGCTACTTACCGATGGTCGTTTTTCAGGGGGTACGTCGGGTTTATCCATCGGTCACGTCAGCCCAGAAGCCGCTGAAGGTGGTACCATCGGTTTGGTCTATGAAGGCGATACCATCGAGATTGATATCCCTAATCGCTCGATTCATTTGGCGGTTGATTTTGCCGAACTGGAAAAACGCCGAGAAGCGATGGTGAGCCGTGGCAACCAGGCTTGGAAACCTGTCAATCGTGAGCGCCAAGTGTCAGCCGCCTTGCGGGCGTATGCAGCGATGACAACCAGCGCGGATACAGGCGCGGTACGTGATGTCAGTCAAGTAGAGCGCTAATTTTTTACTCCAAACGACATTACTATTAAAAAAATTGTCAGAAAAGAGTTATCAAAAAAGATCGATGCTACTTATCGGTCTTTTTTTTAGCGCCCTGAAAAACGTTGCAAACCCCATACTTGACGCCCACGGTTTTAGATGCCATGTAGGGTTTTTAAAAAGTGCGGTTTATAAAAGCATTATCCACATCGAACGAATTCTGCTAAAATACAATGTTTACATTTTTTTGATAATATATGCCAAATTTAATTTTGAAATATCTTAAGGAGCCGCTGTGAGCCGTCCGTTTTCTTCAGCCGATATACGTCAAGCTTTTATCAATTATTTTGCCGAAAATGGTCATACCCCAGTGGCATCATCGAGCCTAGTCCCACACAATGACCCTACCCTGCTATTCACCAATGCCGGTATGAACCAATTTAAAGATGTGTTCTTAGGGATAGACAAACGCGATTATAAACGTGCAGTATCGTCGCAAAAATGTGTGCGCGCAGGCGGTAAACACAATGACCTTGACAATGTCGGCTATACCGCGCGTCACCATACGTTTTTTGAGATGCTCGGCAACTTTTCGTTTGGCGATTATTTTAAACAACAAGCCATCCCATTTTGTTGGGAGTTTTTGACATCGGATGAGTGGCTTGGATTACCCAAAGATAAACTTTATGTGACGGTGTATCACACCGATGATGAAGCCTTTGATATTTGGCATAACGTGGTGGGCTTGCCTGCCGAACGCATCATCCGTATTGGTGATAATAAAGGCGGTCAATACCAATCGGATAACTTTTGGGCAATGGGTGACACAGGTCCTTGTGGTCCTTGTACCGAAGTATTTTATGACCATGGCGAGCATATTTGGGGCGGTCTGCCAGGTACACCTGAAGAAGACGGCGACCGTTTTGTCGAGATTTGGAACAACGTCTTTATGCAGTTTAACCGCCAAAAAGACGGTACACTTGAAAAACTGCCTGCGCCAAGTGTCGATACGGGAATGGGGCTTGAGCGTATTAGTGCCATCATGCAAGGCGTGCATAGCAACTATGAAATCGATATATTTACCCATCTCATGCAGCACGCGGCGCAAGTGATTGGCTTGCCAAACGATATCGATTTACAGTCTGAGCCATCACTCAAAGTGCTTGCCGACCATATCCGCTCCGTTTCCTTTTTAATTGCAGACGGCGTATTGCCAAGCAATGAAGGCCGTGGTTATGTGCTGCGTCGTATCATCCGCCGCGCGGTTCGTCATGGCAACAAATTAGGCGCTAATGACAACTTCTTTTATAAGCTCGTCGCGCCACTGGCTCAAATCATGGGCGATGCCTACCCACAGCTTCGGGAACAACAAGCCAACATTGAGCAAGCCATCTTAAAAGAAGAAGAGCAATTTGCCAAAACCTTATCGCAAGGTCTCAAACTACTATCCCAAGAATTAGATAGCTTAAAATCTGGCGATACGTTGTCGGGTGCAACCGTGTTTAAACTGTATGACACTTACGGTTTCCCTGCCGATTTGACAGCCGACATCGTGCGCGAACGCGACATCAGCATTGATGAAGCCGGTTTTGAACAAGGCATGGCGCAGCAACGCGCCCGCGCCCGTGAAGCAGGTAAATTTGGCGTTGATTATAACCAATTGATTCAAGTTGACAGTGCCACTGAATTTTTGGGGTATGACAAAGCAGAGCACAGCAGCACTATCACCCATTTATACCTTGAGGGCAAATCGGCTGAGCAATTGCAGGAGGGCGATGAAGGCGTCATCGTATTATCGGCAACGCCTTTTTATGCTGAAGGCGGTGGTCAAGCCGGTGAATTAGGTGATATCCAAACCGAGACCGGCGTATTTGAAGTCCAAGACACCAAAAAATCTGGTCAAGCCATCATCCATCATGGCGTAGTCAAAATGGGCAGTATCCGCCAGGGTCAGTCAAGCGAAGCACGCGTCGCAAGCCAAGTACGCGCCATGAGTGCCAAAAACCACTCCGCCACTCACCTACTGCACGCCGCCCTTCGTGAGCATCTTGGCACAGGCGTCACCCAAAAAGGGTCATTGGTCAATAGTGAGGTGTTGCGTTTTGACTTCTCGTATGACAAAGCCTTGACTGAGCAAGACATCATCACTATTGAAAACATCGTTAACCAACAAATCCTTGCCAACCAACCTGCCACTGTAGAAATGCTTAGCATAACGCAAGCGCAAGACAAAGGCGCGATGGCACTGTTTGGTGAAAAATATGGTGACACGGTTCGCGTATTGTCGATGGGTACGGTAGATAAAGACGGCAAGCCTTTCTCCATCGAGCTATGTGGTGGTCTGCATGTACAACGCACGGGTGATATCGGCTTATTCAAAATTATCAGTGAGCAAGGTATCGCAGCAGGCATTCGCCGTATCGAAGCAGTGACAGGCATGGGCGCAGTCAAATATGTGCAGCAAGGTGAAAAACAGCTCAATCAACTTGCCAGCCAGCTCAAAGCCAAACGCGACGAAATCGCCGACCGTGTCAATCAAATGACCGACAAAACACGCGACCTAGAAAAACAGCTTGAGCGTTTGCAGCAAAAATTGGCCAGCAGCCAAGCCAAAGACTTAATCAACAACGTGCAAGATATCAATGGACAAAAAGTGCTGATTGCAAGTTTACCAGGCATGGATGGTAAAGCATTACGCACGATTGCCGATGACATGAAGTCCAAATTGCATGATGGCATCGTGGTGCTCGCTGGCGTAGCTGACGATAAAATTGCCTTGACTGCCAGTGTTGGCAAAGACTTAACCAGTAAAATCAAAGCGGGCGATATCATCAAACACTTAAGCGAGCAGCTTGGCGGTAAAGGCGGCGGTAAACCTGACTTTGCCCAAGGCGGCGCAAGTGATGTCGCAGGATTGCCAACTGTATTAGATGCGCTACCAAATTGGTTGGCTGAGCGACTTGCCTAATTAAAACTATCCCTAAAAAAACGCCGAATGACTTATTCGGCTTTTTTTATGGGGTTATTTTTTTATGCGGCTATATAAAGCGTTAGTTTAATTAGGCTTAATCAAAGCGCCATTTACTTTAGCCAAACATTCGGTATCATAAAGCTTAAAGCACATTGTGTATAATCGTTCCTATAATCGCATCTATAGTCGTGTCTATAATCATATCTAACATCCTATTAACCAAAAAAGCTTTAAAACACACTTATAGCTTTAAAATACTCATAATCAATAAGGAAACATCATGGATAATCATTACCAGCCCCCAAAAATTTGGACAAATGATAGCCAAAACGGTGGCAAATTTGCCAGTACCAACCGCCCTACCGCAGGAGCGACCCACGAGCAACACTTACCGATTGGTAACAACCCTTTGCAGCTTTACAGCCTTAACACCCCAAACGGTATCAAAATCAATATGTTACTTGAAGAATTGGCAGAGCTCGGTATTGAAGGCGCACAGTATGACGCCTACAAAATCGACATCATGAATGGCGATCAATTTGGCTCAGATTTTGTTGCCATCAATCCCAATTCAAAAATCCCTGCACTGGTGGATAACAGTGTTAATCCATCGATTAAACTGTTTGAATCGGGCGCTATCTTGCTATATCTTGCCGAAAAATTTGAGCAGTTTATCCCAGCAGACACCGCCAAACGTGCCGAATGTTTGTCATGGTTGTTTTGGCAAATGGGCGCTGCACCGTATGTCGGTGGCGGCTTTGGGCATTTTTATGCGTATGCCCCAGAGAAATTTGAATATGCTATCAATCGCTTTACCATGGAAACCAAACGCCAATTAGATTTACTTGATCAACATTTAGCGACTCGCATGTTTATGGTAGGTAACGACTACAGTATCGCGGATATCGCGATTTGGGCATGGTATGGTCAGTTGGCACTGGGCAAATTGTATAACGCTGGCGAGTTTTTACAAGTGCAAGACTACACCTATCTACAACGCTGGGCAAAAAACCTGCATGACCGTCCTGCCGTGCAACGCGCTATAACCTTACCCCTACAACCAATTGCATAAACTGATAACGTTTTGTTCACCGTAGCCATCCAATTTTCAGCCAGTCATTTGGGGATTTTTGGCAATTTTGCCTTGCCCCAAAATTGGGAAATATGGTATAAAGTACCGTTTAATTTACGTTTCGTGACATTGTAAACAATCTGCTAAGCAATCCATCAAGGACTTGGTATGGCAAGTCTTGCATAGCGATGGCAAACAACGTGCACGATATTATAGGGTGTATTGACAATGGCTTTAATCGTACAAAAATACGGTGGTACGTCGATGGGTAGTGTCGAACGTATCAAAAATGTGGCACAGCGCGTCAAACGTTGGCATGACAATGGTCATCAAGTGGTGGTTGTCGTCTCTGCCATGAGTGGCGAGACCAATCGCTTGATTGATTTGGCACGTCAAATCAGTAAAGAACCAAACGCTCGTGAATACGACCAAATGGTGTCAACCGGTGAGCAAGTATCAATTTCTTTACTTGCTATGGCATTAAATGAAATTGGTGTGAGCGCCAAGTCAATGACGGGCGGACAAGTGGCGATTCGTACCGATGATAGTCATACCAAAGCCCGTATTCAACATATCGATGATAGTCAGCTTCGCGCCGCACTCGATGCTGGTATGGTAGTTGTAGTGGCGGGTTTCCAAGGGGTGGATGAAAAAGGTGACATTAACACCTTAGGTCGGGGTGGCTCGGACACCACAGGCGTTGCACTGGCTGCTGCCCTATCTGCCGATGAATGTCAAATCTATACCGATGTCGACGGCGTGTATACTACTGACCCACGGGTGACACCAAAAGCCAAAAAATTATCAAAAATTACCTTTGAAGAAATGCTAGAAATGGCAAGCCTTGGCTCAAAAGTGTTGCAAATTCGCTCGGTTGAATTTGCCGGAAAATACCAAGTACCACTGCGTGTTTTATCCAGTTTTGATGAAAACGCCGATGGTAAATTCGATGATGATTTTAAAAAGAATGTAGGTACATTAATTACCACCGATGAGGGAGACAGCATGGAACAACCAATTATTTCGGGCATCGCCTTTAACCGTGACGAAGCTAAAGTATCTATCTTAGCAGTGCCTGATCGTCCTGGTATTGCGTCATCGATTTTAAGCCCAATCAGTGCTGCCAATATCGAAATCGATATGATTATCCAAAACATCGCAGAAAACGGATTGACCGACTTTACCTTTACCGTTAACCGTGGTGACTTTGATAAAACCCTAGCGATTTTGGGTGACAATCTTGCTGAGATTGGCGGCAAAGAAATCGTGAGCAACAACAATGTGGTTAAAGTATCACTGGTGGGTGTGGGGATGCGTTCACATGCAGGCGTGGCAAGCAAAATGTTTGAAACACTGGCAGAAAACAACATCAATATCCAAATGATTTCTACCAGCGAAATCAAAATCTCGGTACTGATTCAAGAAGAACAACTGGAAAAAGCGGTTAAAGCGTTACATACCGCTTTTGGTCTTGACCGTGAAGACGGTGAAAGCAAGGTTGCTGGATTATAAGAAATTTGTAATTCTCCACAAAAACAAGGTTAATATCCGCGTTTTGCGGGTGTTAACCTTTTTTTTACTTCAGCATTTCGTTTATAATGGCATCTCGTTTATTGGGCACAAACGCAACTGACCCCTCAATGCCTATTTTGACTGTTGGCAAATAGCCACCAAGCATGATGAGTTCGCTTAAATTATGCCCTTGCAGTCTGTCTTTAACGTATCATTGGGCAATGATACATGATAATATATTTGACGAATTTAGCTAATTTATCGTTGAATCATCATAGGACATTGATGGTACTTGTTGCGACATAAGGAGTGTGACGCATGTTAATTTTGACTCGCCGTGTTGGCGAAACGTTAATGATAGGTGACGAAGTCAGTGTCACCGTACTGGGTGTAAAAGGTAACCAAGTCAGATTGGGCGTCAATGCGCCAAAAGACATTGCTGTACACCGTGAAGAGATTTATCAAAGAATTCTACATGAACGAACTGGGCATGAACGGACTGGGCATGAACGCATGGGTTATGATACTCACCCAGTTGATTTTGCCGCCCATGATAGGATGGGTCAAGACCGCAGTGGTTTCGGGGCAGCCAGTCATGAGGCCTTTCCCCAAGAGCGCAGTAAACCCTCTCAAACGCGTAACAGCGGTCAGCAACTGCATCATTTAGAAAACCGTGTGGATAACCGCGGTTTTGGTCAGACCAACAATAATTTTAACCCAGCGTTTGATCCGTTTGAGGACGATTATTTTAATCGTTAATGACGGTCGCTATTTTGACTTTTGGAGTAACTATGAGCGCTATTGATAAGCTAGAACTATCAAAACTATTAGCTAAATTAGAAAACAAATCGCTAGATTTTGCTTCCGTACTGGCTACTATCGATAGTTACTATAACTATCACCCAACTGAGTTTGTCAATGGCGAAGTGCACAATGCGGCTGGCGAAAATGAAGGCAGTGCGAAAGTATTCGGCTTTGCGCTACTCAACCATTTGACCCAACAAGATACGCTAAAACTGTTTGCTGAGCACTATGACAGTGTTAAAGCAGAGCCAAAAGGTACAAACCATGCCAATATCCGTAACTTTAGCTTTTTTGGCTGGCAAGGCTTTTTGATGCAGCGTAACTGTTTAACGCCAAAAGCATTAACGCCAAAAGCGTCATGACATTCTCTAAAATACTTTAGTCTAAAAATCTAACTGTTTTTTGCGTCAAACAAGGCAGCCGATGGGTTGCCTTTTTTTATGCAATGTTTTTTATTTTAAAGAATAGTTTTGATTTTAAAAAATAGTTTTGAGAGACTTATTGGTTATTGGTTATTGGTTATTGGTTTGCCCTTAACTGCTCGCGCATTTGTTTTTTTTGCTCACGGCGATGGCGAAAAAAATCCTGCAACAACGCGCGACTTTGCTCTGCCATCACGCCTTGTTTTACGGTCAAAAAATGATTATAAAACGCCACTTGGCTAAAATCCTGCTGGCTGACAATCATGCCTGCTTTCGGCTCTGTCGCTGCAAACACCAAGCGCGACACTCTGGCGTGAATAATCGCCCCTAGACACATGGTGCAAGGCTCAAGCGTGACAAACAGTTCACAATCCGCTGGCAGACGGTAATTATCAAAATATTGACATGCCTGCCTTATTGCCACGATTTCGGCGTGGGCCGTGGCATCATGACTTAAAATCGGTTGATTGTAGCCTTTGGCTATGATGGTGCCTTGATGCACAATCACCGCACCCACTGGCACTTCGCCCCTCTCTCCGCCCTCGGCTGCAACGTCAAGCGCCGCTTGCATAAAGGCGTCATCGCTGTCATAAAAGCCTGTGTCACAAAATTCTTTTTCATAAAAGCTGCTTTCACAACAGTTATGTTCACTAGCACCCATTTTTTATACCACCCAAACTACTGTGGCAACTGCCAATCTATTGGGCTTTTGCCGTGAGCTATCAGATAATCATTGGCTTTGGAAAAAGGACGCGTGCCAAAAAAACCACCCCGATTGGCGCCAAGCGGTGATGGATGCGTGCCTGTAATGATTAAATGCTTAGAGGTATCAATAAAACGGCCTTTTTTCTGTGCGTAACTCCCCCATAGGATAAAGACACAGTGCTCGCAGTGCTGATTGACAGCCTCAATCACTGCATCAGTGAATGTTTCCCAGCCAATACGCTGATGGCTGCCTGCCTGCCCTGCTTCTACGGATAACATACTGTTGAGTAGCAGCACCCCTTGGGTCGCCCAATGGGTCAAATCGCCATGTTTTGAAGGGGCGATACCCAAATCGGCGGCGAGCTCTCGTAAAATATTTTGTAGACTTGGGGGTTTGGGAATGGCTTTGGGCACGGAAAAGGATAACCCCATCGCTTGTCCCGCGCCATGGTACGGGTCTTGACCCAAAATCACTACTTTGACCTGCGACAAAGGCGTCAAATTAAACGCATTGAACATTTGACTACCCGAGGGATAAATCACTTTTTGCGCATGATATTGATCTCGCAAAAACTGGCGAATCTTATCCATATTGCTGCTCGTTAACTCTGTCGCCAAGGCGTGCTTCCAATCGTCCGGCATTTTGACATTGGCTAAAATTTGTTGTTGTTGGGGCGTTAATGTTTTCATGGTTTATCTGCTATCAAAAAATTATAAAAAAAGCCAAAGAATTTCTTGGCTTTATTGTAGCAAATAATTGTCATCAATAAGTGGAACACTTCTATGCTGCCTATTTTAGACTGATTAATTATTCTGAAAAAGTTTGACGCAGGGTAAAATCGTCTAATTTGACCGCTTCACGGCTGCTTTTTTCAGTGGGGGGGATTACTTGCGCTTCGCCTGTCACTACCGCTTTACCGTCTTGATTGGTCACTTGGCAATCTAACACCACCCATTTTTTGCTATCGTCTTTACTTTTCACCGTCAAGGTCGCGGTTAAGGTATCATCGATATGCACAGGACGACGGAACGACAAACTTTGGTTCAGATAAATTGTCCCCAAACCTGGAAATTTGGTACCAATCAAGGCTGATAATAGACCGGCTGTCCACATACCATGGGCAATCACGCCTTTAAACTGGCTTTGCTCGGCATACTCATTATCGAGATGCGCAGGGTTGTAGTCATGGGTAACAAGCGCAAATGCTTTGACATCATCTGCGGTCACTTGCCGGGTCATACTGGCAGTTTGCCCGATAGTTAATTCCTCATAGGTAAAATTACTAAAAGTTGTCATTGTCCGTCCTTTTGTTTTTGTGGATCAATTTCATAAAAAACCACGATTGCAAAATCGTTCTCATGCTTTGACTATAGCATAAATTTTGCAAATTTTTATGACAATGACTACGCATTCATCAAGCCATCTGATTTTAACAATTACAAATTTTTTATCTTTTTGCTTGACTTGATGAACTGCTAATAAAATCAAGCGTCTAGGATTTTTGCAGAAAAATAGGCAAAAAATTGAAAAAAATACAAGCTAGAATTGCAAATTTTTTTAGGCTATATTGTGCGAAATAATAAAACAACCCCTAGATATAGTATTTTTTTGCAAAACCTTGCAATAATACGGCAATGACTTTGCAATGCTAGATAAGTGATATGGCTTCGGCTCAAAAGCGGTCGTTAATAGCGGCACACACACTCACTATACTTTCGGTTAGCTGTTTTATTTGACATTTTTATCTCACCACCTCTCACTCAGCGCCTTTTAAATACATACAGATATGACGTTGATAAACAGGTAAAAAAAGGAACGTATTATGACTCGTACTGAAGATATCCTCGTGCAAAAACGCGACGGGCGTTTGGAAAAAATTGATTTGGATAAGATTCACCGAGTCATCGAGTGGGCAGCAGAAGGGCTCGATAATGTGTCTGTTTCGCAAGTAGAAATCAGCTCACACATCCAGTTTTATGACAAAATCACCACCAAAAGCATCCATGAAACCATCATTAAATCAGCCGCGGATTTGATTTCTGCAGCAACGCCTGATTATCAGTATTTGGCAGCGCGATTGGCAATTTTTCATTTACGCAAAATCGCGTTTGGTCAGTTTGAGCCGCCGCATTTGTTTGACCATGTCACCAAACTGACCCAAGAAGGTCGTTACGATGCCCATATTTTGCAAGACTTTAGTAAAGAAGAGTTTGATATACTCAATGACTATATTGACCACAACCGTGATTTGAGCTTTGCGTATGCCGCCGTCAAACAAATGGAAGGCAAATACTTGGTGCAAGACCGCGTCAGCAAACAAGTCTTTGAAAGCCCACAATTTTTGTACATGCTCGTCGGTATGTGTCTGTTTGCCAGTTACGACAAACAATATGACAAGGCTTCGCGATTAGATTACATCAAGCGCTTTTATGACACCACGTCCACTTTCAAAATCTCACTGCCAACGCCAATCATGTCGGGCGTGCGTACCCCATCGCGTCAGTTTAGCTCATGTGTACTCATTGAATGTGATGATAGCTTAGATAGTATCAACGCCACCACCAGTGCCATCGTGCGGTATGTGTCACAGCGTGCCGGTATTGGTGTCAATGCGGGTCGTATTCGCGCATTAGGTAGTCCTATTCGTGGCGGTGAAGCGCAGCACACCGGCTGTATTCCTTTTTATAAACTATTCCAAACTGCTGTTAAATGCTGCTCACAAGGTGGCGTGCGCGGTGGTGCAGCGACCTTGTTCTACCCGATTTGGCATTTGGAAGTGGAAAATCTGCTGGTGCTCAAAAACAACCGCGGCGTGGAAGACAATCGTGTTCGCCACATGGATTATGGCGTACAAATCAATAAAACCATCTATCAACGTTTGATTAAAAATCAAAACGTGACCCTGTTTTCCCCATCGGATGTACCAGGTTTGTACGATGCTTTTTTTGCCGATCAAGCCGAGTTTGAGCGTTTGTATGAGCAATATGAGCAAGATGAATCCATTCGCAAACGCAGTGTGCCCGCGCAAGAGTTGTTTAGCCTGATGATGCAAGAGCGTGCCAGCACGGGTCGTATCTATGTGCAAAACGTTGACCATTGCAACACCCACAGTCCGTTTGACCCAAGTGTCGCGCCAATTCGCCAATCTAACCTATGTATGGAAATCGCGCTACCAACCCAACCGCTTGACAACATCAATGATGAAAGCGGTGAAATCGCCCTTTGTACGCTATCAGGGATTAACTTGGGTGAAATCAACCAATTAGAAGACATCAAAGAGCCCGCGGAACTGATCGTGCGTGCGCTAGATGCCTTGCTTGACTACCAAGACTACCCGGTTATCGCTGCTAAAAATGGCTCTATGAAACGCCGCACGCTGGGTATTGGTGTCATCAACTACGCCTATTATCTTGCCAAAAACGGTACCAAATATTCAGATCCTACGGCGCTCGGTTTAACCCATCGCACTTTTGAAGCCTTACAGTACTATCTGTTGGTGGCGTCAAACAAACTGGCTAAAGAGCAAGGCGCGTGTCCTGCATTTGGCGATACCACATATTCACAAGGTATTTTACCGATTGATACCTATAAAGCAGATATTGATGCGATTTGCAATGAGCCGCTACAACTTGACTGGGAAGCACTGCGTCACGATATCAAAACTCACGGTCTTCGCAATTCAACCTTGACCGCCTTGATGCCATCAGAAACCTCTAGCCAGATTGCTAACGCAACTAATGGTATTGAGCCACCGCGTGGTCTGGTATCTGTCAAAGCATCAAAAGACGGTATTTTAAAACAAGTGGTGCCTGAGATTGATAAGCTCAAAGATCAATACGAGCTATTATGGCAAATGCCAAATAACAAAGGTTACTTGAGTCTTGTGGCGATTATGCAAAAATTCATTGACCAAAGTATCTCAGCCAATACCAACTACGACCCAACCAAGTTTGAAGATAGCCGTGTCCCAATGAAGGTGATGATTCAAGACTTGTTGATGGCGTACAAATTGGGTGTTAAGACGCTGTATTATCATAACACCCGTGACGGCGCAAATGATGCCCAAGACGACCTAGAAAATGGCTGTGTTGGCGGGGCTTGTACACTGTAATAAGGGTCATAACATGTATAAAGGATTTAATCTTACACTTAATAATTCTTTTTTTGATTATAAATTACAGCAAGATATATCAATAATCAAAAGAGGTATTCTCAATCAAAATGAGGCAAATAAAGATAAAATCAGAAAAGATATTAAAGAACTAATTAAAAATAATAATTCTATATCTGCCAATGATATTATTTTAAATTGGTTTATAATTTCAGACTATGATATTTTTTTATCACATTCTCATTCTGATAAAAATTTAGCCATAAATTTAGCTTCGTGGCTAAATCTAAAATTTGGTCTTCGTACTTTTATTGATTCTTGTATATGGGGGAATTTTATAGATTTAGCTAGAGATTTAAATAATAGTTATTCGCTTACTCAAAATAATAGCTATGATTATGATAAAGCACAAAATGTATTTACTCATGTCAATGCCCTATTAAACACTAGTTTAACAAACATGATTAATAGATGTGAAAGTGTATTCTTCTTAAATACTGATAATTCAATAGCAGAAAGTAGTTATACGAATCAAGATATAACTTTATCACCTTGGATATATCATGAGCTTCTTATAACTAAAGTCATAGAAAAAATTAAACCAAGACCAAGCCTTGAATCTTTAACTAAAAGTGATTTTTTAGCTTTTGATTCGATTAATGAAAGCCTAATAATTGAGTATGATGCAGAAATTTCACATTTATTTAACTTAGACAATGCTAAATTAAAGAATTGGGAAATACTTTACAGTAAGAATATTCCTAATAAAATCAAGAGTCATCCATTAGATATATTATATTTATCTACAGGAAGGAATAATATGTATGGCTGATAATGAATATAATAAATTTAACCATTTATCTTTAATTCAAGAAATTATTAGCCGTCTAGCCTCAAACTCTTTTATGATAAAAGGATGGCTAGTTGCTATCCTAACTGGTTCTCTAGCGTTATCGGATAAAATCGCCACAAAAATACCTTGCTTGCCTTTATTATACTTTTCATTAATTATTCTGTTTTGGATTTCAGACGCTTACTTTCTCTATTTAGAAAGAAAGTATCGAGAAAAATATAATAAAGTAAATGAATTAAGATTCATTAATTACAATTTAACTTTAGAAAAAAAGACTAAACTAGAAGAACTTTCCTCTTACTTAAATTCATATTTTGCAATATCGAAAGTTATATTTTACTTTCCTTTAATAGCAATAATTTGCTTTTTGATACAGGGAAATAGTTAAAACCTTTTCAAAAATTAGGAAGTGTTAATGATTAATCGACTAATTTGAAATACCAACCCTTTTACTTTTTTATATTTTGCATAAGTCATCCAAAAATGAATCAAATAATTCACTCGAAATTTTGCTTATTGCTAGGATTATTCATTACCCAAATTGTTGGCTGCGCATTAGTACCGCAAACATATGACAGTCCGATTCCTGTCTATGTTGACTTGGGTGATGCCATACCTGCCACCACCCTGCCCAATTCAAAAGCCAATGCCAAAACCATGAGTCACTAAGGCTTGGTATTAGGCTTGTCCGATTGTGCCAGTTTTGCTGACCCCGCTACTTTATCTTTGACGGGTACAGTATTAGAAAAATTTGAATAGGTAATATCAATCGGTTTGCCCATCATCACACGGCTGGTCGGTAACGCATTTTTGAGTCCCACTTCTTTCATCATCTCCGCGATTTTTAAAATCATATCGGTTTGTTTTTGATTAAAATCCATCGCGCCTTTTACATTGAGATAGCATCGCACTTCAACAAGATACGCGTCTTGCTGAGTGCCAGAAATACGCACTTGATTCCACACACTGTTGGTGTCAGGATGATTGGTAATATAAATTTGCGTCTGCTCGATAAATTCCTTGATCTCACTGATTTCGCTATCACGCGAGATATAGAACACTTGCGAAAAATGAAACATATCGCGCTGAGAGACATTTTCAATGCTCATAGATGAGAAGTTACCATTGGGAATCGTTACCACCGTGCGATCGGTGGTGCGCAGACGGGTGGAGCGGATACCGATGTCTTCAACCGTACCTTCTTGTGTGCCAAAGCGGCAGTAGTCGCCCACATTGACAGGCTGGTCAGCAACGACCGATACGCTGCCCACCAAGTTTTCAATCGTTTTTTGTGCACCCAATGCCAACGCCACACCACCAATCCCCAATGCGGCAATACCTGTGGTTAAGTCGTAGCCTAGATTACCCAAAATCACAATGGTCGCAACCGCAATCAAAATCAATTTTACCACTTTTCGCAGCAGATTTAGCACCGATAGCCGCTCTGGATGATGGTTATTACTGGCATAGTTTTCTGCACGTTTAAAAATCAAATCCAAAATACGTAAAATCAACCATACCATGGATACCCAAGATAAAATATCGGCAAGGCTGGACGCCATATTGCGCACAACCAAATTGATACCCACCAAAATCATGGCTTCTTTGATAATCAGCGCCGTTAGCACCATTGCGGCAGGTACGACCACTCGCCCATCAATCGGAAATTGTTTTTCTTTATCTGGGTGAGTCGCTAGATAAATCCGCGTGATAATCATGTATAAGATTTGGCTAATCAATAGACAGGCGAGATAAGTCGCTATCATGAGCGCAATCACTGCCCCGATGTGCCCAAGACTATAGCCTTTAATATCTTTCTCAATCCATTGTTTGGGAATGTACTTTTCTACCAGTGTCGGCTGGGTAACCTGTGATAACGACGCCACTTCTCGCAAGGTTTGTTGTGAAATCAGCCAAATATAGGTACCGTTAGATTGTTTGACACGCTGCATTAAGATGTCGATACTCTTTTTGTCAGCGGTGGGATTGTTGATTTCCCCTACCTTATCGAGATTGGGCGCTAGTTTGTCATCGAGATTGCCGGTAGGGTCATTGCTAATTTGTAGCTGCTCGTTGATGCGTCCGCCGCTATCGAGTGCCGATTTTAAAGATTCGAGCGTGCCACTGGGGTCTTTGGTATAGCTTAAATCCACATAACGGCTCGCTAGCATCCAATCACTTTTTGCCAAGGCTTGAATAAAGCCTTGCATGCTGCCGCGCGGGGTATCACGCCCAAAGGTGTCTTGTGGGGTTGCCGTGCCACTGGCGCTACTGGCTGATTTGCTGCTATCAGCCGCCCATACAGCGGTAGGTTTGACACTGGTGATAACCATGAGTAAAGCAAACAATGCCATCATAAAACAACGGCGGTATAAAGATGTTGCATCAGCATGATGCTGACATTGATTAAGAGACTTTGACAATTGCATAAACTTCCCAAAATTTGTAAAACGCTCAGACATAGCTAGGCTAATACTTAGGCTAATAGTTAGGCCAGATGATAACGGCCTTGCTTTATGCTTTAAGAAATCTTAAATTGCAATGCGCTTATTCTGAATAAAGTATTTCGTCTTGTAGGTATAACTGCTAAAATACGCGAATTATTTGATTTTATCAGTTTTAAATTCCAAAAACACTTTTAAACGCATTGAGTTATTATGTTTAATTTACATCCACAACTAGCAAAAGATACTTTTTTGGTGGGCGAATTTCCGTTATCTACTTGCCGCTTGATGAACGACTGTCAATTTCCTTGGTTGATTTTAATTCCGCGTGTACCCGGTATCAAAGAATTATACGAACTATCCGCCAGTGACCAAGCCCAGTTTTTACGTGAATCCAGCTGGCTATCAAGTCAGCTTGCCAAAACTTTTCAAGCCGACAAAATGAACATCGCCGCGCTTGGCAACCAAGTGCCGCAATTGCATTTTCATCATATCGTGCGCTACCAAAATGACATTGCTTGGCCCAATCCAGTATGGGGTAATCCAGCCATCCCTTATACCCCTGAAGTGCTGAGCCATATGCAGCAGACACTGATGATGGCACTGCGGGGTCATCGTGATATGCCATTTGATTGGCAAATGAACGTCTAAAAAAATTTTACTACGAGGCACGAGGTAGACGAACTAAATTGCGTGAATCCATTCAAGGTCTTTCGACCAATCTAAAACGTCCGAAATTCATTGAACTGGCGGCATTTTTTATTTTATTGCTTACCTTAACCTCTCTTGATGTACCGCCTATTTATCATACGCTCAGTATTTTGCTGTTGGTAGCGGGCGTTATTGTCACTGCTTTGAGTGTTATCCGTCCCCATCACTACATTACTTCGGCCAGTGTATTAACCCTGATGGCGTTGGCAACGGGTATGTTGCAGTTTAACTATATCCCAAGCCTTGCGTTATGGTTGTTGATTTTGATTCGTCTGATTTTTTCAGATACCAAACACACTGTTTCGTTGGTATTATTAACCGTAGCAGTGGGTCTACTTAGTCTGATATCTGCGCATTTTTTATTACCCGCCATTAGTTTGACCGCCAAACAAGAAGATATTTTAAATTTCGCCATTGTATTTACCGATATCTTGATAGTTGGTTATCATATTTGGTCCATGGTAGTTCGCTTACGCCAAAAAAATCAAATGCTTGCTCAGCAACAAGCACGGATTGATACCTTAGTCAAGGTAACCAATAAATTAACCCGTTTTTTGCCTCCCCAGATTTGGCAGCCCATTGTCAAAAATAACACCAAGGTTGAAGTCATTAATCAACGTCGCAAGCTAACTATTTTGTTTTCGGACATTGTTGGCTTTACCGATTTGTCGGATCATATTAGCTCCGACCATTTAGCCAATATTTTAAATACTTACCTTGACCGTATGACCCAAGTGAGCCAAAAATATGGGGCGACCCTCGATAAGTTTTTGGGTGATGGGTTATTGTGCTATTTTGGTGATATGGGTGGTAATGACCGTGATAACGCGATTGCTTGTGCCAGTATGGCCATCGAGATGCGCCGTGAGATGGAAGTACTGCGCCACCAGTGGCGATTACTCGGTTTTGAAGGGCTGCATGTACGTATGGGTATCAATACTGGGTATTGTTATGTGGGCAATTTTGGCAGCCGCAATCGTATGACTTATACCGTGGTTGGAAAAGAGGCCAATTTTGCCTTTCGCCTTGAAACTGCCGCGCAAAACAATCAAATTTTGATCAGCGAAAGCACGTTTAATTTAATTGGTCATGTCCATCATTGCCAAGCCGTGGGGCAACTTAAGTTTAAGGGCTTTCAAGATGCCATGAATGTGTGGGAATTGCTCGAACCCAACAGCGAATCTATAGAGCAAACCGATTGGGTGGACTTTAGCTTGCCTGGGTTTAATTTGCATTTAAATTTTCATGATATTCGTAATTATGATAAAAATGATATTACTAACCAGCTAAAATCTGCATTGGCGCTTGTTGAAGAAAAGCACAAACAATGATGTTGACGGTTTTGGCTTACCCATTTTTTAACTCAGCTATACTCTTAGCTTAGCTATGTTCAACCATTTACAGATACTAAAAAAGCCAGGCACTAAAAAAGCCGAAGCATCCAGCTTCGGCTTTTTTTATACTATTGATTTAGGCATCAAACGAAGCCAATGCTTGGTTAAATGTCGCACTTGGGCGCATCACTTGGCTTAGCTTTTGTTGGTCTGGTTGATAGTAACCACCAATATCCGCACCTTGACCTTGAACCTCATTTAATTCCGCCACGATTTTGTCTTCATTTTCTGACAACGCTTGAGCAAGTGGTGCAAACTTGGTCTTAAGCTCGCCATCTTGGTCTTGGTTCGCCAATTCTTCTGCCCAATATTTGGCTAGATAATAATGGCTGCCACGGTTGTCGAGCTCACCGGTACGACGCGATGGTGATTTGTCGTTATCCAACAATTTACCCGTTGCCAAGTCTAGGGTTTTTGCCAGTAATTTTATCCGTGGGTTGTTTTCTTTAATCCCCAAGTCTTCTAAAGATACCGCAAGCGCCAGCATCTCGCCGAGTGAATCCCAGCGCAAGTGGTTTTCTTCAACCAACTGCTCGACATGTTTTGGGGCTGAGCCGCCTGCCCCTGTCTCATAAAGACCACCGCCTTCCATCAATGGGACGATTGATAGCATTTTGGCTGACGTGCCTAATTCTAGGATTGGAAACAAGTCAGTTAAGTAGTCACGCAAGATGTTACCTGTAACTGAGATGGTGTCCAAGCCACGCGCCACACGCTCAAGGGTATAACGCATCGCACGAACTTGGGACATGATTTGGATATCTAGACCTGTGGTATCATGCTCTTGTAAGTATTTTTTAACTTTCTTGATAAGCTCATTTTCATGTGGGCGGTATGGGTCAAGCCAGAAGATAGCTGGCATGCCTGAGTTACGTGCACGCGTCACTGCCAGTTTTACCCAGTCACGAATTGGCGCATCTTTGACTTGACACATACGCCAAATATCACCTTCTTCAACATTTTGTGACATCAATACTTCGCCTGTCTCAATGTCAGTGATATTGGCAACGCCTGCCTCTGGGATTTCAAAAGTTTTATCGTGAGAACCGTATTCTTCCGCTTTTTGTGCCATTAAACCTACGTTTGGTACGGTACCCATGGTCGCTGGGTCAAAGTTGCCATGCCATTTACAGAAGTTGATGACTTCTTGGTAAATACGGGCAAAGGTCGATTCTGGCATCACCGCTTTACAGTCGTAAGGCTTGCCATCCGCTGCCCACATTTTACCACCGTTACGAATCATCGCTGGCATTGAGGCATCTACAATGACATCATTTGGCGAATAGAAGTTATCGATTCCCTTCGCTGAGTCCACCATTGCCAACGCGGGGCGATGTTCTTGACAGGCATGCAGGTCACGGACGATTTCTTCACGGATAGTAGTCGGTAAGGTTTCGATTTTTTCGTATAGTCCTGCCATACCGTTGTTAACATTAATACCTAGTTCGTCAAAGGTTTTGTTCCATTTTTCGAATGCATCTTTGTAATACACTCTTACGCAGTGACCAAATACGATAGGATGTGATACCTTCATCATCGTGGCTTTGACGTGTAGAGAGAACAGGATTTTACCTTCGCGGCAATCTTCTAGCTCTTTTTCATAAAACTCGATTAAGGCTTTTTTACTCATAAACATTGAGTCAATCACTTCACCGTCTTGTAGGGCAACTTCGGGTTTTAGCACCAAAGCTTTGCCACTGTTGGTGATGAGCTCCATTTTGACTTTACGCGCTTTATCAAGGGTCATTGATTTTTCGCCATGGTAGAAGTCCCCTTCTTCCATGTGAGAGACGTGGGTTTTTGACCATTGTTTCCATTCACCCATTGAATGCGGGTGTTTTTTGGCATAGTTTTTTACGGCAGCGGGTGCACGGCGATCGGAGTTACCTTCACGTAATACGGGATTTACCGCAGAACCTAAACATTTACCATAACGGGCTTTGATGGCTTTTTCTTCGTCTGTGGTTGGGTTTTCTGGGTAATTAGGAATGTTGTAGCCTTTGGCTTGTAACTCTTCAATACATTCTTGTAGCTGAGCCACTGAGGCACTGATATTAGGCAATTTGATGATATTGGTGTCTGGGTCTTGGGTCAACCGACCAAGCTCAGCAAGATTGTCGGTCACTTGTTGTTCTGGGGTCAGGTAATCGGAGAACTCTGCCAATACACGCGCGGCAACGGAAATATCGGTTTTAGTGATTTCAACGCCAGCAGGCTTGGTAAATGTTTCAATGATAGGAAGTAGTGAATAAGTCGCCAGTAGCGGTGCTTCGTCAGTTAAGGTATAGATAATATTTGACTTTCCACTAGCCATAGAGAACCTCTTTTATATGAATGTTAATTGAGATACTAGATGATGCATCTAGCAGCGTGAGAAATTTCACAGTAAGCATTACTAATTAGGGGATAAAATGTGATTGACCATTTTAAAGCAAAGTATACGGTTACCGCATAATGAGTCAATAATGTATCTAGGAATACCTATATTTAGGAGAAAAATAATGCAGATGCGATGTATCCCTATCGATTAAGACAATCCCTTTTTTTTCCTAGTGTACCACAGTATCACGGTGGCGAATATATCCAATCACTGACAGTCGCTATAGCAACGTCGTCAAATGTATAAATTTTTGGCTTTAAAATTGCTTCATTATTTTACCTCTGAGAAACAATAAGTTTACACTACATCCCCCAATCATCTCGCCGTACGTACCAATTTTTCACTCACTTCTTTTTCAATTAGTGCCATCTTATTATTATCTAAAGGTTGATGCTCGGTATTATAGCGCCAGCTATCGGCAAAACGGGTAAGACTGGCAAACCATAAGGCCTTAGTATCAGTCGGCAGTTTGGTAAAAGCTAATTCACTAATCACATTACCTTCATCATCACTGAGCTGACAAGACGCTTCTTTCGCTTTGCTAAGCGCATAGCCGTGATAAGATGACACAATCATAACCACATGAAATACTTGGGGCGGAAGCTTACTTAAAAAAAGCACCATACTTTCTTGATTGAGGTTGGCATCATTGACCTTGGTGCTTTGATTGTTGTCAGCGTCTTCTTTGCGGTCATCGATAGCGCTAAATGGCTTTTTGCCCAATAATTCATCGCCTTGATGACGCACTGATTGCGCTTTATCACGGACATTTTTGAACCAAACAGTTTCGATTACCTCGCCATATCGGTTACAAAGCAAGCAGGATAAGTCTATATCCATGGCTTGCGTGCGTTTTTTAAATTTATTATAAAGCCCAGATTTTGGCATCTGCGTTTTCTGCCATTGCACGGTAAAATACCACTGCTTGAGTACCACATCCATATGCTCGACGGCTATACCTGAAGCTGTTTTATCATCTTCAAGCTGATCGTCTTGGGTGATTGCTAGCTGATGACTTTTTTGCAAAATCTTGTCATCAGTCATGGGGTTTATTGTTGGCGCTTTCTGTAGCGGCAAGGTGCCTGACACTACTGTCTCATTGGTGTTTTTATCGGTCAAATTGGGTGAGTTGACAGGCGCTATTATTTCAACCGCTGGGTCAGCAAACTGCGCCGAAATAATCTGGTAGGTCTCTGTGGTAGTGCTGGGTGTCAGATTGTCAGGCGATTTGGCAGATGTGATAGGTGAATCGTCCGTCAAATCACTGTATAAAATCGTGGTTTTTAGCTTACTAGGCTGCTGTGTGTTGGTGTCGGTAGCAGTGGCCTCAAGGGTGTTATTATTAGCATGTTTCATAAGATTCTCGAAAAATTGGAAAAAGTAGTTAGCTTGTTTGGGCGTTTGTTAGTTATTCGTTTATTGTTTGGATGGTGGGTTGTTGGTCGGGCGTTTGTCGATTAGGCGTTTGGGTTTCAAAGACGGCGATTGATAAAATCTCAGGCTCTATTTTTCGCAGTCCTTTACCAAAACCGCGTAGCCACCATACCAGTTGGGACGTCATGTTCACTGTGGCTGTGATATGCAATCCTTCGTCATCTTCCCAGCTTTGCTGGTCGGTTGATAATGGGCTTTCAAGCAAACTTGCCCCCGATAACGGATGAAACAGTAACTGCACTTGCTGTATGGGGGGCTCGTGGTTGTTTTTTTCGCTGTCAGGCATGAGCTTTTGGAATAACGGATAATTAAACCCCATCGCGCCTGTGTTGATATAATTGTCTAAATTAAAATCTTTTGGGGTTTGCGCGTCGCTTGCGCTTACTTCAGCACTTTCAAAACGGTGCAAAGCAAATTGGCGCACATCGTCAGAGGCTCTGTCAGTTCGCGAGGCAATCAAGTAAATCACCACACCACGCTGCACAATGGCTAGCGGATTTAAGGTGTATTTTTGCGCTTCCTCTCGCCCACGCGCTTTATAACAGGCGATAAGTTTTTTATTTTGAAACAACGCGTCATAGACGGCGTCTTTG
The DNA here is from genome assembly GCF_032017465.1 of Moraxella sp. CTOTU47616. NCBI lineage: Bacteria > Pseudomonadati > Pseudomonadota > Gammaproteobacteria > Moraxellales > Moraxellaceae > Moraxella > Moraxella sp. CTOTU47616. The sequence goes on from NZ_DALZPU010000002.1 coordinate 237,775, forward strand.
GCGGCTGGATTGACCGATGGCGGGATGAGCGGTTGATTGGCTGACAGGATACGCACTCTATCGAGCCAAGTGTTTACTACTTTGCTTTCTTTGAGTTGCCGATTCGCTAGGTCAAACCACGGAATCAATTCATCTAAGATAGCCGGCGGTAATAGCTGGGTCAAATTATGGCGCATCATACTAAATGCCACCGCTTGCGACAAATTCATGTGCGGCAAGCTTTGCATCGGTGCATCTTCACGCCAGCGCCAACCTTGTGGGTTGGTGTTGTTTTTTTCAATCGGAAAACGCGTTGCCAAAGCGTTTAAATCTCGCTGAATGGTGCGCAAACTGATATCAAAACCCATCAAATCAAGCTGCTCTTTGATATGGGTGGTACCGAGCCAACGCTTGCGATCCAGCTGTGACAGGATTTGCCATTGCCGAGCCGTCGTTGCGGTTGCATTGTTGGCAAGCGATTTACTCATGGCAATTCTCCATACGCAGGTAAAAAACAGATAGTTAAAAAACAGCCAGTTAAAAGATATCTAGTTAAAAGACAAACGGTTAAATAATAAATAATAGCCAGCTAAGTGCCAAAGCTTTATTCAAACTTTAAAAATTAACGCCAACAATTAACACCTTGATACCTTGCCTAATTTATCAAAATTTAGCGCGGTATAGGTGATAAATTATATTAACATGTCATTTTATGTCGTTTATCATCTTTATTGGGTGTTATGGTTATCAGATTGTGTATGAATCAGCAAGAACGCTTGATTAGAGTATCACACCCTTTTTTACCCTTAACTGCAACTTGGTTTGTCCATTAAATAAATTTTTTTCAAGCTCATAGAGTAAATGCACTTTTGACACACTGCGATTGATAGCAGACAAAGCTATCGCGTCAAAGTCAGCATTAAACCAAATCGCTTCGATAGTAAAAGGGACATCGGGATACGATAACCATAATTTTAAATGCCGCTCTTTTAACACCCGATAATCTTGCACTACAAACACCCCATCAAATATCGGTGCCACAAACCCATGTCCCCAAATAGCCAACGTCTGCAAGCTATCTATAAAATCAACCGTGAATTCACCGGCTGTCAATTCGCCATCGCTATATAACGTCTCTGCAAATACCTCATCAGCCACCGCTGCAATTACCTCATCAAACGCTTTACAAAATGGCTCAAAGTTTTTCCGTTTGATTGTCAGGCCTGCCGCCATCGCATGCCCACCAAAGTGGCTAATGAGTTCGGGGTAGGTTTGCGCGACTGATTCAATGGCATCACGGATATGAATGCCTTCAATAGAGCGTGCGGAACCTTTGATAGCATCGTCATCTTCAATCAATGCTGTATCAGCAGGGGCAAACACGATAGCGGGCACATGGTAGCTTTCTTTTAATCTGCCTGCGACGATACCAATCACCCCTTGGTGCCACTCATCTTGATACAAAATAATACTGCGTTTGCGGTGCGTTACTTGATTTACAGCATTTTGCTCAGATGGATTCTCAAGCGTCCTTAATACACTATCGGCTTGTTGTCGCATGCCCTGCTCGACTTGGCGGCGCTCTTGATTAAGTTTGTCGAGCTGATGCGCAAGCCGCTGTGCCTCCCCCCAATCATCGGTGAGCAAGCAGTCAATGCCTATGCGCATACTATCCATACGACCTGCGGCGTTGATGCGGGGTCCCAAAATAAAACCAAAATCTTGAGCCGTGATGTCGGCTACCTGCCGACTCGCCTGCTCCAACAATGCCAAAATACCCACACAGCAACGACCTTGCTTGATGGCTTGGATACCTTGGTGCACCAAAATACGATTATTTTGGTCTAATACGCCCACATCCGCCACCGTGCCGAGTGCCACCAAATCAATATAGCGACTCACTTGGGTGGTGGATTTGTTGGCTTGGCGTCTGACTTTGGCAAGATTGCCTAGCACATAAAATGCCACCCCAACCCCTACCAATGATTTACTAGCAAAATCACAGCCCAGCTGATTGGGATTGACCACGGCATCGGCGTTTGGTGTCGCCTGCGTCGTCAAGTGGTGATCGGTAATAATCACCGTTAGCCCTTCGGCTTTGGCAAGTTCGACCCCCGCATGGCTAGAGATACCATTATCAACCGTGACAATGACATCAGGATGATAGGTTTCAATACCTAGCGCAACAATTTCTGGCGTCAGTCCATAACCGTACTTAAAACGATCGGGCACCAAAAACTCAACCTTCGCGCCCATTTCACGGAGCACCCTTACCATCAGTGCCGTGCTGGTCGCGCCATCGCAGTCAAAATCACCCACAATCAGTATTTTTTGCTGCGTATCAATCGCCTTGTCAAGCAGCGCCACTGCCTTGGTAATGCCAGTCAGCGAATTTGCAGGTAACATCTTATTGAAGGCGGTGTCTAAATTTGCCACATCTTGCACGCCCCGCCCAGCCAAAACGCGGGCTAATGTCATCGATGTCTGCGCCAAGGGCTGTAAATCGCGGGGAATCTCGTCAATATGGGTCGCACTAAAACGGGGAGTCACAGTCAACATAAATTTATCATGGTTGTCAAATAAAGTAGAGAGAACAAACTAGCATAATGAGAGTGAATAGGCAAAATTACAACAGCAAAATGATGAAAAACACCCCATCAGCTTTCGTAGCTATTTGTGCGTTTTGCATATCGTAATAATGCCACTACAAACCATTAGCATTTTTTTGCAAAAAGATGCTTATTGATACGTTTACACTCAGTTATAATCAAACCAAAGAGTCCTCACTTACCATTAATGAAACAGTATCAATGACCATTAATGAATAATCATCTCTTGTTGCAAGCGTTTTGCAATACTACCTTTACTATTGATAATTGAAATTTTTTAGAAGGAAAAATTATGTCAGCAGAAAATTCGACCAAAACCATCGACCCAAAACTTGATTTAGAAAAAATCAAACGCGAATGCGAGGCGATGATTAAAAGTAAAGCCAAAATGTCTGCCGTAGCAGCGGTTGTCCCTGTGCCGCTGCTAGACGTTGCGGTTGACGCAGGTCTATTATCAAAATTGCTACCTGAAATCTCCGCTAAATTTGGTTTAATTGAACCAGCTCAAGCAGCGGTAGATTTGAACAACGGCGCGCAAATCAACCAACTAAAAGATAAAGCGGTTGATTTTGCAGGGCTAGTGGTGACGCGCAGTATCGCTAAAAAAACTTTCCAAGGTTTTGGTAGCCGTATTATCGCCAAGCAAGTCACCAAATTTGTACCATTTGGCGGTCAATTAGTAGCAGGTACCATCGGTTATTTGATGTTTAAAAAAATTGCTGAAAATCACATCAATGAATGCTACCAAAAAGCTAAAAAATTACAGCAACAAGCCAGCTAATTGTTGATACAAAGGCTTGTATTAAAACCCCTTTAGTTACTAGAGGGGTTTTTTATTGAAAAATCCTCAAGCTTTGATGAGCAATGACCAAGCAAAAGTAATAGCTTATGTAACGATATTTTTCTACAATGTATCTTTAAACTATTTTTTTGGGTCAAGTTATGCGTTATACCTGTCAGACATCACCACGTTTTATCAAAAAGCCATTTTTTAATATCCATCCAATCACGCAAAGCGTTTTGGTAATTATTGGCATGTCCATGACTGGTGTTAGCGCTCATGCAGCGACTAGCGAAGCTGAAACGACTTTGCCGAGCCTTACGTTTACCACCACAGCAACCAAAACGCCGACGCTTGTCAAGAATACCATCGCCCAAACCACCGTGATTGATGAAGAACAATTGCAACGTTATCGCGGTCAAAGCGTGATAGATGTACTTCGTGGACAAGGTGGCATATATGTTACTCAAAATGGTGGGGATGGTGCGAGCAGTGGTGTCAGATTGCGTGGTTACTCCAATAGTCAAGTCTTAGTATTAATCGATGGGATTCGTTACAGCTCTGCAACCGCAGGTGGAGCAGCATTATCGCTGTTACCAGTCGACCAAATCGATAGAATAGAAATAGTTTATGGTGCTTCTGGCTCAAGTCTTTATGGCTCAGATGCGATGGGCGGCGTGATTCAAGTCTTTACTAAAGGTCAAAACGCCCAACAGTCTAATGTCGCATTGACTGTTGGCGGCGGCACAGAAAACAGCTATAAAGGGCAAATTACAGGACAACTGGTTAATTCTGCAACGACTTTAAGCCTTTCTACGGGTTATGAAAAGACCAATGGCATTGACGCGACGAAACCTTACGCTCAGTTCGGCATACATCATGCTGACAAAGACGGTTTTGAGTCCAAAAACGCAAGTTTGGTCGCCAAGCATAAAGTCAATGACAATGTTGAAATTGGAGCAACAGGATTATTTGCAAAATCCACTACAGATATTGATAGTGGTTCAGAAGTGCCAAACGCGTATGCTGACCAAAAAAACGCGGCTGTCTCAGCTTTTGCCGATTATCAACAAGATAAACTGTCTGCAAATATTAAATATGGTCAAAGTTATGATAAATCTACCACGTATGATGGTGCAGATTGGCAAACAGGTCGCCTAGACGATGTAATCAATACGACTCAGAAACAAGTAACCATACAGCTTGGCTATCAGTTGCCACTCGGTAAGCTTATCGGTGGTTATGAGAATTTAAAACAAGAAGTTGATAGCTCTAATGATTATGACGTGACTCACCGCACTATCAACAGTGAGTTTTTGGGATATCAGCTCGCTCAAGATAAATATGATGTGCAATTAAATGTGCGTCACGATGATAACTCACAATTTGATAGCAAGACCACCTACAATGTGGGCGGTGCGTATCGTCTTAGCCCCAACACTCGCATTGGTGCATCATACGCAACCAATTTTCGTGCCCCCACATTCAACGATTTGTATTGGCCAGGCTCAGAAAATCCCAACTTAAAACCTGAAACCAGCAAAAATGCAGAAATCTTTATTGAAAACAGCAATCATCATCAACACACACGCGTAACAGCCTACCAATCTAAATTTACCGATAAATTAGCTTGGGTAACCACCGACCCACTTACTTATGCAGGTCAAATGCAAAATATAGATAAAGCGGATATTAACGGTATTTCGTTAACCAGTGACTGGCAGTTAAATAATACTTTATTTGGTCTAGGTTATGATTATCTAGATACTGAAGATAAAAAAACGGGCAAAGAATTAATTTATCAACCCAAAAACAAAGGTATTGTTTACCTAGGCTATCAACAGCCAAAATATGACATTCGAACGGAGGTACAATACGTCGGAGAGCGTTATCGTGATGCCAACAATTCACAAACTCTAGACAGCTACACCTTGTTGAACCTGACTGGGAATTATTATGTCAGTCCCAACCTAACCATTAGCAGTCGTCTTAATAATCTCACAGATAAAGATTATGAGACCGTTTATGGCTACCGCCAAAAAGGCATTAATTCATTCGTCTCACTAACCTACCAATGGTTCTAAATTTTTATAGCTACAGTACATCAAAGGGCATAGATTTTATGCCCTTTTTTTATATGTCTTTTTTTAGCAATTAGGCTTTAACTTTTGCACTATTTTGGTTCAAAATATATCATACTACGATTAGCTCGTTGCTATAAATGAGTGATTATTTTATATTCAATGACTGATTTGATACCCATCGTTCTATTATTTATCTGTTGTGAAAATAATCCAAACATTATTCAATAGTTTGTTGGCATTTAAATTGCACTTTAACCATTGCTCAAATTTGTGGTAGTTATCCAATGACCCATCCTACTTTTTTACATAGTCTTGAATCCAACCAAACCCTGTTTGATGATATGTTCAATAACCTATTATCGGGGTTAATTGTCGCTGACATCAACTACGAGTGCGTCTATATCAACGCGACGGCTGAGCAGATTTTGTCAGTCAGTCAGCAGCATTTACTTCATAAAAATGTGATTGATATTTTAACTCCGGCAAACTATGAAAAATTACTAACGCAAGCACCAGAGCAATCGCATACGGATGATGACCCGATAACCCATAAAAAAACCAAAGCACAGGTCAAAGTGGCGCTACAAAACCAATTTGAACATACCAAAAAAATGTATCAAGCCTTCATCCATCATGATTGCACCATTTTGGGTCTAAGTACTCAAGGCATTGGTGCACCATTATTGGTCGACTATGGGGTTTCCCCATTAGAAACCGAGGCGGGTTTTTTCTATTTGATTGAAATTTGGGCAAAAGATCGCGAAAGTCGTATTCAACAAGAACAGTATCAAAATCACCAACATTTGATAACCCGTCAAATGATTCGCAGTATGGCACATGAGGTCAAAAACCCTTTAGCCGGCATCCTTGGGGCAAGCCAACTGCTTGAGAAGAATTTTAATCAAATCATGAAATCTGATGGGATTGTCCGCTATATTAACGATACCAAGGCGCAAAAGGTCGCCAATTATCTGAGTATCATCATGGATGAGACCAGACGACTCAACAATTTGGTGACCCAATTGCTGGGCGCGCCAAATTTGCCCAACTGGCAAGTAATCAACGTGCATGAACCACTACAGCATGTACTAACATTGGCAGAGATACAAAACCCCAATATTAGTCTAGTCAGAGACTTTGATTTATCATTGCCAGAAATCACCGCTGATAAAGACCAGCTCGTACAAGTATTTATGAATATCGTCAATAATGCGATACAAGCGCTCAATGAAAACGACATTGTATCGCCTAGCATCACGGTAAAAACCCGTATTCAGCACCAACAAACCATTGGCGATATACGACATAAAAGCGTATTGCGCGTTGATTTTATTGATAATGGCTTGGGCATTGATAGTGAGTTGTTACCGCAAATTTTTTATCCTTTGGTCACAGGACGCGCCAATGGTACGGGGTTGGGACTGGCACTTGCTCATGACATTATTCAGCGTCATCAAGGGCAAATCAGTGTAACCTCTCAGCCAGGTGAAACCCTGTTTACGATTTTTTTACCTTGGCAAATTCGGCAAATAACCAAATGATAGTTTAAGCGTGGTACACCATAGCATCATGACTGATCGGCTATGAATTTTTCAATCAATAATGTTTAAACCAATAAAGTTTCCCATATAGGGTTTTTATATGACTTATCCCAATAATAAAACGCCAACCACCGAGCCTATTGTTTGGGTCATCGATGACGACCAAGCGTTACGTATGATTTTGGAAGACACGCTGACAGATAGTGGATTTCAAGTGCAAACCTTTGGCAATGCGCAATCGGCGTGGCGGCTGCTACAAGATAGTGGGCAAGACAGTCAACCGAAGAGTGACAATAGTGCCTCCTTACCAAGCATCATCGTCACCGATATTCGAATGCCGATGATGAATGGCTTGGACTTTAGCAGTAAAATCAAACAAGCCTTTGCACAAATTCCTGTCATCATCATGACCGCGCATGCCGATGTGCAGTCTGCGGTGGATAGCTATCAATCAGGCGCATTTGATTACTTACCCAAGCCGTTTGAGCTAGATGATGCCATTGCCATGGTAAAAAAAGCTTGCCTGCAAAGCCAGTCAAACCAAACACAAAAGCGCAGTAAGTCCGAGAACCACAACGACTCTCTGATTCGTGATGCACAGCAGCCGCCAACTGAACCCGTGGCAGCCGAGCCAGAAAAAACCACCACCAACCCATCGGGTATCATCGGGCAATCGATTGCTATGCAAAAAGTATTTCGTGCGATTGGCCGCTTGTCGCATATGCCGATGACCGTACTCATCACCGGCGAATCAGGGACGGGTAAAGAGCTGATTGCCAGTGCCTTACACGAACATTCGCCACGCAAATCCAAACCATTTATCGCGCTCAATATGGCGGCGATTCCGCATGATTTGATTGAAGCTGAACTATTTGGTCATGAAAAAGGCGCGTTTACAGGTGCGACTACCACGCGCCAAGGGCGTTTTGAGCAGGCGCATGGTGGCACTTTGTTTTTGGATGAAATCGGCGACATGCCTTTACCTACCCAAACACGTTTGCTGCGCGTCTTAGCAAATGGTGAGTTTTACCGTGTCGGTGGTCTCAAACCCATTAAAGTCGATGTACGTATCATCGCAGCGACCCATCAAAACCTAGAAACTCTGGTGCAACAAGGCAAGTTTCGTGAAGATTTGTTTTATCGGCTCAATGTCATTCGACTGGCGCTACCTTCCCTACGTGAGCGCCGCGAAGACATTCCGCTGTTAATCGATTTTTTTATGCAAAATATTACCAAAAGCATGCATACCCCCACCAAAACCATCACGCCGTCTGCCATGCATATTTTGCAAAGCTATCATTGGCAAGGTAACGTGCGTCAACTTGAAAATACCTGCCGTTGGCTCAGTGTGATGACAACAGGGCAAACCATTCAGCCCAGTGATTTGCCACCCGAGATTTTACAAGCGTTTGAATCGCAAGATAGTACGCCTATAACTACGCGTGAGCCCAATACACAGACACATAAGACACATAATTATCAGCCTGACACTCAGTTTGAGACACCAGCTAGCGAACATCCATCATCTTTGTCAGCTCCCAGTAACACCCCCAGTGCTAGTGCCAATCTCAGTGCCCATTCGAGTGCGCTGCCAACGCCTTTGTCCGCTACGACGGTCGTACCGACCTTACCTGCATCACAAACTGGCGCGACCGCAGATTGGATCACGCCGCTGCAAGTTTGGGCACAACAAGCACTCGCTGAAGGACAGTACGACATTCTGCAAACCGCTTATCCGATGTTTGAGAAATGTTTACTTGAAGTGGCACTTGCCCATACTGCTCAGCATAAAGGACAAGCGGCTGACCTACTGGGTTGGGGGCGCAATACCGTGACCCGAAAATACCAGCAGTTGATTGAAGGTAGACTCGTTAAGCCATCATGATTGAGACAAGGTCAACTCACAAAGTACTGGTTATCATAAAAAATGGCTGTCAGTCGCTCGTTACTGACTTACAGCCACTATCAGCTTCAAATCCACTCAACCATACCGAGCTTTGGTACGGGGTATGGCATTCAACTCACTCCCCGCCTACTGCCGTTGTCGTTAAACAATTACTACCTCACTTTAATGCAACCAATCTCGCCCATTTTGAGCAAGAAATTAACGCCCTTCATCATTGCCAAAGCCTAGCGATTGACAGCACCCATCATACAAGCGGTATTCCCACGCTGTATGCTTCAAACCTTCTACCTGATACCCTCATCTTTGACCAACAGCAGCCGCAGCAATCTGTTAGTCCGTGTCTAGTCATGTCGTATCATCCAGGCGAGACGTTAAAATCCTTGCTGTATGCGCATGCTAAATTGCCAATACTTAATCTTCCGCAAAAAATGACCATTTTTTTACATAGTTGCCAAGTGGTCAACCGTTTGCATCAATTTGGGCTGATGCATTTGGATCTCAAACCCGCCAACTTTATTTTAAAACCCAATCTTGAAGTGGTGTTAATTGATTTTGGTCTGAGTGATTTTAGTTTTAGTGATATTGGTCTTGGCGATGCTATGGGGAAAAATGCCTCACTGAACTGCAAAACTTACACCGCTGGTACGCCTGCCTATATGAGTCCTGAGCAATTCACAGGACAGCCTTTTGACAAGTTTAGCGACTACTATAGTTTGGGGGTGATATGGTACGAATTATTGATGGGATGTCTGCCTTTTATGGCAGATGATTATCCTGGTTGGGCAATCGCGCATCGCCAACAGCCCGTGCCTTTTCTATGCCCAAATCATCAGTTATCAGAATTTGCTTGCCAAGCTTGCCAGCCTTTTATTGACAAGCTGCTGGCAAAACGCGTGGAAAACCGTATTAGTAACTTGGCAGATATTATCAATGCGCTAAAAATTTTACTTAACCAATAAAAAAATGCGTTTTTTTTAAAAAACCCCTTGCCAAAGCGAAAATTTTCTATATAATAGCCAACCACAAAGACACTGATACAAATATTGAGTCAACACTTTGAGGCAACTCATGGGGCTGTGGCGAAATTGGTAGACGCACTGGATTTAGGTTCCAGCGCCGCGAGGTGTAAGAGTTCGAGTCTCTTCAGCCCCACCACTCAAATCGGTATTAGTTAAATTAACCTGCCTCTTGCAGGTTTTTTTATGCCTAAAATTCCTGTCTATCTTATCTCACCATTGCTTACTGCCTTACTGTTAGCCAGTATGCTGCTCATTTTGTTGCTAAAAATTTTTTAACTAATTGCCAACTAGCTACTTTTTAGCTTGCATCTAGTATTAACTGCCCCATCTCTATAGTTAGCTTGTTTATTGCTAACTATGTTAATTTTTCTACTGCCTTTTATAAGCCTATATTCCTATGAAAATTTTACAATCGCCCTATTATCAGCCGCGAAAGCTGCTTAGCGCCTCCTCTGAGCCGCCCTATAGCGTTCAACTCATTGAAGATAACATCCAATACGCTAGCAAATATAACCCTTTTGAGTCGCTACTCGATGATATTTTCCCTGGGGTACATGTTGGCAACCATGATATGGTGATTCGCAAAGAACAGCTTAAAGATTTTGAGCGTTGTACCGATTTTACCACCGTCGCCTATTCGCATAAAAATAATACCTTGTATGAGCGTGAAGCTTGTTATTTTCATCCCAAATATGAAGTGTTCATGCTCACCAACGAAGATTTGTCCAATGACTATGACGAATATATCTTTGAATCAGGTCTGCTAAAAGTCGTCAGTATTTACTATATTTCGACCAATCCGCATTCGGCGGCGAGTGTCAAAAACGTGTTTGATGAGTACTTGCAAAAGTATGTGTCGCAAGAGGCTAAAGTATCTATTTTACTTAAAGAAGTCCATGGTTTTGTATTTAAAACCCATCGTATCAAGCCATTTCCCATCAATTTAGATACCATGTATCACGAGGATTTTCTGCCCGTGCATCAGCATATCAAAGAATCACTCAATCATGATGGTAAAGGCGTGGTACTGTTGCATGGCGTGGCGGGTTCAGGTAAAACTAACTATATCAAATGGCTAACCAGCCAAGTGCCTAATAAAAAATTCATCTTTGTGCCCACTACCATGATTGGGTATTTGACCAACCCTGAATTTATGTCACTATTGGTGGATAACAAAAACTCGGTATTAGTGCTTGAAGACTGTGAAAACTACATTGCCGAGCGTAGCATTGATAACGCCAATACCGATGTGGTATCGGCGATTTTGAACATTGCTGATGGTATGCTGTCGGATGTGTTGGAGTGTCAGTTTATCTGTACCTTTAACTCCGATATCTCGAAAATTGACCCCGCGCTGCTGCGTAAAGGTCGATTGATAGCTGAGTATAAATTCAAAGAACTGTCCGTTGAAAAATCCAACGCGTTTTTGGCATCGATTGATAAAGCTATCACCGTCAATAAACCGCACTCATTGGCAGAGTTAACCAACATGGATCATCTGTCCTATCGAGAGAAACCAGCAGAAAAACCCAAATTTGGTTTTGTATAACTATTAAGCCTAATCATTAATTATAATCATTAGCGATAGTCATTAAGTATAATCATTAAACATAATTAGCAGGCATAAAAAAAGGAGCTCGATTGGCTCCTTTTTTTATACTAGACATTACTAAACATTGTCAACTTGCTTTTCATCAATGGGCACAAGCTCAATCGCTGTTTTATCTGCATTCATACGAATCGAAACCGTGCCGCCATTCACCAAATCACCAAATAATATTTGCTCTGCCAATGGTTTTTTGATTTCATCTTGAATCAAGCGATTCATTGGGCGGGCACCCATGAGACGATCGTAACCTTTTTCTGCCAGATAATTTCTGACCGCATCATCAATTTCAAGCACCACTTTCTTGTCATCGAGCTGGGCTTGCAGCTCAACCAAGAATTTATCAACCACAGATACAATGACATTTTGATCCAATGGGTTAAATTGAATGATGGCATCCAAGCGATTGCGAAACTCTGGGGTAAACATCCGTTTCATCGCCTCACTATTGTCGCGGCTATGGTCTTGTTTGGTAAAGCCCATGCTGTTGCGACTGATGCTATCAGCGCCGACGTTGGTGGTCATAATCAGTATCACTTGTTTAAAGCTTGATGTGCGACCGTTATTGTCAGTGAGCGAGCCATGATCCATCACTTGGAGCAGCAAGTTAAATACGTCAGGGTGGGCTTTTTCAATCTCATCTAGCAATAGTACACAATGCGGGAATTGATTGATTTTTTCGGTCAATAAACCGCCCTGATCAAAGCCCACATAGCCTGGCGGTGCCCCAATCAAGCGTGACGCCGTATGTGCTTCCATATACTCAGACATATCAAAACGAACCAGTTCAATGCCTAACAAATTCGCTAACTGACGACTGACTTCCGTTTTACCGACACCGGTAGGACCGGCGAACATAAACGAACCAATCGGTTTATCATCTGGTTTTAAGCCTGCACGTGACAACTTGATGGCATCTGCCAAGTTTTTGATGGCTTCATCTTGACCAAACACCAGATGTTTTAGGTTGCTTTCAAGATTTTGCAGCACCGATTTGTCATCCGTTGAGACGGATTTTGGTGGGATACGCGCAATTTTTGAGATAATGTATTCAATTTGCGGAACATCAATCACCACCTCGCCATTTTGTTGTGCCGCGTCAATCACTTTATTGTCGGCTTCGCTTAACATAGCCTCAGGTTCGACAACACCATCCGCTGCATGGCTAACATCTAAGTCATCGACAAGTGCGTCTTCATCCACCACAGGCTGATTTGATAACTTGTCATTTGCGACATTATCAGTGGATTGATTGCTGTCCACAGTAGATTCAACCTGATTTTCGGCTTGTTTTTGCAGGCGAACAAATGCACCCGCTTCATCAATCACATCAATGGCTTTGTCAGGTAAAAAGCGTTCGTGAATGTGTTTTACCGCCAGATGCACCGCACTTTGTAGCGCCTGATCGGTATAGCTGACGTTATGGAATTTCTCATATTGTTTTTTCAGACCGCGTAGAATATCAATCGTTTCATCAATGGATGGCTCGTTGACATCAACTTTTTGGAAACGACGACTTAAGGCATGGTCTTTTTCAAACACTTGGCGGTATTCGGTAAAGGTGGTTGAGCCGATACAACGCAGCTCACCGGATGCCAACGCAGGTTTGATTAAATTTGACACATCCATATTGCTGCTCATCGATGAGCCTGCGCCGATAATCATATGGATTTCGTCAATAAATAAAATCGCATTGGGCTTGGCTTTTAAGGCATCTAATAGCGCTTTCATCCGTTTTTCAAAATCACCGCGGTATTTTGTACCGGCAATCAGCGCACCAATATCTAAACTATATACCACACAGCCTGATAATGGTTTTGGTGCTTTGTCATTGACAATCAACCATGCCAAGCCTTCCGCAATCGACGTTTTACCCACCCCTGGGTCACCCACCAGTAGCGGATTATTTTTGCGGCGGCGGCATAAAATCTGCGCGGTACGCTCGATTTCTGCTTGGCGACCAATTAACGGATCGGTGCCACCCGTAGAGGCTTTTTGATTGAGATTAACGGTAAATTCAGTCAATGGGTCTTTATTGGCTTTTTCACCCGTTTCTTCAGTTTCAACACTGGTTAATTTGTCGCGCACTTTTTTGTCTTGACCATGCGATAAGTACTGGGTCAACTCAAGTCGCGTCACCCCTTGTTTTTTAAGTAGGTACACCGCGTAGGTGTCATGCTCTGAGAACATAGACACTAGCAAATCTGAGCCTTCCACCAAACGGCTGCTGGCAACCGATTGCACATGAAAAATCGCCCGCTGCAAGATACGGTCAAAACTGCGCGTTGGTTGTGGCGAGTAATCTTCGTTGATATCGACCGTTGGGGTATGTTCATCAATATACTGGGTCAAATCTTTGCCAAGCTGATCCACATTGACTGCACAAGCCACCAAGGCTTCTACCGCATTTTCATTCTCTAACAGTGCCAATAGCAGATGCTCGACCGTTAAATATTCATGTGCACGTTGTTTTGCAAGTGTCACTACCAACCGCAACGTGCTTTGTAATTCTAAACTTAACATAAGATGTCCTTAATACTTGTCACCGACGGTTTTTGATTTTGCCCTACTTGAAAAATCATGCGTTATCTAATTGATTGGTTTGATGTCGTTATAGGTGTTGATGGTTATTTGCGTTGATGTTTTCTCAAGTTTCATTTGCCGTCACCTCAGCACCAAACATCTTATGGATATCTGGCTAATAATGCTAAGTTCGGTTATAAAGGAAGTAAAAATGAAAGATGACAAAATGGGAAAAATCAAAATCATTACGTTTAATATAATGACATTGCTAATAAATTCAAGTGATAAAACGTAGTTAATGGCGGGTTTTAAAATTGGAAAAAATTCAATGATGAATAAAAAATAGAAATAAGGTGCCACCCAAAATAAAACTGGGTTAAATAGCAAAATGACTCTAACCTTGTGGTTCGATTTGACTCAGTAACGGATAGCCTGCCTGACGCGCTTCACGGTTGACGGCTTGGGCTTTGGTTTCTGCGATGTCTTTAGGGTATATACCGGCAATCCCTTTGCCTTGTTGATGAATGGCAAGCATAATACTGATAGCCGAATCTAGCGAATGTTTAAAATGATTTTGTAAAACATCCACCACAAATTCCATCGGCGTATAGTCATCGTTATACATGACCACCGCATACATCTGTGGTTTTTTAAGTTCAGGGTCAGCCAATAGCACATCTTCGACGGGGTCAGTATTTGGCTCGCCTTCTATGTCGGTCAAACGGGCTGGCAATGAATTTGGTGATTGGCTAGGTGGCTGTTTAGGGGACTGTTTAGGGAGTTGTGTTGGCAACCATGCCGGTAGGTGCCAATCCATATTCGTGGTGGTTGGCTGTGATACAACTGATTGACGAGAAAAATTAAGCGTTTGAAGCATCATTAATTGAACATTTACCTAAGATTAGACGAAACATTGATTATACTACTTTACAGCAGTCGTTGCGGCAGGTTTTTGCGTATTGGCTGTGCTTGCCACTGGCGTGCTATCGGTCGAACTCACAGGTCGTTTATCCGCTTCAGGCGTTTCTTCAAGCGTATACGGCATGTTATCAATCGGTTGACCGAGTTGCCAATCATACACTTGCTCAGTTTTTTGGTTGCCGGCGGCTAATTCAAGTTTCACTTGTTTGGGTACAAAGTTTTTGGGCATCAAAAAACGCCCGCGAATTCTTGCAATCCCATGAATCGAGTAACTATTGGGTTGCAATGGGACTTCGACCATATTAACTTCATCGAGCAAGGTCAATTTTGGTATCAGATTTTTTGGCTGATTTGATGGATCGACCATACCGACATCAAAGCGGTATTCATAGGCATTTTCTGGCAATGGTGCGATTTTTGCCCCGATGACTTGTAAACTCATACCGCCTTTTTTGGCAAGCGACGTGGTTAAGAATTGCTGACCTTGTTCAAGCTGTAAGTTGGTGACTTTTAGATCTTGAATATCGGTACGCAGCGCTGATAGGTTCGCCAAGCTGATATCACGCTCTTGCTGCGCAGTGGTTAATTGGCTTTGTAACGTATCAGATTTTAGCTTTAATGATTTAATGTTTTCTGCTGAGATTTCAAGACCTGCGGCGGTTTTTTTCGCTTCTTCAGCAGCAAAGCTCAAGCCGCGATGATAACCAATGCGTTGACCTAACACCAGTGCAATGATGGCAACTAACAACAAACTAACCCCAAACGCAATCAGCCACCCCGACACCTTGTTGGGTTGGGCAATATAATTGCGTTGTGCTTCTGGCAAAGATTGAGAAGAGTTATTATCTTCGGGCAAATCCATAGAGATACTCAAATTGAAAAACGATCAAAACATGGATAATCACAGTACTGATGATAGCTCAAAAAGGGTTGATGAATATGACATCCATTAAAGCGAACCCCATTATAAACAAAAATTATGATGAATTCAGCTAAATTTATTGACTGAAAAAATAATAAAGTTAGCCCATTTCATCATAGCGTCATATTTTTTTGGCTAAAAAAAATAAAGCAATGCTTGTTATGGCATTAACATTTTTAAATAGGCTGACCATAAATAGCTTAAGAAAACCACTTATTAAAGAAATCACTTAAGGCACGACGGCAACTAACGCCAACCCTGTTTGCTCTGCAAGCCCAAACATCACGTTCATATTTTGCACGGCTTGTCCTGCCGCACCTTTGACCAAATTATCTTGTACCACCAAAATCGTCGCCATCGGGCTATTTTCTAGTGTTTGCACCGCAATTCTTAAATAGTTGCTACCCCGTACACTACGGGTATCTGGGTACATACCTTTTGGCATGACGTCTACAAAATATTCGTTTTGATAGCTGGTTTCATATAAAGATTGTAAATCTAACGCTTGACCCGTCGCCGTCAAGCGAACATGAATCGTGGTAAACATACCGCGAATCATGGGTACTAAATGGGGTACAAAGCGGATATCATGCGACTGAAAGCGTTTGCTTTGACCCAATATTTGGTCAATCCCTTGGCTAATCTCTGGAGCGTGACGATGACCTGCCACGCCATAGGCGCTAAAACTATCCGATGTCTCGCTAAATAACAAATTCATTTTGGCTTGGCGACCTGCACCTGAGACGCCTGATTTGGCATCAATAATAATCCAAGGCTCAATCAATGCCTGCTGCTGGCTGTTTTGGGCGTCGATTAGTGGTTTTAATCCCAAAATCGCCGTGGTGGGATAACAACCTGGGTTGCCAATGACCTTGGCTTTGGCAATGGCATCACGATTGACTTCGGGTAACCCATACACAGCTTCTTTTAAAATATCGGGGCAAGTATGTTCAAGTTTATACCAAGTTTCAAAATCTTGTAGCGACTGCAAACGAAAATCTGCCGCCAAATCGATGACTTTAGTGCCATTTTCGGTTAAAAATTTGGCATGCTTCATGGCAACGCCGTGGGGCGTAGCAAAGAATACCACATCACATGCTGCTAATTTTTTTTCATCCAAATCCGAAAACGTTAAATCGGTCACGCCCCGCAAACTTGGAAACATATCATCAACGCGTCTGCCCGCTTCTGAGCGCGATGTCAGCATCGTCACTTGTGCCTGTGGATGACGACTCAATAGTCGAATTAGCTCTACGCCAGTGTAGCCTGTGCCACCGACAATACCTACTTTGATCATGGTCGTCTCCTGATGTTGGTATTAAAGTTTATATTCATGCACCGCATCAATAAAAGCTTTGGCATGGTCAGGATTAACCCATTGGTTAATACCGTGACCTAAGTTTGCTATATAGCCTGTTTTATCACCGAGGCTGTAGGCGTCCTGTAGCATCAAATGCGTCTGCTGGCGAATATGCTCAGGCGATGCAAATAATGTCGCGGGGTCAAGATTACCTTGCAGCGCGATGCCTGTATGCAGCTTTTTGTGCAATTTGGTCAATTCTTTTTGTTGTTCAAAGACGATGCTGCGGGCTCTATCTAGTGGCATCGTCCAATCAAGTCCTAGCGCATCCGCGCCACTGTGGCATTGGGTATCTAACCACAAGCCGCCACCTTTGGTAAATAGTACCACAGGTACCTCTGGGTATGTTGCTTTGATCGCCGCGACAATTTTAGTATTGTAATGGTGCGAGAATTCAACAAATTGGCGATGCGCCAATGCCCCACCCCAACTATCAAAAATTTGTACTAACTGCGCCCCCGCTGCTATCTGCGCTAGCAAATAATCAATCACAGCATCAGTGATTTTAGCGAGCAGCGCATGCAAGGTGTCAGGCTCGCCATACAACATGGCTTTGGCATAGCGGTATTCTTTAGAACTACCGCCTTCAATCATATAGGTCGCTAGCGTCCACGGACTACCCGAGAAGCCAAATAATGGCGCACGGCCTGCCAGCGCATGACGAATACTGGTCACCGCTTTCATCACATAGTCAAGTGCATCTGCCATCGCGACGGTTGGCAAGGCTTCAACCTCTGCCATGCTTCTGACAGTTTTGTGAAATTTTGGGCCTTCCCCTGCTTCAAAATACAGACCCAAACCGAGCGCATCAGGAATGGTTAAAATATCACTAAACAAAATCGCCGCATCCAACTCAAAACGGCGAAATGGCTGAATGGTGACTTCCGTCGCCAAATCGGTATTTTTGCAAAGCGATAGAAAGTCACCGGCTTGGGCACGGGTTTTTTTATACTCAGGCAAATATCGACCGGCTTGCCGCATCATCCACACAGGGGTCACATCCACAGGTTCAAAACGCATGGCTCTTAAAATGCGGTCATTTTTTAACGTCGGAAAATTATGGGTCATGTCATTGCCTTTAAAAATAATCTTGGATAAAAATACTATTGGGTAAAAATACTATTGAATCAGTCTAAAATTAGTTAAATTTCAATCAAGAATTGTCGAAAATCATACGATAATCGCCATATTATCACGATGTACCATCACGTGGCGTTCCTCATTTTCACCCAAAATCGCTTCGATGTCGCTATTGCGTTTGCGAGCGATGCGCTTAGCTTCATTTGATGAGAAATCCACCTGACCGACCGCGATACGTACCCCTGTTTTATCAACGC
Source organism: Moraxella sp. CTOTU47616 (assembly GCF_032017465.1). Lineage (NCBI taxonomy): Bacteria > Pseudomonadati > Pseudomonadota > Gammaproteobacteria > Moraxellales > Moraxellaceae > Moraxella > Moraxella sp. CTOTU47616. The sequence goes on from NZ_DALZPU010000002.1 coordinate 256,363, forward strand.
ACTCCACCACATCACCCTCATCAAAATCACCTTGCACTTCAATCACCCCGACAGGCAATAAGCTTTTGTTATTTTTAATGATGGCATCTACTGCGCCATCGTCAATCACCAAGCGACCTGCCATGCGCAGATGCGCGGCTAACCATTGTTTTTTGGCAATGCGTTTATCATCGTCATTGGTGGTGAGCATCGTACCTAAGGATTCCCCTTTGACCACGCGATTAATCACGTTATCGATGCTGCCGCTGACAATCACAGTGGGACAACCACCCATTGCCGCAAGCCTTGCCGCACGAATTTTGGTAATCATGCCGCCACGACCCAATTTGCCGCCATCTCCCGCCACGTCAAACAAATAATCTGCCATTGCCCGTTCCGTCTTAATCAGCTTGGCATCAGGGTTGGTACGAGGATTATCGGTGAATACGCCTTGCTGGTCGGTCAATATAATGTATAGGTCAGCTTTGACCATGGCTGCCACCATCGCACCTAGACTGTCATTATCACCAAATTTGATTTCATCGACACTCACGGTGTCATTTTCATTAATGACCGGTAGCACGCGCCATTCAAGTAGCTGATTTAACGTATTGGCGGTATTGAGATAACGATTTCGATTGGCAAGATCGTCATGGGTCAGTAGCAATTGTGCGCTTTGTACACCATACTGAATCAACGCCGACCACCAAGTTTCAATCAAGCCCATCTGCCCAATGGCGGCGCAGGCTTGCAAGGCTTGCAATTTTTTGGGGCGTTCTTCCAAATTCATCCGCACCACCCCTTCCGCCACTGCCCCTGAGGACACTAGCAATACTTGATAGCCTTCATTATGCAGCTTGGCGATTTGCTTCGCCCATTCATAAATTGCGGTGCGATCCAAACCTTTACCATTGTTGGTCAGTAGCGATGAACCAATTTTTACCACAATGGTGTTGGACTTAAGGGCTTTTTTAGTTGAGCTAGGTGAGGCGGTGGCAGTCATAAGTTGGCAGTCATAATCAGTCAAGTGCAATTTTTTAATCAAATTAAATGCCATAATGGCTTGGCTGAGCATTGTAACAATTTTTACTGGCTTTATAAATGCTAATCGATGCCGGTAGCCGTTAAATATCACACGTTTTTGCCATACGCATTTTTATCCCAATTAAATAGCAACCATTGAAAAAACAAATTGACATTGTCAACTAAAAAATATCGACTTGAGGTTTTCTCAATTTAGATGAGGATAACTTGCTATCGACATTGCTTTTATATAAATTTGCTCATCTTCATGGGCTACTGGGTTTATCAAATTTATGAAAAGAGCTGTTGTCGCCACCTCCTCATCTTGTCTTGAAGCCCTTGAATTGTCGCAAGGCATGGACATTCTGCGCTTACACGTAAACATCAATAACGTTGATTTTATCGATGGTAAAAATATCACCAGTGAGCGTCTGGCAACCATCATGAAAACCAACCTCAAATCGGTGGCGAGGACATTTCCGCCATCCATCCATGAGATGCATCTATTATTTAATGATTTGATTGCTCGCGGGGTCACGGAGATATTTGTTTGCGGCATCTCGTCCAAATTTAGCCAAACTTTGCCCATGCTTGAAGAACTCAAAGTACATTATGCCAATCGTCTGCACATCTTTGTGTATGACACCAAAACACTCAATATTGCTGAAGGGGCGCTGGCGTACGAGGCAAAAGTGTTGATTGAGCAAGGTGAATCGTTTGAAAACGTGGCAAAAAAACTTGACGATTTGCGACGTCGCAGTGAGTTTTTATTTACCCTCAGCGACTTGGACTATATTATTCGCAACAAAAAATTGTCCGCCCCTGCCGCATTTGTTGCCAACTTATTTGATATCAAACCGATTATGCAAATTAATCAAATGGGCGAAATTATCGCGGTGGAAAAAGTGCGTAAGCTTGAAAAAACCCTGACAACCATGGGAAAAACCGTCGAAAAACTTGCCGCAAATCAACCCGCGTTTATCTATTTGACAGATACGGGGCATCACGAAAGTACCGAGTATCTTAAAGATTTATTGGCGACGCATTTCGGTTGGCATGATTTACCTGTTATTCGCGTGTCGACCATTTCGCTCGCCAATCACGGCTTGATGGGAACAGGCATTGGGGTGTTTTATGGTGAATTACCCCACATTGTCAAAGCATTAAAAAAATGACCTGTCCTTATCTAAATTCAGCTAATAAAAAAGGTTAGCCCGCGCTAACCTTTTTAAAGCTATTTCCATCACCGCTAAGGTGCGTAGACCACTTCCACGCCATCATCGTCATCATAGTCGTCGTCATCAAAACCATCTTCATCCAATGCGCGACCTTCACGCTCAGCTTTACGTTTGGCACGATACGCTTCTTTTTGCTCTTCCGTATTGGCGCGCACTTCCGCTTCCAGTCGTTCAAAACGCAACCGCTGACTTTCAGCAAAGTCAGGATCGGTTTCTTCCATCTCGCGCTCTTGCTCGATTTCGTTCATCAAATGCCAAACCACCGCATCAACCCCTTCCCCTGTGAGCGTGGAGGTACGAAAAACCATCCCTGTCCAACCAAGCTCTGCCACGATGTGGGTGCAAAGTTGGTTTAATGACTCTGCGGGCACTTGGTCGATTTTGTTCAAAATCAAAATCTGTGGCAGTTTTGACAGCTCTGGCGAGAATTTTTCTAACTCATTAAAAATCACTTGGGCGTTTGCCACAGGGTCGCTACCATCAATGGGCTGTACATCGACAAGATGCAATAATCGACGGGTACGAGCAACGTGTTTTAAAAAGCGAATACCCAGTCCAGCTCCTTCAGAGGCGCCTTCAATGAGCCCTGGGATATCTGCCATGACAAATGAGCGGTGTTTACCCACATCCACGACCCCTAGATTCGGTACCAAAGTGGTAAACGGATAATTGGCAACTTTGGGTTTGGCAGCAGAGACTTGACGAATAAAGGTGGATTTACCCGCGTTTGGCAGACCAATAAGACCCACATCAGCCACCACTTTTAGCTCAAACTTCAAGACTTTTAATTCGCCTGGGAAACCTGGGGTGGCACGTCGTGGTGCTTGATTGGTGGAGGTTTTAAAATGGGTATTGCCTTGCCCGCCGTCACCGCCTTTGGCAATCCTCGCCGTTTGCCCTTTTTTGGTCAAGTCCGCTAAGACCTCACCTGTTTCGGTATCAATCACGGTGGTACCGATGGGCACAGATAGATAAATATCATCCGCCCCCCGACCTGAACAGTTTTTGGCACCGCCATTTTCGCCGCGTTTGGCATCATAGCGACGCGTAAACCGGTAATCGACGAGGGTGTTGGTGTTGTCGTCGCACACCACGTATACATCACCGCCTTTGCCGCCATCACCGCCATCGGGGCCGCCTTTGGGGACGTATTTTTCTCGGCGAAAACTGACGATACCATTGCCGCCGTCGCCTGCTTTGACTGTTACGATTGCTTCATCGATAAAACGCATTGAAGACTTTCCTTAAATTCTTGGATAACCAAGTATTATAGCATGAATTTTAGTAAGAAAAATTTGAACACAATCGATGTTTGAAATTTTATCCAATAAAAAACCGCCCAAACTTGAGCGGTTTTGTAATCGTTCTTAACGCTTAGGAACACTTAGGCATTTTTTGCCATGGTTTCAGCGACACGCAATACTTGGGTGCTATAGCCCATTTCGTTGTCATACCATAGGTACATCACCGCGCGGTTGTCTTGCGCAAGCGTAGATTTGGCGTCCCAAATCGCCACTTTTTCACAGCCCACAAAGTCGGTAGAAACGGCTTCATCCGAATCTGAGTAAGCAATTTGCGCTTGCCATTGTTCGCTCTGACTGGCTTCTTTGATAAAGGCATTGAGTTCATCGCTTGAATTAACCGGGTTTTTGAAATTCAAATTCAAAATCGCAAGGCTCACGTTTGGCGTTGGTACACGTACCGAGCTGCCTGACAATTTGCCTTTTAATTCTGGAATCGCTTTACTGACCGCTTTGGCAGCGCCTGTGCTAGTCATCACCATATTTAAGGTTGCAGCACGCCCACGACGCTCGGCTTTATGGTGGTTATCGACCAAGTTTTGGTCATTGGTGAACGCATGGATGGTTTCCATGTGACCGTTTTCAATGCCGTATTTATCGTTTAAGAGTTTAAGCGTAGGGGTAATCGCATTGGTGGTACAGCTTGCCGCTGATACGATGGTATCACTACCGATGGTGTCATCATTGACATTATAGACGATGTTTTTGATATCGCCCGACGCTGGGGCAGTCAATAGCACTTTTTTGGCACCTTTTGACTGTAAATGCTTGCCAAGACCTGCTTCATCTTTCCATTTACCGGTGTTGTCGATGATTAAGGCATTGTCGATACCATAAGATGTGTAGTCGATTTCGCTTGGGTCAGAAGCATAAATGACTTTGATAAAACGACCGTTAGCGATGATACCACTGTTTGCTTTATCCACCACCACTGAGCCATCAAACCAGCCATGTACCGAGTCACGCTCAAGCAAGCTTGCACGTTTTTCCAAATCGGCTTCACCGGCTGGACGGACGACGATGGCTTTTAATTGTAAGCCTTTGTCTGAGGCAGGACGGCTCATCAGCAACCGAGCCAAGATACGACCGATACGACCAAAACCATACAACACGACATCTGTCGCAGGCACTTCGTCACCGCTGGTAAAGCTGTCGGCTTGTTTACCTGATTTTAGCGCTTGACCCAAGTCCACGGTGGTATGGCTTAGATCTTGGTCGTTTAACGCGGTGACAAAGGCGAGCGTATCAGCGATGTTAAGGGCGTTTTTGTCATGATGGGCGATGATATCAACAAGGTTTAAGGCAATGCGGTTGCCAAAAAACAGCACATCGACGCCTTTATTGGCTAGGGTATTTAGCTCAACTAACAACTGAATCGCTTGGGCTTCTTGATTTTTGCGAGTAGTGAGGTGGTCTTGGTAGAGATTGGCAGACATAGTATGACCTTTTTTTGTGAAGGAAAAATAAAATCTGTGGAAAATGCAGCAATAAATAAACGCCTAAATTGTAACGGAATTTAGGCGTTTTAGCAATTTTAAAGCAGGGTGTTTCAGCTAGCAAGCTTATCGGCTGTTTTGTACGGTTTTTTGCAATTTACTGACATCGTACCCTTGAGATTTTGCGGTAGCGACCATTGTTTGATAAGTGTCTTCATCCATCGTGGGTGTGCGTGACAAAATCCACAAGTATTTTTGGTTTGGCGTACCTACCAACGCATGGTTATAATTGGGGTCTAAAGCAAGCACCCAATAGTCGGCTTTACCCACAGGCAACCAACGCAATCCTTGCGGCAAGAAAGTAACTTTAAGTTTACTGCCACTATCGCCATTTTTGGTGGCTTCACCAATGCTTTGCATGGGTTTGCCGTCTTTGCCCATACACTGGTTATTAACTTCCACCTTGCCTGTCGGTTGTAGGGTATAAGTGGCGGTGACATCACTGGCACAGTTACGCTGAAAAAACATCGGCAAACGGGCGATTTCGTACCATTTGCCCGCATAACGGTTTAAATCAACGCTTTGCACCGCCTGAGCTTTACCAATGCCTGTGGACTTGGCGGTGGTTTCGGTTGAGGTGTTTTTGGTGGGGGTGGTGGTGGAGCAAGCACTTATCGCAATTAATGTACCTGCAATACCTGCCACTGCTAACGTTTTTTTATTCATCAGTTTCATTGTGTATGTCACCTTAGTTGGTCATTGTGATTGGTGATTCTAGATTGGTGGTTTTATTAGTCATTACACTACTCATTTTAGCCTAAAATAAACGCTCAAACGGTGACTATTGGGGCACTTTTTGTCAGCCAGTTGTTACAGTGAATGCGCTATTGTCAACCTGTTGGCTAGTTTTTATACCTTGTCGACCAATAACCGAATACCCGCGATTCCCATCGCCCCATGCTCATAGGCGGTGGCTAAGTCTTCTTGCCCCACCCCACCCAGCGCAAAAACCGGCACATCACAGATTTTTGCCAATTCACTCAAGGTTTGCCAGCCCATGCCCCCACTTTGAAAGGTTTCTGGGTGTGTCGGAGTGGCTTTCACCGGGGATAAAAAACAGCCCATCACAGTATGCGAGGTTGCCAAGGCATTTAATCTGCTTAGGCTATGTTGGTCATGGCAACTGGCAAAATAGTGATAATTTTTTGATAAACTTGAGAAATCAAGCGTCATGAGTTGTTGGTGATTTAAATGTACCATGCCGTTTTTTAACCACGCATCTAAACGCTGAAATAAGCGCTCAGGTAAGTACTCAAATAAGCGCTCAACTGTTGCATATTGAATAATCGGGGTGATATCCGCCCTTATCGTGAGTAAGCCATCAATCATAGCGGTGGCATTTTCATCGCTGGTTTGCGGGCGAAGATAACAATGGGCACTTTGGGGCAGTTTTTGGCTATAAAAATCAACCCACTTATCCACACCAATGAAGTGATCTAAGGGCTGCGTGATATAAATCGTAATAGGCAATCTCAACCACTCTAAAATGCGGGCATTGGCATCGGGCAGCGGGTACTGATTAGCAACCAAGTCTGACTGGTGAACCCATGTGACCGTTTGACCTTCCTTGCCTTTACCTTCTTGCAAACCATCAAACTGCGCTTGACTCACTTCAATTTTAAAAACGTGCAATGCCACGGTTTTATCAGCATAATCATGGCGTATTACCCCCATTTTGACTGCGGTATTTTGCGCGATATCCAAGCCAATCTCTTCATGGACTTCACGGATTAACCCTTGTGTTGGGGTTTCATTTGGCTCAATTTTTCCCCCGACAAATTCATAGCGATTGCCTTGGTGTTGACTGGCATGGCGAAATCCCAGTAGATATTGATTGTTAAAATGTATCACCGCGACTGCTACATTAACGACTTTTGACATATTTTTCTCAAACTGTTGATTGTTGCCCATTATAAAGCATTAAATTTGATGAAAAAGTGAAAAAAGTCACTTGACGACCCATCAAATATAAATGATAATCATTATCAATTAAAGACACTATCCGCCCATCTTACAGAGAAAAGGAGTATCCTATGCTACACTTATTAAATCGCGCCAATCTCATCCAACAAAGTTCCTTGCCAACGCTATATTCCAATCATTTATTTGCGCTGACCAAAGAGATTCGCATTCAGCATGACGGCGAAGAATACCGTCTTCGATTGACCCGTAATAACCGCCTAATACTCACCAAATAGTGACTTACCAAATAGTCCCGGTGAAATTGTGAAATTGTTAATAAAAAAAGCCAATCTTCTTGAGAGTGGCTTTTTTAGAGGACTAAGTTGATATTTACTGTTGCTAGTCACTGTGCGCAGTTACTGGCAACAATCAACTGAATTAACCCATGCGAATAGCCCCGTCCAAACGAATAACGTCGCCATTGAGATAGCTATTTTCGATGATGTGTGCCACCAATTTAGCAAATTCTTCTGGATTGCCCAAACGTTTGGGAAAAGGCACGGCTTGCTCAAGACTGGTACGGGCAGCTTCTGGCAAGCTTGCCATCATCGGTGTGCCGAACACCCCTGGGGCGATGGTCATGATACGTATTTGATGACGCTGCAGCTCACGCGCGAGTGGTAAGGTTAAGCCCACCACACCTGCTTTGGATGACGAATAACTGCCCTGCCCGACCTGACCATCGAATGCGGCAATTGAAGCGGTGTTGATAATCACACCTTTATCTTCATTACTGTCTGCAGTATTTTTTGCCATCGCCGCCGCTGCCAGTCGCACCACATTGAAAGTGCCGATGAGGTTAATCTGGATACCACGGGTAAAGGTGGTTAAATCGGCTGGGTTGCCTTCCTTGTCCAGTAATTTTTGCACCACCACGATACCGGCACAGTTGATTGACCCTGATAATTTACCAAATTTGTTCACACCCGCCTCAATCGCATTTTTGACATCCGCTTCGCTGGTGATGTCACATTTTGCAAAAATCACGTTGTCGCCCAATTTCGCCACTAATTTCTCACCGGCTTCTTGGTTCAGATCGGCGATGATAACATTTGCGCCATGCGCCACCAAATAACGGGTTGTCGCCTCACCTAGACCTGACGCGCCGCCTGTGACCAAAAATGTATTATTTTGTACTTGCATTGTTTTTCCGTTAACCTGTTATTTTTGTTGGTGTTAAAAGCAGTGGGTTTATGTGATTAAATTTTTCACGGTTATGGCTGTCGGTGTACGGGGCAGCATGGTTGATACCCGATCGCCTTTTTTCACCCCCAAAGAAATAAACAGATTGCGGGGTTTGGGTGTCAAGATTGTCCATGACAGGCTCCTAATGTCGTCCATGAGATAGGAATAAGTGCCAGTGTCAACGGTCACCCACTGGCTTAAAATAACGCTGACTTGAAATAAATCTGGCTTGGAATAAATTTGAGTTGATACAACCAGTTTTTTTACGATGGGCTCACAACTATTGCCGATTTACACTCACGCTGATTTATTTGTATCTCGATTTACTTGTCTCAAGTCAAGCTAACAAATTCCTTTTGTCAGCTTATGATGCCTAAACTTTTGGACAATTTCAAGTATTATGATATGAATTGTATCGTTTTAAAAAATTTACTGTTAACCAATAAATTTAAAAAAATGCGCTTTATAGTGGCGCAGTTCACGAATCGAATCACGGATATCGTCAAGTGCCAAATGATTTCCTTTTTTCTCAAAGCTTGACAAAATATCGGGGCGCCAGCGATAAGCCAGCTCTTTGACCGTTGACACATCTAAATTGCGGTAATGAAAAAACCGCTCAAGCGTTGGCATTTGACGTGCCAAAAACCGTCTGTCTTGGCAAATCGAATTGCCACACATCGGTGAGCGTCCTGCTTCCACATATTTACTCAAAAATGCAATGGTTTCGCTTTCTGCTTGAGCCATCGTCACATTACTACGGCGAATACGGTCAATCAGTCCCGATTGCCCATGTTGGCGCGTGTTCCAATCATCCATGCTGTTGAGCACAATATCAGGCGTATGAATGGCAAACACAGGACCTTCGGCTAAAATATTGAGTTCACTGTCAGTCACTATCGTCGCTATCTCGATGATGGTATCGTTGAGGGTATCTAGACCTGTCATCTCAAGGTCAATCCAAATCAGATGTTTTTTATCAACCGCCATACTGTTGCCTTTTCATACTCTTTAACAAATAATCCGCCATCTTAGCAGATTTTACAGGTAAAATATCGGTTTTGTTGGCGATTGCTCATGCGTGCCTATGTAGCCATACGTGTTCATGTAGCCATAAGTGTTCATGTAGCAATGCCTAAAAGTATTGCAAAATTTTATAAGGTGTTAGTATGGTAAAAAATCCCCTAGTGGCTGATGTAGTAGATAGCGTATGGCGTTAATCCGTAAACGTAAACTCACTGACCAGCAAACCCGCCGCATCCAAAAACAACAAAAATCCCAGCAAGTGCTGGACGATGCCCAGCTGATGGATGGCATTGTTGTCGCAAACTTCGGCAAGCAGCTTGAAGTCCAAGCCACTAGCCTACCGCAAACCCTGCCTGAAAAACCGATTGTCGCCGCTGACGAGCCAGAACCGTTTTGGCAACCCATTACCCTGCACAGTGTTTGGCGTTGTCACACCCGTACCAACTTGCCACTGATTGCCACTGGGGATAAAGTCCGCTTTGTCGCTGACCCAAATACAGGACTTGGACGCATTGAAGCGATTTATGATAGACAAAGTATCATCAACCGCCCCGACCGTTACCACAAGCTCAAACCCATCGCCGCCAATGTCGATATTTTAGCGGTCGTATTCGCGCCGCTACCGCTACCGTCTGCCCAGCTGATTGATCGGTATTTGGTGGCTTGCCATCACTCAGACATTACCCCATTGCTGATTTTAAATAAAGCCGATTTGTTGGCAGATGGCAGTCATAGCGAGGTTGTAGAGCTACTGTCAGCCTATCAACAGCTTGGCTACGCCACCTTGGTGACCCAATCGAATGGTGATTTAACTGAGCTAAAAAACACCGTTGCCGGCAAGAACGTGATTTTTGCCGGTCAATCAGGGGTTGGCAAAAGCAGCTTGGTCAATCAGTTATTGCCTGCCGCGGGACAATCAGTCAATGAAATTTCAACCATTTCACAGTTGGGTCAACATACCACTACCACCAGTCGATTTTTAGCGTTTGACTCGATGGCGCTCAGCAAAGGCGCCATTATTGATACACCCGGTATTCGCGAATATGGGCTTTGGCATTTGACCCCTGATGATATTTTGCAAGGCTTTATCGAGCTTGCGCCGCTCGCCCCCTACTGCCGTTTTCGCGATTGCAAACACACCGAGTCCACGCCCAATTGTGCGATGTGGCAGGCGGTGACAGACGGGCAAGTGCTAGCAAGGCGGGTGGATAATTTGGTGCTACTGCAACAAGAAGCGGCCTCGCAGGATTTTTAAGCTTGCGATTTTAGACTAAATATTAGACTAAATAAAAGTTTCTTAAAATTGACAACTACCGTTATAATACAGTCAATTTTTTATGGGCAATCAAACGATAATTTTGACGACATGCCCCTGTGGAGGATATCTTGGAACGTTGGTTTGAGTTTATGGGTCATCACCCATTTTTATTTGGCACCATGTTTGTGCTAATTGTGCTATTTTTTATGCTTGAGAACAAACGTGGCGGCAAAAAAATCAATCCAAATGCAGTGGGCTTAATGGTTAACAACCAAAACGCTCAGCTGATTGATATCCGTCCACGAAAAGATTTTGAAAAAGGCTATATCAAAGGCAGCCGCAATATCCCGTTTACTGAGCTAAAAGATCACGTTGAAACACTTCGCAGTGCTGACCATCCTATTATCATCGTTTGCCAAATGGGTATGACCGCGGGTACTGCAGTGGCAATGATTGGTAACGACAACGTGTATCGTCTCGATGGTGGTATTACCAATTGGCAAGCCGCAGGTTTACCTTTGGTGGTAGAAAAAACCGTGCCCGGCAAAACCAAATAAGATTAGTTGGCTGTTCACAATTTGAAATTTAAATCGCCAAGCCCCATAACCATCAATAACGCTTTATTATCTCATCGGTATCTGATAATAAGCTTTTAACCCATGTTAAAAAATCCAGAAATAAGGAGATTGTTATGGCTATGGTGAAAATTTATACCACACCGACGTGCCCCTACTGTATGCAAGCTAAAATGTTATTAAAAAACAAAGGGCAAGCATTTGAAGAAGTTAACATGTATGATGTGACCACAGAGGAACGTCAGGCATTGGCGCAAAAAACCAATAATTACCGCACAGTACCCCAAATTTTTATTGGCGATAATTTCATTGGTGGTTATGACCAACTTGCTGGTCTGGAGCGTCAAGGCAAACTTGATGGTTTATTAGCGGATTAATCGCTCGCAGATTAAAAAATTTTACTAGAATTTACTAGATAAATAACCCCCATTATAAATACAGTTGATAGTTTTTAGACTATTTTTTAGAGAAAGTTAAAGCTGTCATATTGTTATAATCCACGTAAAAACAGTTAATTGAGGACACTACCATGGCAGACGAACAAAACTTACCACAACTGGCGCTAGAACGTATCTATGTTAAAGATATGTCATTAGAAGTACCGGGTGCAGAGGTATTTACCCGTGAATGGCAACCAGAGCTTGATATCAACCTATCAAGTGCCGCTGAAAAATTGGACGATGACCACTACCAAGTAATATTAACCGTTAATGTGACTGCCAATAACGGTGGGGAAACCGCGTTTATCGCAGAAGTACACCAAGCGGGCATCTTTATGTTGCAAAATATCCCTGAAGAACAATTGGGCGCAATTTTAGGTGCGTATTGTCCAAACGTATTGTTCCCTTATGCCCGTGAAGTGGTCAGTGACATTGTGACCCGTGGTAGTTTCCCACAATTGTTACTTGCGCCAGTCAATTTTGACCAAGCCTATCAACAAACGCTTGAGCAAGGTAACTAATTTTTTTTAAAGTTAACTATTTTAAAGCTAACTAATTTTTAAGTGTAAAAAATTAAGAGCAGGCTAAGCCCTGCTCTTTTTTTATGTAAATTTAAGGTAAATTGTTAGGACTTGGTGCGCCATTTGGTGATGCTTTGGCTAAAGGCATGGGTGCTTTGCTGATAATCCTGCAGCGCTTGATAAAGTTGTGTCGCTCGTTCAAGGTGTGTGATAATCATGGGGTTTTCCAATCCCAACCAATTGGGCTCATATGGATTAAAGCATGAATGATTAAAACGACAAACCGATTAATCAAATAAACGCTTAATCAAATAGACATAGGTAGCAAATGATGTTGAATCCAGCCGCGATGAGCGAAGTATCCAATCCGTGCCGTGTGGCGTGTGTCACAGGTGGCGCCAAACGAATTGGTCGGGCGCTTGTGCTGGCACTGCACCAAGCCAATTATAATATCATTATCCATTACCATACCAGTGAATCAGAAGCCATCGAACTTGTTAATTACTGTAATGCCATTCGCCCACAGTCAGCAAAAAGCGTGCAAGGGGATTTAGAGAACTTTGAAACGTTGCCACAATTGACTTGGCAAATAGTCAACAGTTTTGGTCGATTGGATTGTCTAGTTCATAATGCCTCACGGTTTTACCCGACGCCCTTTGGTCAAATCTCTCAGCAAGACTGGCAAAATTTATTTTTGACCAATGCGCAAACCCCGTTATTTATCAGCCAATATTTATACCCTTATCTAAAAAAATCGCAAGGCTGCATTATAAGCATTTTGGACATTCACGCCAATGGCAAGCCATTTGGGGGTTATACAGTCTATAACATGGCAAAAGCCGCGCACCAAATGATGGTGCAGTCGCTAGCAATCGAACTAGCGCCCGATATTCGCGTCAATGGTATCGCGCCGGGTATTAACATTTTACCCATGGAGGGCTCTGAGCAAGCGCTCACCGCCCAAACGATTGAAAAAATCTGCCATGCCGTACCGTTAAAAAGAATTGGCACACCGCAAGATATCGCGCAAGTGGCGGTATTTTTGGCAGCTGCCCCGTATATCACAGGGCAGATTATTGCCGTGGATGGCGGTCGTAGTTTGACCTTAGCGGGTAACGAAAGCAGGCAATGAAAACAGCTAATCACAGCCGGCAGCCAGAGCAAGTAAAGCACCTGACTAACCGCAGCGCATCAAACTTTTGAAGTTTTGAATAACGTTTAATGATGTTTTTTGAGTAATTCCATTAATTCTGCTGGAATGTCATCCTCATTGCTGGCGCCATTTTGATTAGCGCTGTCATTGTTTTGGTCAAAGTTTTGTGACGTGGGTAGCTCGGTCAAAGCCTCTTGGGGTTGTCTTTCACCTAGGGTCACATTGACGCTGCTTTGCGCTTTATTACGCATCACTTGCAGATTAACCACACTGTTGGGGGCTTTACGTGCGACCATTTGAATCAGTGTATTGGCATCATTGACAGGTTTATTATCCATTGCGGTGATGATATCCCCTTTTTGCAAGCCCGCTTTGGCGGCAGGACCATCACGCATCACGTTCATCACTTCAACGCCCTGCGTGTCATCACTGAGTTTGGTTGGGTCTTTCATCGAACTTTGTAATTCAATCCCAAGCCAGCCGCGGTGCACTTTACCATTTTTAATAATGCCATTCATCACAAGCTTAACAATCTCGGTAGGAATCGCAAATCCAATCCCCATCGAGCCGCCCGAGCGTGAAAAAATCGCGGTGTTGATACCAACCAGCTGACCATAAGCATCGACCAGCGCACCCCCTGAGTTACCGGGATTGATAGCGGCATCGGTTTGGATAAAATCTTCCACCGTGTTGATACCCAGTCCCGTGCGCCCCGTTGCCGAGATAATACCTTGGGTGACGGTTTGACCGACCCCAAACGGGTTGCCAATTGCCAACACCACATCGCCCACTTGGGTCGACTGTTCACGAAATCCTAAGGGTTTCAGCCCTGTCAAATCAACCTTAATCACCGCCAAATCACTTTCCACATCGTTGCCGATGACTTTTGCCGTTGCCTTGCGACCATCATTGAGCATCACGATAATGTTATCGGCTTTAGAAATCACATGCGAGTTGGTGACAATATAGCCATCTTGCGAAATAATAACCCCCGAGCCTAAATTGGTATTATCGCTTTCGCCATTAGGGATACCGTGATATTCAAAATAGCGGCGCATCATCGGGTCATTCATATAGGGATGCTCCTCGATTTTTTGCGTGGTATAGATATTGACAACTGACTGGGCAGCGACTGCGACAGCATTGTGATAAGATGCCACCGCAGCATTTGGATTGTCACCGAGTTTTTTGGTATCGACAGGCTCAGATTTGGGCGGCTGCCAACTGGTCTGACTGGCTACCATCGCTTGATTTTTGTGCCAAGGCAGCTGTGGCTTGGTCATCATCCACAAGCCCGCCAACAGCAGTAGCAGTAACAAAATCCAGGGTAGCATTAGAGTAAATTTGTTAGGTTTACGATACGTAGGCGGCAAAACGGGTGGGGTTTCCAAAGGCTTGTCTGAACGAGGGTCTGTCATAGTCAATGTTTCTCAACGATAGGTCAGAAAATAGACGGGTTTGAGCGAAAAATACGGTTTAGTCTAACACTGATTATTTGGTGAGTTGAGCCGATTTTTTATTAGTTTTGTTTCAAAAGATATCTTTGATATTACTGGCTTCAATAAGGGTAAGGGTTGGCTTTGTTGAGGACTGGATTATCATAAAAAAACCGCAGTCATTACTGTGACTGCGGTTTTGAAAGCTATCGCTATATTAACGCTGTATTGGAATTTTTCAGACGTCTTTACGACGCATATGCGGAAACAAAATCACATCACGAATACTTGGTGCATTGGTAAATAACATCACTAAACGGTCAATACCGATGCCCTCGCCTGCAGTCGGTGGCAAGCCATAGGACAATGCTTCGATAAACTCTGCATCATAATGCATCGCTTCATCATCGCCTGCGTCTTTCTCAGCCACTTGTTGTTTAAAGCGCTCAGCTTGGTCGATTGGGTCATTGAGCTCGCTAAAGCCGTTGGCAATCTCACGCCCGCCGATAAACAGTTCAAAACGGTCAGTAATTTCGCTGTTGTCATCGTTACGGCGTGCTAGCGGTGAGGTTTCGGCAGGATATTCTGTGACGAAGGTTGGTTGACGCAGTTTGGTTTCTGCGGTTTCTTCAAAGATAATGGTTTGCAGTTTGCCAATCCCAAAGATATCTTTAACGTCTTGTTTGAGTACATTTTTGGCATAATCCGCTAGATAATCACGGTCTGCGATTTTGCTCATGTCAAAATTATCCGCGTATTTTTCAATCGCTTTGGTCATTGGCAAGCGTTCAAAAGGTGCTTTAAAACTAATTGCTTCACCTTGATAATCAATCTCTGTGGTACCTAAAATATCGTTTGCCAGTTTTTCAAACATATTTTCGGTTAGTTTCATCAAATCTTCGTAATCGGCATACGCTTGATAAAACTCAATCATGGTAAATTCTGGGTTGTGACGCGCCGACACCCCTTCGTTACGAAAATTACGGTTAATTTCAAACACACGCTCAAAACCACCCACGACTAGACGTTTTAAATACAGCTCTGGCGCAATGCGTAAAAAAAGCGGCATATCAAGCGCATTATGATGGGTGACAAATGGGCGAGCCACAGCGCCCCCTGGGATGACGTGCATCATCGGGGTTTCAACTTCCATGTAACGCTCGTTAAGCATATACTCACGAATCCCTGCAATGACTTTACTACGGATAATAAAGGCGTTACGGCTGTCTTCATTGGTCATCAGGTCAAGATGACGGCTACGATAGCGAGCCTCCGTATCGCTTAACCCATGGAATTTGTCTGGTAGTGGGCGTAATGATTTGGTCAATAATTGTACTTCGGTAGCATGCACAGATAATTCACCGGTGTTGGTTCGAAATACATACCCTGTCACACCAATAATGTCTCCGATATCCCATGTTTTAAAGTCATTATAAATCTCTTCGCCCAAGTCGTTTTTGCTGACATAGGCTTGGATACGACCTGTCATGTCGGCAATGGTCACAAAGCTGGCTTTACCCATCACCCGTTTGAGCATGATACGACCGGCGACTGTCACCATGACTTTATCGCTGTTTGCCAATGCTTCTTTGTCTTTATCAGCAAATTGCTGCTGCAAGTCTTGGGCGTATTCTTTGCGTTTGAATTGGTTTGGGTAAGGGTTTTTGCCTGCTTGTTTGATTAAATCAAGTTTGCTGTGACGTTGTTTGATAAGTTCGTTGACGTCTTGGATGTCTTCCACATGCGCTTCGGTTGCTGCATTTTCAGTTTGGTTTTGCTGTGACATGATGTTTTCCCACAATTTTAGTTACGCTATCAAAAGTTAAAATTTTTATGCCAAATGGTAAAAATACCGAACTTGCCGCGTTTTTCTTCACCACCCTTTTCACTACCAAGTTGAGTCAAACGCAATTCGCCTGCAATTTCTTGTAAATAACCATTTTCAATCATTTTGGCAGAGAGTTCTGGGGTTTTCATACCCAACTGACTGGCTAATTTAGCAATCGTTATTTTGCCATACTCTTTATTTTCTGATGTCGTTGACATTTCATTTACCTTGTCAACTGACATTCTCACTTCTTCACTAATACGAATAATACGCTGTGCTTCTTCATATGCATCGCTATATAGCTGATTATCTGCATCACGAGCGATTAAAATGCCCATTTCATTGTTATTGATTTGGCTAAATTCATATAAATTTAAACTTGTGATAATGCATTCATTCTCGTTCATGTAGCATTTGGCATGCAAATTTTTGCAAAAACTGGTTCGAATGAACGTTAAATTTTTGAGCCAATTAATTTCTTCAGGTTGCAAGTCGCTCTTACCATATACAATGCGAATATCAATTTTTAGGCGATTTTTGTCTTCGAGTAATTCTTTAACTCTTTCATTGAGCTTTAGATAAGGGCTAATTAAAATTAAACGGTCAGATGACTTTTTGATGAGTTCTTCCAAATGGTAAGTAGTACCACTGGTATTTAAAAATTTTGCCATCTTATTCTTCCCCACTCACCGATGCCATCAAGTCAGCTTGGTGCTCACGCAGTAGGCTGTCGAGAAGCTCATCTAAGTCACCCTGCATAATGGCATCGAGTTTGTACAAGGTTAAATTAATACGGTGGTCGGTCATCCGCCCTTGGGGAAAATTATAAGTGCGAATGCGCTCCGAGCGATCACCACTACCGACCAAATTGCGACGCATATCGCTTGACGCATCGATTTGTTTTTGTACTTTTTCTTGCTGAATTTTGGATACCAGCATTTTCATGGCTTTATCGCGGTTGGCGTGTTGGCTACGCTCTTGCTGACATTCAACCACCGTGCCTGTTGGAATATGGGTGATACGCACCGCAGAGTCGGTTTTATTGATATGCTGACCACCTGCCCCACTGGCACGATAAGTATCGATACGCAAGTCGGCAGGGTTGATATCTACGGTATCATCAATTTCAATCTCTGGCATCACCGCGACCGTGCAAGCCGAAGTATGCACCCGTCCTTGGCTTTCAGTCTCTGGCACCCGTTGCACCCGGTGTGCGCCCGACTCAAATTTTAAGCGCCCATATACGCCCGTGCCCGATACACGGCTGATGATTTCTTTATAGCCGCCATGCTCACCTTCATTCTCGGACAATACTTCCACTGTCCAACCTTGGGTTGCCGCATAACGCTCATACATACGGAACAAATCCCCGCTAAAAATTGCCGCTTCATCGCCGCCCGTCCCTGCTCGAATCTCCAAGAAGGCAGGCACTTTATCATTCGGGTCTTTAGGCAGCATCATCACATTGAGCACGTCTTCAAGCTCATTGATGGTGTCTTTGGCGGCTTGGATTTCTTCTTGCGCCATTTCTTTCATGTCGCCATCGCCCGTTGAATCTGACAGCATTTCTTCAGCGGTTGCCAAATCTTCTTCCGCTTGGCGGTATTTGCCCCAGACATCGACCAATGCGGATAAATCACTGTGCTCAACCGATAATTCACGGAATTTTTTGTTGTCATTCATGGTTTCTGGCTCAGACAGCATGGCGGTGACTTCTTCGAAACGGTCAGACATTTGGTCAAGGCGAAAACGTAAAGATTCTTTCATAATGATAGCTTAAAAATAATGGCTTAAAAGTTTTGGCTTAATTTAGGGCTTAAAAATAAAAATGGCAAAATAATCGGATATTTTGCCACATTTTGGGGGGATTTGCATGGGTTTCGTGAGAGACAATAAAAAGCTTAGACTTTTTTGACCAACACACCCCCAATTGAGTAACCTGCGCCAAACGAGCAAATCACACTCAAATCACCTGACTGCATATTTTCTTGGTGCTTGTGAAACACAATCATAGGGCTGGCTGAGCTGGTATTGGCATATTCCGCCAGTACCATAGGCGCAATCGACTTATCCGCTTCTTTGCCCAATACGGTGCGTAAAATCAAATCAATCATGTTGGCATTGGCTTGGTGCAGCCACATTTTTTTGAGCTGTTTGGGCTCAATGTGGTTTTTATGGAGCAGTTCAAGGATTAAATTGGACACGGCAGGACATACTTCACGAAATACTTTGCGACCTTCTTGCAAGAACAATTTGTCGGTCACAGGTGCGTCGATATCAGGATACATCGGTGTGCCAGCGGCTAAGAATTCACTGCGATCCAAAAAGCCGTATTCATTTTTAATATTGGTTGAAAACTGGGTAAACAGATGACTATCTAAAATTTCATAGCCTTTGGGTGTGGCTGTTTTTTCGTCAATCTCTTCGATAATCGTCGCGGTTGCCACATCGCCAAAGATAAAGTGGCTGTCACGGTTGCGCCAGTTGAGGTGCGCTGAGGTGATTTCGATATTGACCATAGCGACACGTTTGGCAGTGCCAGCTTTAATCAGACCGACCGCTTGGGCGATACCAAAGGTTGCTGCGCTACAGGCGACGTTCATATCAAAGCCAAAACCGCCTTGCATACCAATGTATTGTTGGATTTCAATGGCGATGGCAGGATACACGCGCTGGAAATTTGAACAAGCAACAATAATACCGTCTAAGTCTTTACCTTGTAAACCTGCATTGTCCAGGGCTTGTTTGAGTGCATCTAGACCCATTTCTGCCATGATTGACATCTCTTCACCAAGCTTGCGATAAGGAATCACAGGCGCCATGATATCTGGGTTTAAAATTCCGTCTTTTTCCATCACATAGCGGGATTTGATACCTGAGGCTTTTTCGATAAATTCAGCCGTCGAATGCACAAGTGCCGTCTTCTCACCACGGGCGATGGCATCGGCATTTTTGGCATTATAGTTTTCAACGTATTGGTTAAAAGTAGCGACCAACTCTTCGTTACTGATGCTGTAAGGCGGGGTGTATAATCCTGTGGCAGTGATACAAATACTCATATTAGGATTCCTTTTCTAAACGTAAAACGGCAAGGTAATCATCTAGCTGTTGTCATCAATAATGATGCTGTGTTAACGATGCTGTGTTGCATCCCATCGGGGATGGTATTGAACAGATAGATGATTAAAAATAGGTGTGTGGCTTATTATGCCTTGAAAATAGCGATAATGCGATAACTATGTTACAAATTATTTCATAGCCTTAAAAGTACAGAAAACAAAGGCGAGGGTTTTTTGCGAACATACACTCCATACTACTGTATCCCTGCTACTGTCTGGGTCAATCGGTGCTGCGATAAAGCACTACTTGGTTAAACTGCTTGGCTTCGTCCATATCGGGCAAAGTGGTTGTGTTATCTAACGTCGTTACCTTGTGGTAGCGCGGGTGAGCAAAGTTTTTGACGCGGCTATCAGCGACCCAAACCTCATGCGCGTATTGTAAGAACACATCTAATAATGGCAAATTGGCTTTGTCATACAGCACATCCGCGACCAACAGCACATCGACTTTATCCATGCCAAATTGCTGTTTTAACTCGAATAAATTATCTAGCAGCTCAGCCGTTACCCCATTTAATTGCGCATTGGCTTGGCAGCTAGTTAGGCTCACGCTATCGATATCACAGCAAATGACTCGTTTGGCACCGGCCATTTTTGCGGCAATACCGACAATCCCCGACCCTGCGCCAAAATCCATCACCACTTTATTGCGCACCATCTGTGGCTGCTGCAAAATATACTGCGCCAACACTTGCCCTGACGCCCATGCAAACACCCAATATGGACAATTATTCCACAGATTTTCTATCACCGTTGGCGTCAAATCTTCATGACAAAAATCTGCATCAATGAGCCATAAATAAAAAGGTTGATTCGGCTTAGATAATAGCGGCACATATGTCTTGGCAAGATTAGCGCTAGGCAACACTTGCTGCAATGCGGTAATCAGTTGATGAAAAACGATTGACGCGTCAGAAGCATTTGATGGCGTTGAAGTTTTATAGGGGGACGTTTTATAAGCGGAAGTTTCAGCATCAGTCACGTAGAGATTTCCAGTCATGATTCATAGTGTAAAAATGAATACAAAAAAATGTACAAAAAAAGGAAGCTTTAAACACTTCCTTTTTTAATTCAAACCCATTATTTTGCTGCTGCTTTTTCTGCCGCTTCTACCGTTTGACGGATGAGTGTATTGATGGTCATTGGACCTACGCCACCTGGCACTGGGGTATAGCTTGAGGCAATATCTTCGATACCTGTCAGCTCAATATCACCCACGCCACCGCTCGTACCATCCGCATGGGTACGCGGGTGAAACCCTGCATCGACCACCACGGCGCCCGATTTAATCCAATCTTTTTTGATAAGTTCTGGTTTGCCCACAGCACCCACCACGATATCCGCTTGTTTGACCAATTCTGCCAAATTCTGGGTACGTGAGTGGCAAATGGTCACAGTACAGTTGGCGTTTAATAGCATCATCGCCATCGGTTTACCCAAAATCGCGCTACGACCCACGACCACCGCATGCTTACCGGCAAGCTCAATGCCGTTTTTTTCTAATAAATACATAATGCCTTGCGGGGTGCAAGAACCATACGCAGGCTCGCCCATCGCCATATTGCCAAAGCCTAAACAAGTCACGCCATCCACATCTTTTGCCAGTGCAATGGCATCAAAACAGGCACGCTCATCAATTTGGCTGGGCACAGGGTGTTGTAGCAAAATCCCATGCACGTCTGGATTGTTGTTAAGCTCGGCAATTTTTGCCAATAGTTGCTCGGTGGTGGTGGCTTGTGGCATGGCAACTTTTAAAGAATCCATACCCACACGTTGACAGGCATTGCCCTTCATTTTGACATAAGTTGCAGAGGCAGGATCATCACCCACCAAAATCGTTGCCAAAATCGGCGTGCGTCCAGAGTCTTGTTTTAACTTGGCAACCCGCTCGGCAAGTTCAGCTTCCATTTGTTTGGCATACGCTTTGCCATCTAACACTGTCGCAGTCATGGTGGTTCCTCAATCAATAACGAATCGGTCAACAAAAAGTCGGTTAGCAAAAAATTTGCGTTATTTTAACCGATTTTGCGGTGTGATAACATCCATTGAAAATGTTTAACCGCTAATTTAGCGCTCTAATACCCTTCACAATCCTTCATTACATTGCTCAAATGGCTAAAAAAGTCCTTGCACTTTTAAAAATTTTTGCTATCATAGCAAACCTAAATGAAATGGCTGGGTAGCACAGTGGCCATGCATCGGATTGCAAATCCGCGGACGCCGGTTCGATTCCGGCCTCAGCCTCCATTTTCATTTTGCGGTACTATTGTTTTATTATTATGGGTGTTTTGTTATTATGAGTCAGCAATAAACGCGAAAAAATATCGTAAAAAATTGCTTGCAAAGTTAACAAAACTGATTATAATAGCACCCACTTCTGACACAGACACCACACGACGCCAAGCGTCAGTGCTGTGACTACCCTGCCCGGGTGGTGAAATTGGTAGACACAAGGGATTTAAAATCCCTCGCTCTTACGAGCGTGCCGGTTCAAGTCCGGCCCCGGGCACCATATATTGAAACCCTTGATAATGCTGATATCAGGGGTTTTTTAATGCCTAAAATCTACCTTTTTTAAGCTATCTAAATCACACGTCTTTCGCTGTCGAGTATACTATCAGTATACTTTTACAAGCGTTTTTAAATGGATTAATATATTTGCCATGTAGTCACATGTAGTATATTTTCATGGCAAATAAACTCTCTAAAACATTCATTGATAATCTCAAATACGACGGTAAAGATAAAATCTATCAAGACTCATCTTTAGCCGGTTTTGCTGTGTTTGTCCGCAAGTCTGGAAAAACTTATATAGTCAATAAACGTGTGGCTGGCAAGTTGCACCGAGTTGTCATATCTGACATATCGCTTATCACGCTTACCGAGGCACGAGAAAAAGCCGTTACCATTATTAGCAATCTGGTCCAAGGTATTGACCCCAATAAAAAGCAAAGTGATTCCCCCGCCACGGTACCAACACTCAGAGAATGTTATGAGTACTTTAAAAGTAAAAAGACATTGACTGATGAAACGATTAAATCCTATGACCGCCAAATATTAACACTGCTTAAAGATTGGCTCGATTTACCAATTAATGATATCACCAAGTCAATGATTAGTGACCGTCACGCCCGCCTTACAAAAGACAGTCCAGCGCAAGCTAATGCGGCCATGCGCGTGCTTAGGTCAGTATGGAACTATTGCCGTCACTCTTTTCTCGACGATGACGAAGAACCTATCATCAAAGAACAACCCATTAATATTCTCAACGTCAAAAAAGACTGGAACCCGATTAAACCTAAAAAACGCCACGTCGAAGAAGAATATTTGGGCAAGTTTTTGAAAGCAGTGCTTGAGCATATCGATAGATGGTCACATCGCCAAGCCCCCTACTCTAATAACGCCCGCGATATCATGCTTGTGTTTATGCTAACTGGTGTGCGATTGAATGAAGCTCAAACGCTGGCATGGTCGGATATCGATTTAAAGACTGGCAAGATACTATTTAAAGATACCAAAAATGGCAGTGATTACCCGTTACCTATGGGTGATGTGCTTTGGGCACTAATGAAACATCGCGCCAAATTTGCCCAGGGTAGTGCTTGGGTGTTCCCATCGCAGATAAAACGGATTGATGATCATGTCAAAGACTTGGGCGGAAGCTATGAAGTGATTAGCGGAAAGGCTGGTCTATACATTACGCCGCATGATTTGAGGCGCACTTTCATTAGTGTGGCCAATCGATTGTCAATGAATTATCCTGTGTTAAAGCGCCTATTGAATCATCAAGACAGCAAAGTCAGTGATGATGTAACACTGCAATATATCCAAATCTCACAGCGTGAAATCCGTGAGGCATTAAATGAAATTGAGAAAGTTTATTTTGCTGAAGCTGGATTGATTCAAGATGATATAATCAAAAAACTATTTGCTTAAATACAGCAAACAAATACCTAGCCTTAATGTATCTAAATTTTTAATTTAAAAGAATATTATTGCATAATACAATTGTTTCTGATTTAATTCATTTTAGTAATATTATGTAATATTACTACATTATCAAACAAATCACTAAAGGATTTTATTATGAAAAAATTACTAGCTTTGTGCATTCTTTCTTTGTCTTTTACTACCGCTTATGCTCATTCTGGTGGTACTAATGCTTCTGGTTGCCATGTTGACCACAAAACTGGTGTTTACCATTGCCATTAATTTTTAGTTTGTAAGTATTAAGCCCAAGCTAAATCTGCTTGGGTTTTTATTATTTTTTTAAGAAATTCAATTCAGATACATTTTTTTAAGCTTTAAGATGGATATCTAATGAATCGTAGACAGCAAAAAGTATTAAAACAATTTTTACTAAGCATGACTTTTCTAGCATTCTTATACTTTGTTGTCCTACCCTGGTACATGGGCAGAGTACAAAAAGCTGGTACTGACTTCCTCCAACAAAGTGAGCAGAATTATCAACAAACCATGGCGAATGTAAAAGCCCAACAGCAGCGACAAGAACAAGAAAGGTTAGAACAAGCAATGAAGCCCGTATATGTTGAGAAAATACATCAAGGTTATACGACAAAACGCGCTGAAATTCGCACTTGTGCTAATCCTGCCTGTACCGTAGTTGGACATTTGGACAAAGAAACCATGGTCAAATGGAATGAAGTAGAAAACGGCTTCATCAACTATGACTCTGCCTATTACATTAAGATTACTGACGTTAAGCAACTGTTTTGATATTAAGGCTCAATATGCAACTCGACAACCTAGACTACCGAATAATCACCGAAGCCCTGTACCACCTTGCCACCAATCCCAACCTTGAGATTGGCGATAAGATGGTGGCAGAACTATCAGACGAAGAACTTGAAAACCGGCTACTCTGTCTGAGAGAAAAAATAGCAAGGCTTGAAAGTAAAAGCCGTGGTGATGATTATTATCTTTAGTTAAGTACCAAACAATCTAAAAACTTAACAGCATATCCAGCAATCTGATCATCACAATCGGTACCGTTAATGATTTTGCGCGCTGTCACATAATCCGCATTACTACCAGTTTTGATAGCTCGTGACAACGACATACCGGTAAATGCACCTGACAACATACCAGCAATAATAATTTTATAACCGTTCTCTGGTATCAGTGCAAGTTCCGGATTGTTTGCCAGGTCCACGTTAATCATTTTGCCTAGCTTGATATAGTTATCGAGCCATGTTAATTGGCACGGTCCGCGCCCATAGTACAAATGCGGGTATTCGCTTTGCAGATATACCGCGCCACCGCCATTGCGTATGCCGTATTTTTGCCCCTTGCTATTGGTAAACCACTGACCGTACTTGCGCGTTTTGCCCTTACCATATTCTGCGATAGACTGCATGGTTTTAGCTGTCTCATGCCACACAGTCGCTAAGATATAAGCTGCAAACAATGGATTTTTAGCCGATTGATTGGCGTTAATCGCTGCCATGATTTCATTAAACCCATCTACCTGTGATTGGGTAAAGCCACCAAAAGCATAGCGCAGTTTGTCCCACGAATAGCCTAGTTTTAAGTTGCTGTTATCAAGTGCTGATTGGGACTGATTGCCCCATACGCCATCAGCAGTTACGCCTAGCGAGCGTTGGATTTGTTTAATTGACATTGCCGTTACTCCGTTTCACATTTAGATAATTCTGCCCATACCAACATGCCAGCCCGATAACATGGCACAGCACGCCGATGATTAATGCCCACCACGCTTTATTACTAACGTAGCCAGCCGATAAATCCCAGAAGAATACAAAAAACGATAGCCCACACGCCCCAACAAATAGCAGTGCCCAATCAGCGCCAAGCTGCTTTGTATCAATGTGCTTGCAAAGCCGCGCTTGCATCGCAATCAGAAAAAGTAACAAAGACAGTGAGCAGCCAAACACTTTGATAAACTCAAGCATGGGTGATGTGATATAAAGATAGGCAAACAATGCGACTATCAAAATCAACGCAAAGACTGCGCCTTGTTTTGTGATGACGAATTTCATTGTGCATCCTCCTCTTTAATACCCATATATTTACGCAGTTTTGCGGCCATAAACTCTGGAACTAATGCTACAAAAGTCGCTACCAATGTTTGCCCAGACGCTGCCAAAAATGCAGCTACCGCAGCAAGCTCGATACCCGGTATATCCATTTTGGCTACTTTGATAGATAGCAGGGATAAAAAAACGCCGCTGATGATAGCGGCGCTTAGTTTGATTTTTCCTTTACTGACACCTAGTTTGTCGTCAATGTGATTATCAGAGTAATAGCAGTAGCAAGTACCGACAATCACCCCCAATGCAAACAGCCCCCACATCGCCAAGGCTGTTACTGTTAAATCCTTTGGCATATCGCCTCCTGAATGTAAAAACCCACCGTATTGGTGGGTTGGATAATTAGTGCATTGTCGCTGCTACAACATCACTAACAGTAACATTGGATGTATTTGTTTTTGTACATACGTCACGTTAGCATCAGCGATAACATTACGATATAGCACATTGTTAAAACCAACAACTGACTGCTGTGCTGTATCGGGAGACCGCACCTCCATTTTTAATTTGTTTTAACATAAAAATACTCCAGTAAGTTTTATTACTGGAGTATGTTATTAAAGAGATAGTAAGTCAAATTTGGTAGTGTACCTCAGTAAAGTGGATGTTACTCAATCTATCCTATCGCCATTTTTATTATCAAATGCCTCAACTTGCTGAGTCTTACAGCTTGTTGTACGGCAACAAAAAAGCCCCGAAGGGGTTTTGCTCTACGATAGATTTTTCACCGCACGGGCAAGCAACTGATTATCTGAATCAGATTGAATAGCATTAATAGCAGCTTCGAGACCACCAATCTCAATGATGATATCATGGTCTTCTATGAGTATTATTAGGTTTTCTTTATTAATCCCCTCAATTATATCTCCTGCCTCAATCAAGTTTCTTGCAGCTTTAAGCCCGTTAGCGTTGATAAAGTCAATCTCATTTACCATATTTATATCCATGCTGTACCACTCCACCGTTTAAATGTATTTGTTGCCGTATCAAAGTTAGTCACGCCTACGTCAAACGCGGTTAGCGTTGGTAGCGTTGTTGTAGCGAATGAGCCTGTCAGCCATTTTGTAGCTTGCCAAGTCCCTGTCGTACCAAAATTTGTTTTTGTTGATACCCACTCATACGGATACCCAACTGTCCGAGCGCCGTCTAAAACATAAACATCATTACTGTACGATTGTGTTGATGCAGTTGGTGGTGTCGTACCGAGTATTGTACGATGTCCTGTTTTAACTGCAGCTATACCCGTCTGACCGTTATCTTTTAGAAACGTATTAATGCTTTGAGGCACAGTACAAGATGGTAAAAAAGTTAGTACATTTACATTACTACCATAGTCCCATGACGCATCTAAAAACACTGTCATTGCACTATTGTATTCGTTATTGCCGATTGTAAAATTGATAGGATATGTGTCAGTTTTATATGAGTACGAACCGTATCCCCTCATGAATTTAGCTGAGCCAATTTTGCACTTATCTACATAAAATGCACCACCGAGCGCAGCTTCAAACATATACTTAGGTGTATTGCAGTTTGACATATCACAATTTAAAAATTTAATCAAAACTTTATTTCTTGACTCTTGCGACTCAATCTTAAATGTGGAGACTGTCGGTGGGTTTGCTGTATCTTTATACTCAAAAACACAACTATCAAAAACAAGTTCAGTTGTATTGTCTTGAGCATAACCGTTAAATGCTGTATAAAAATTAAATATAGCGGACGCATTAACATCGTTTCTAATAATAAATTTACAATTTATGACAAGTCCGCTAGTCGGGTTATACCAACTTTCGTTGGCTTTACCGCTAGTATGAAATAAACAGTTTTCTATTAAAAGTTTTTCAAATTTCTCGTTTTTAGCACTACCGAAAAACACTTGTAGCGGATAGCTATGCACATTAACATTATTCAAGTGCATTACACCGCCACCCATACCACCGATATCGCATCCAGCCACGAATAAACGCTTATCATCGGGAAAATTAACATCTTGATAATAATTACTCAAGTATAAGTATGATTTGTTTGTGCCTCCGATGCCGTTGCTATCAATCTCAACATCCATTCGTGCGTCATACGACACCATACCGTCACCGTAAACTATTGAATTTCCACCTGTTAATACCAAGCCACCACGGAAACAACGTACCGCATTTAGATTTTTAAACGTCACATCAACATCATTAACTATGTGTAAACCATCTGACGTTGAGTTCATGAAAGTTAAATTTTCTAAATGAAACTTACGGCGTTTAGTTATATCTGTAAGGGAACTATTACCAGATAGAGCTAAGCAAGATGCTTGCTCTTGATTGTAAGTATTCCACGTCCAATTTGTATTTCTGTAATTACCGTCAAATACTAGATTTTTAATAATAATTCGATGGTCAAAATCAGCATCAGTTGACCAAGTATTTGTAGCAGTCTGTATAATTCGCCACCACTTTGCCTCTGACTCTGGTGTTGAGGGTTCAGCAGGTGTGCGTAATAACTTAGCCACCCCATTAGGACAAATTAAATTTACACCGGGTTTTAATTCAATGTAACGACATACGTAAACACCGTCTGAGCGGAAAAGTAAGCTACGTGGTTTACCATCAGCTTTAAATTTGGCTGATAGTGCATCAATTCCAGCTTTAATAGCTGCTGTATCAAAGGTAACACCATCCCCTTTAGCACCCCATTTCTCAGCGTAAAAACCTGTTCCAAGTTGGTCATTCACTTGCTGTTGAGATAAACCACTCGCATCTTTAACAAGCGTAGCGGTCCAACCATTTGCACCTGCTGCGGCTGCGGCTGCGGTGTTGATAACATCGTCAAGATTTTGCAGTATGGGCTTGAGCGCATCGTCCATAGCCCCCGAAATATTATCTAGCGTGTCTTGCAAATTGTCACTAAACCACGAGCCAATTTTTGCTACATCATTGACCAATACATCATTGCGATCAGTAATACGGATGCGGTAAGTACCCTCAAGATAAATATCCGCTTCACCCGCCGCATCCAGGATAATCGGATTGGTGTTGGGTGTTAAGCCGTAAGGGTCTTTGTAAGTTGCTTTTGAGGTGGTGGTATTAGCTTCATACGTATATACTTTGCCACCTGTCAACGGCTTGCCGCATCGGTCAAAGAATCGAGCTTTTACAAACGGGATTGGGGTTACAGCTCTTACCATAATTTTTCCTTAGATAATAAAAAACCACCGCTAGGGTGGTTTGTTGGGTGGTTTGGTATTACTTGGCAGTATTGGCACCGCCAATAACACCGAGTTTGGTCAGTATGTCGATGAGTTTCTTTTCTTCTTCGCCGTACAAGATATTGTCTAACATATCATTTGACGCCTTTGCATCACTGGCTACCGAGCCTTTTAATGCACGGTTAACTTTTACACTGTCCTGCACATCTTTAAGCGGCGATAGCGCGCGGCGTACACCAGGGCGATTTAAGATATTACCCAAGAAGTTCATGGCTGCCGATGCTGTGTTTGAGTTGTTGACATAGCTATGCGGTGGCTGCGTAATCAGATAGTGCATCGCTGAGCCGATATCTTTTAGCTTTGCCACTTCTTCAGGGGAAAACAAGATATTAAGTCGTCTATCACCGATTTGACCCAGTGCCTTTGCCATTGCAGCAGGGCTTGGCTGCCCATTGCTTTGCAAGGTTTTATCCATGATGTACTTGGCAACTTGCCCGCGAATGTCATTGACCGCTTGAGCGTCAACGCTACGCAGTAATTTCACCGTGTTTTCAAGCTCAGCAATATTGCCGCCCAAGATATGCTTGTTAAATAGCTTATCGGGCTGCTCACCTTTTACGGTGGCTTTTAGCAGAGGGTTGGCTTCAATTTGCTCAACGCGCATTTTGTGAGCGGTGCGGGCAAGGTTATACATTTGAGCTGCATCATTGTTGCCTTGGGTTAGTAGCCCTTGCATGGCTTGCTCTTGGCGCTTAGTTAAAGCATCGCGCACCACGCCAATGGCATGAGTAGTACTTGTCGGTTTTCCATTTTGCAGACTTGCCTTGTGCTCACGGTTCAAGATTTTGATAAATTCCTCAGATTTTCCTAGTGTGAATTTATCGGGGTTATTACTGATATCTTTGATTAGCTTATGCATGTTTTGCGGTAGGCTTGACATGGCATAATCTGCATCAAGGCGTGTAATCGCGTCATTGGCAAACCCTGCGCCATCTAACAGCACATCATTACCCTGCGCTGATTTAGCCGCGTCATACATTTGTCCGACTTGCTGCTTCATGGTGGCGTTGTGATTATCTAGTGCGTCAACGGCTTTACTCATCGCACCGTATTGGTCAATAGCTTGACCGTCTGTCTTGGTCACAAAATCATCCATGAGGGTAGATAGCTTTTCATTGTCTTGAATGAGTTTGTCGCGCAATGGGTCGCCAGCGCCGTGAATTTTGGCAAGTTCAGCTTGTTTGTTCCATAGCTTAGGGTCGCCTGTAAGTTGCGCTTTAGTAGGGGTAATACCAAGTCTATCAAACACCACTTTACGCGCTACCGCTTCTTTATTGACCGCCTTGCCAGACTTCAATGCCGCGCCCACATCTTTACGCAAACCGCGCAAAATATCATCAGACAGGTCGCCCATACGGATATTACGAGAAGTTAGCGCAATCTCAATTTGGTCGTCAATCGTTGCGCCCAGTCTAGCAGACGCACGGCTTGACGCATTGGGCGATAGTTTAGTGTTTAACTTAGCAATGCCTTTGCCAATTGGATGCGCGATTACCCCACCGATGGCACCGCCTGCCGCTGCATACTGAGTATTTTTCAATCGCTCATCTGCGTCTTTGGCAAACATCACCCCGCCTGCCGCTGCACCCGATAGCGCATTTTGACCCGTAACGCCTGCGGCTTGCACCACTCTACCCGCTTTCGTTGCAGCATTGACGCCTTGATAGCCCTTGGCAAATGCTGCGGCTGGCAATGTTGCTACGGTTTGCCCAACAAAACGACCAAAGTTAGTGCCTGCCCCTGACTCTGTTCGAGCTTTTTCATAAAAGGCTTTCTCATCGGCTTTTTCTTTGGTGAATTTTTCGTAGTCATTACCGCCAGTAACGCCATCTTTTAAGTACAATGCGCCTTGCTTGATACCGCTAAATACGTCATCCATACCCGCGCCAACGTCTGCCAAAAAAGACGGTTTCTCATACTTCGGCTGTTCAGGCTGTTTGACCGTGATAGTAATATTTAATCCTAATTGCTGGGCGATATCGCTTTCGGTGTAGCCGTCTTTTTTAGCCATGGTAAAGCGGTTTTTGTACTTTGGGCTATTTTTCAAGTGAGCAAAAATCTCTGCGTCACTATAGCCGTCTTTGCGTGCCATATTGATTTTGGCTTGGGTTTCTTTAGAGATTGCCATGTGGTTTCCTTGGGCGATAAAAACCCCAATCTTTCGACTGAGGTTTTGTAGGTTAAAAGTTAATACTAACAACGGTAAGGCAATAAATACCGCTCATCTACGCCTAAATCAAATTGATTGTTAAATCCAATAGCAAGTGATTTGGCGCTCCAAAAATGCTCAAAAGTATGTGACCACAAACTTGGGTTAAGTGCTTTTATCGGTTGCTCAATCGTTTTATAAAACGACACCATCAAAAAGTTATGAGTCACCAAGGCTTTTAGGTTAGTTAAAGCATAGGCATCTAATGGGTGGCTTGCTCTACCTGCCACCAACATCAAACTATGCACATAAGCTACGGCTCTTGGCAAATCTTCAAGCGGTATCTGGTCGATGCTATCAACGCCCATGAATTGATGAACCATTTTGTAGGCATCACTGTAATTTAATGATGACTTAGCCACCAAAACATTAACTGCATCTTTTAATGGTACACGGTCAGCGACTGTGGTTTTGGCTTGACCCTTGTTTTGGGGTTGAAGCTTGCCCGTCACAAAAGCATCAAACACACGGATAACCGCTAAAGCAAATTTTGGGCTAATCCACATTGCATAGCGATAAACGATTTCTTTACAAACGTAAGTGCCTTGATGTAATCCTTTGCCAGTAATCTTTTTAACTATGGTCTGCAAATTTGCAGAGCTTAATTTAGTTTCCTTTTCAAGTTCTGCAATCAAATCCTTGGTTTCTTGATTACGCATAAAAAATGCTGGCTGATGTTTTTCTAAGCCACCACTTGCTTTGTGCAAATCATTTAGGCAATACAAACCATCATCTTGATGGATTTCATGGTTTAAAACTGATAAACTTGTCATAGAATATTCTCCATTATGACGTTGAGTGTTCTAAGCCTTCGTTAGTCTTTGGTCGGAAGAACGAAGGCTTTTTAGTTTCTGACATGATTATCTTGTCATTGAATTTATTATTCCATAGTGTTATTATCTTGTCAAATACATTTTTCAAGGTGCCATTATGAGTAATTCAAAAACAGGTCGCGTTGTTTCACAAGATGATTGGAAACGCACCCAAGTTCGCATGCCTCAAGATTTATATTCTGATCTAATGCAATATGCTGAAAAAAATAATATATCCTTGAACTCTGCTATGATTGAGTTAATGGATAAAGGTCTTGAGCAATCAGCAATGCAAGAACCGTCATTAAGAGATGAAATAGTCGAATTACACAGACAGTCAAGAGAAATCCTAGACGCGCTCAAGCTTTTAAAAGAAAAACCCACTGCTTGAGTGGGTTTGCTATCAATTAAGACCTTTTTTCAGTTCTAGCAATTGTTTTACGTACTCTATCTCATTGGGGTATTTTTGAACAAATAATATTACTGCTTGTTTGTCATCTAAGTTAATTTGCGATAACTCCGCCATAGCTTTTTCATGTTCCTTTTTTGCTTTCCTTGCTTTATACATTAATCCCAAAGAGTTACCAAGGTCGCTCATTGCTGCGTTATTTCGCTCTTGCATTCTTTGAGATTGTTCGGATGATTGCATAATAATACTGTGGTCTAGCCCTGCATAAACAGCCGTATTCATCAAAGCTACAAATATTGATATTGCTAACCGTTTCATACTCAACTCCCTTCATAAGTCGGATTTTCACTATACCCGACTTAGCAAGAATTAAGCAACAATTATCCGCCACCTTTCATCAAATCCGCCACATTAAACTTTCCAATGCCTTGCTGAGATTGCGCTGGCGGCTGCGCTTGTAAATCAGATACCTTAAACTGACCTAACGGCTGTGGCGCTTGCGGTGTTTGCTTCATTAAGTCTGCCACATTAAATTTGCCCAATGGTTGCGGCTTTTGTGGCACCTGTTTCATCAAATCAGCGACATTGAATCTGCCAATGCCTTGCGGTGCACCGCCGTTTTGGGGAACTTGAATCTTACCACCCAAAAAGGCGTTAACTTGTTTCCATGATTTTGTGGGCTGCGGATGCGGCGATGTTGGCAAACTTGCCCATTCTGCACCCGATTTTGCGATAGCATTAGCAAAATCCCCTTTCAAAAGATGAGGCATTGCCCCGCGCTGAATCAGCAAGGCAACCGCCCCTAAGTCTTGGTTTTGTGGGCTAAAATCACTAAAACCATACTTCCTTGCCAACCCATCCCAAGTGCTCTTTAAAAATTGATACTTACCTGCTGCACTGGTGTAGTTAATTTTGCCATCCGTTTGACGAAACGGCTTTCTATACCTTGGATGGTCGGCAAGGCTAGACAACCGACCACCGCCAAACGCTGTATAATATCCATTGCCTTGCGTATGCTCAGTATAGCTAATCAAATCAAGCATTTTACGGACATTAGGATTGTTTAGATACTGCTCTAGTCCTGCCATAATTTAAAATCCATAAGCTGATAACGGTGGTCTTGGTTTACCGCTTGGCGTTTTCGGTGCTGCGATACCTGCAGGCGGGGCAGATGCGGCAGGATAAATCGGGGCTTCTTTGCCATAGTTTGAATAAACTTCTTCCACTTTGCCTTGCTCCAAAGCTACCGTTTTTTGCGCCACTCGTTTTAATTCAGCCAGTGCATTAGATACCGCTCGGTTATCCGTCAATGGTGTTGATAAGATTACCTTGGCGGCGCGCTGAGCATCCCCTTCGGTCTGCGTGCCTTTCGCCATTTGCAATACTTCATTGACCATGCCTTTAATGTTTGAATTTAAACGCTCATAAGCCAAGCTGCTTTCATTACTATTGCCTGTTAAATTTCTTGCAACATTGCCCGCATTGCCTAGCAACCCAAGACTTAATTTACCCCCCTGTTTTGGGTCAAGGTCTTTGATTGATTGCTCGATTTTATCAATCGTATTTTGCGAGCTTTGAATTTTATCCCGTGATGTAGAAATTAGATTCAAGGCACTTGCAGGCATGGGTTTATTGCCGATGCCATTACCCAGTGACGTTGCTTGCTGCCCAGTTTTAGGGTCAATAAATTCGTCTGCCGTGCCGTCAGGGTAAACGGTGTAAACCAAACCATTGATTAGCTGCTGCTTACCTTGTTTTTTGGCGGCTTCAATCTCTTTTTCTGTGCGATACGTGGCTTGATTAGCCGTGTACTTAGTGCCTTCAAGCGACCTATCGCTGCTATACATACTAGCTTGAGTGGTACGCACATTGTTACGTTCGGACGTTTGATTGGTGTCAATCGTATTTTGGCGCGATGTCTGATTATCAAGCGCATTATCCGCCGTGGTAAGATTGTATTTTGGGTCTTGAATCCCCTTATACATGGCAAACGCATATTTTTGTGCTTGCGCGGGGTCAGCGGGTAGATTGTTAATCAATCCTAGCTTTTGATTATAAGTCGCTTCATCAATCAAGCCGCGTGATTTTTGAATCTCAAGTTGTGCAATACCTGCGTTTTTACCACCGTTTAGCACTGACCCCCAAATCATAGTGTCAAGCTTGGTATTTTGGTCAATGTCAAGCCCTGTGGTCTCAACACCGACCTTTTTGCCCTCTGCCGTTGCCTTGCCGGCGTCTGCATCATTTTTGCGACCCAGTGCATAAGTTTGCGCAGTATCTGCATAGGTTTTATTCAAATCTGCGTCAAACTTTAACCCATCTTTAATTGCCTTTGCTTCAGCCGCTCGATTATCGTTGTACTGCTGCATAAGCTGCGGGGCAAATAGCTTGTGTTTTTGGGCAAATGCCTTTTCTTCTTCAGGCGTTGCCATTTGATTCATGTCGTTAATTTGACGGGCAAGCAACAATTTACCAAACGCACCGCCTAAGTCGCCCATTGCTTTCATATTGGCTTCTTGTTGTGCCTGTGCAGCCAATGTGCCGTTTGTGATGATACTAGGGTCTAACATAACTCACCTCAAATTACTGGATTCATGAATTTTGCAGCCGTGCCCGCCAAACCAAGCAATGACCCAAAACCATTAGCGACACTATTACCCGCTGCAATCGTGCCTGCCGCCTGTGAGTTAGCACCTTGCATGGTGTTGTTTGCAATAGCTTGAGCGGTTTGTGTTCCTGCGCTACCTGTTTGCGCTGCCGCATTTTGCCCAATGCCTACCAAATTAGACAAGCGGTTGTATTGGTTGGTTTGGTCAGCATTAAATCGATTATAAGCGTTTTGATATTCTTGGCTCGCTGACTCTTGACCATAGTTTTGCAGGGCTTTTAGTGTAGCGCCTGACAACAAACCGCCTTGCGCTGCTGCACTGCCTTGGATGGCGTTATTGCCTTGATTGACGCGGAATTGGTAGCTAGGGTCATCATAAATATCCTGACCTGAGTAAGTTTGATTAAAAAAACCATTAGGCTGCATTTTGCCCATTAGCTGTGCCAGTGCATCATTGCCAGCCGTGCGATAGGGGTTTAAATCACTTCGCACCTGGTCAAACATATCTTTTTGAATTTGACTGGCTTTTTCTGCCGCATTTGCTTGGGTTTTTGCCGCATTTTTCGCGGCTTTTGCTTGTTGATTTGCCCCAGTGATTGAGCCGATGGCTTTACCGACAAATGACATGTTATCTCCCCTGATTTTTTAGGTATAAGTTTTTAAACATAATGGTTTCAATAGGCACAAAACCTTTTTTGTACCACATCAATGCGCGGTCGTTTGGATCCAAATTAGCAAGCGTCCAAAAACTTGCCTTCTGTGCAATGTACTCTTGGCTAAAATGCAGTAGCTTGGTCGAGTGTCTGCGGTGTTCTGGCAATACAAAAATCGCATCCGTGTGCGCTTGGTTATAACCCTTGTGCCGTGGCATGGCTGAAATAACCACCCAATGAAAGCCAATGGGCTGCCCACCATCGCGCATGACAATACAATGCAGTAAATCATTAGCATCTAGCTCATTGTATAGCTCATGGTCAAAATCAAGCGGCAATCCAGTAATATCGGCTTCCACCAACGAAAACACCTGCTGACATAGCGGCATAAGCTCATCAATGCAGTCTGCCCATTTTTCGCGGTCAATAGTTATCATACAGACTGTTCCATGATTGATAGCGTAGCATTAGCGCCTTGCCCTACAAGCACCACTTGCATACCTTCAGTGAGCACATGGTTGATGACTTCAGGGCAAAGATAACCTTCATTGGTGCCCAGTGTTTTTTTAACCAAGCGATTAGACGCTTGCACCGAGCCACTGGCAGGGACTAAATATACCTCAATGCTAATCGGGCTTTCTGTGGCGTTGTGGAATGTTAATGCGCGAATTTGTGCAACTGACAGCCCAGGCACGACATAGGCGATATTATTATCCGCAACTAGACTTTGCGGTTTGAATGGGTTTAGGTATCGAATCATGGGGCAATAATCTCACTGGTTGGCATAGCGACCATATCAAAAGTGGGTGATGGGTTTACAGATACAGCAACCATCGGCATAGTTTCAGCCTGCATAACGGGCAATGCTACTGTATCAAACTGGGTATTAGACGTATTTAGCAACATTTGCCCTGTTAGCGACTGTGTTGGTAATTGGTTGGCAAGCTGCAATAAAGTGAGCAAGTCCGCCAAATCGCCCGTGTTGAGCATTGACGCTAGTTTCTCAAAAAATCGCACCCACGTTGGGTTCATCACGCCATTGGTATACATCGGCTCAATAATTGGCACTTGCGATACGCGGGGAATTTGTGGCATTTATCTCACCTTTGCTTTTGCACCCAATAAAATTAGTCTTGCCGCATCGGTCATGCGAATACGAAATACACGGTTAAATGACTGCCCAAGTCTGCGAAAAATCAGCCGTTTTTTATACTCACCGATACCGCCTAAATTCTCTTGTCTATCATTTGACCAAGTGCGCCCTTTGTCATCTGACCAATCCAGCATAATCAGCGGCTTGGCATTTTCATCCTGCCCCACTTGGGCAATGATTTCGACTTCATCAAAAACAAGGCGCTGTCCGGGTGGATTTAAGCAAGGTGTCACCCGCTCACGCATGATTAAGCTGCCATTATCAGTTTGGCAGTTTGGGCATAATCGATACACAAGCCCATTAGCGCGGTCACCGACTAAATGCTCACCATCAAAAAAGCAATGGCTGTTAGCGCGATGATGTTCATGGCTAAAGGTTTCAGTGTTGTAAAAACTGCGCTCATGCCACATTTGCACTGACGCGTCATACACCCATGTTTTTTTGGCGGTGGGGAAACTAATCACATAAAAGCTATGCCCCTCGCGCTGATAGCTAAAGGCATAGGCGTCATCAATCTGCGCGTAACTGGCAAGCTCATTTTCAATGGCATGATTGCTAATACGGCTGACTTGGTAGCCTTGCGTCATGACTATTTGCGCGTTACCGTGTTCGGTTTGTGATAGCCAAATCAAGCTACTACCAAACGCACTAACGGAGTCTTTAGCCGCGCAGCCTACCGGGATATAGGCGCCCGATGTACGCTGATAGGGCAAGTCCTGCGAGCCTGTGCTATTCCAAATTTCGGTGGTTTTGACACCGATAAGCCATAACTGCCCATTACTGGCTATCACGCGCACTAGATTATCGCTTTGCGCTTCAGCCGTGGCATAATTTAGCGCGGTTGTCGTGGTGCTTAGTAAGTTTGACCATTGGATTTTGCCGCTATTAGGGGCTGACCAAATAAAGCGAGAATCCAAAAATGTCACCGATGACGCACCAAAAAAACCTGTATCATCATTAATCAGTAGCTTGGTCAAACTGCTATCCGCTATTTTGTAGCGGTAGGCATCATCGCCGACAATCATCACTTGCACACTGTCATCGGCAAACGTCACTAAGTTAGTGCCGCTAATAGCACCAATCCGCTGTGATACGCCATTTTTAACAACGTATAATGCTGTGCCAGCCACCACCAAAAAACGGTCAGGCAAAGTGTAAAGCCCACGGATTGCGCCTGTAAACTCAAAACGCTTTACAAGTCCTTCAGTGGGTAGCAATGCACTTACCGACTGCGTATTTCCACTTTCGATAACCTGCGGATATAGATTAAGTGTGCGTTGGCAGTCAATCGCCCAATCTTGCAAGTGATAAGACTGCCCTACAATGGGGATATCAATAAGTGCAGCCACGATTACCTACTCCAATATTAATTGAGTTGCTAACATACAATGGGGTGATATTTGAGCGCTTGAGCAAGTTAATGGCATTGCGCTGATTGACCACCAATGCGCTCGATGGCTCGACCCCAAACATTGGGGCAATCTCAATGGCTAAGGTCAGTTTTAACGCACGCTCATACTGCTTTGGCAAGTGCAATTCATCATGTGGGCATAGGTCAAATGGCAAGGTAAATGCTTTGATTTTAAGCTCACCGCCATCGGTATCGACTTTAAATGACCAATTAGGGTTATCAACTTGGTAGGTCACGCCAGCGTATTTGCTGTCGTTGGTATCACGCACCAAGGTAATCGGCTTATCATCAAGCAAAGCATTATTTGATATGCTCGCAATTTCTGCGGTGATATCTGGACGGGCAAGCACTTCGCCGCAGCACGTTAATTCATACTCACAGCAATCGCCCTCAATTTTGCCAACAAGGTAGGTATTGCGACCTTTTGACAGTGGAATGGTGATTGTTGTGGTTTTGTGGACGTACAGCTTGTGCGTTGCCCACTGGCTTAAAATATCTTGCAAGGCTTCAATCGCGTCAGCAACTTCCTCGCCACTGGCATTTTCACCGGCTGCTAACACGCCTAATTGCTTTAACGCGGCTGATACGATTTTACTGACGTTCATGAGTTATTCCGATTCAACGACCAATTTTAAAAGCGTGTCTTTGCTGTCACGGCTGCCAAATTCGATTTTACGTTCTGTCAAAATCGCTTTGAGTTCATCGGATTGCATATCTTTAAGCTGATAGCCGCGCACTTCGGTTTCAAGCTCTGCAATCCGTGCCATAGCGTTTGCATAGGCTTCGGGCAGTTCGTCAACTTCTACCGCTTCAAGTGCCTTACCTTCGGGCAAATCGCCAAAATCAACTGCGTCATGCTCACGCGCCTGCGCTTCTTCGTCCTCATCTTGGACAATGACCATTTCATTGTTGACGGTATCGCCAAGGTATAATGCTTTGGGGTATTCAATTTCTTCCATCGTGTTGCTCCACAATCTGCCAATCTTCTGCTAGTACATCGGTTTGACTGGCAAGCCAAGGCACAAACTTGTTGTCAGCGGTTTTCATACCAATCCAAGGTAGGCAGCCATTGGTGGCATAATCCACTATTCCAGCAACGGCATAAGTAGGTTGTGGTGGAACATCGGCGTCATCGTCTGGATGCACTAACCCAAGCCACATGCCTTTACCATTCCAACCTTCACGAGCTACACGATGACCGCCTTTCAGCAATTCAACTGCATGACCAAAAGACATACCAACGCTTGGATATTGGTAAGAGTTTTCAAATTGTTCTTTTGGCGACCATGATACATAGCCTTGGTATTCTGCTGTGTTAGGTTCGCCATCTTGATACTCGACCAAGTAACCTTCGTCCGCACCGTTTTCATTTTCGGGTAGTTGCCAACCACGAAAATCATTGTATTTCTGCCGCGACATTGGTTTGGCGTTTACTGCTTTTGTGCCGATTGCTGCCACCATTCCTACTGTAGCACTTAATAAAATCCCTAGTTTTTTCATAGCATTTATCCAAATAAAAACAGACGACCAAAGCCGCCTGTCTATGGGTTAATGTGATTACTGCGTTACGCGGCTTGCATGGATACCGCGAACAGTT
This sequence comes from Moraxella sp. CTOTU47616, assembly GCF_032017465.1. Taxonomy (NCBI): domain Bacteria; kingdom Pseudomonadati; phylum Pseudomonadota; class Gammaproteobacteria; order Moraxellales; family Moraxellaceae; genus Moraxella; species Moraxella sp. CTOTU47616. Next base: position 296,082 of record NZ_DALZPU010000002.1, read on the forward strand.
TGGAAGCCATACAACACATCAATACGAGTGCGCTCAATGTCGGCGTTACCATCGCCGAACGTCATTACACGCACGTTTACGCCACTTGGCAAACGCGCTGTGTAGCCTTCGCACGATGCCAAAACTGGCAGTGGTGCAAATGCTGCGGTAAACGCGTCTTTATGGAATACCAAGTTTTGTGGACCATTGACCGATACCACAGTGACAGCCGCGCCGTTAGCAGGTGAAGCAGTGACGGTTTTGTTTGGTGCAGTTGGATTAATGGCTGGGTAAATGCTTACTGCGGTTGCACTGCCAACAGTCGCAGTTTCTTTAACCACGAATTGCTGCAATGTGCCCATATCAGCGCCAGTAAGCGGATGGACAGCGTTAACACCTGCAATAGTAAACACAGTGCCTTGTACCAACGTGCCAGCGGTTGATGCTGCCATAGTCAACGTGCTACCGCCTTGACTTGCACCTGATACAGTAATGCCTGCGGCTGTACCATTGGCAAATACTGGGATTGATTGATGTTCAAAAATGTCAGTACCAAACGCATTCGCCACGAAACCATCAATATAGGCTTTTTCACTGGTCTTGGTTGGGTTCCACATGCGTGATACTTCGCCAGATAATGCCACATTCGCGGTGCTAGTGATTAGCGCATTGCGATCACCTTTTGGTGCTAAGTATTGGTTTAGCTTAGCGCGTGCCAATGCCAATGCGTTAGATGGATTTGAGCCTGCCAAGTTCATTGCCACTTGGTTTGGTGTGCCAATCACGCCACGCATCATCAAGTCAGCTTCAACGACAGACGCCAAGGTCTGCATTTGTGGACGTAAGATACGCTCTTTAAAGTCAGTGATGTTTAACAGTTTCTCTTTGGCACCAAACTGCAATGCAACGTGTTTTTGGGTGTCAAGCGTCAAGTTGACTTTATCTTCTACCACGTCAGTGCCTGAGCCGCCGCCTGCGAACACCGCACCATCAAACACTTTACCCGCGGTTGGGATTTTGATGGTGACTGTATCGCCTTTTTTGTAGCCTTGTGTGTCGGTGCCAAATTCGTCTTGGCGACCTTTGTTGATATTTGCTAGAAACGGCGCTTCTTCTTCAAGCATTTTAGCCGCTTCACGCGCAATCATTTGGTGGGTTAAGATTTGATTTGCCATAAATTATTTACCTTTTCGTTTTTGGGTTTCTTGTCGGTACCACTCATCGTCCGACATTTTGCTAGGGTCTTTAGCAACGGGCGCATTGGCGGTAACAGGTTTAATAGGTGGTGGAGCGGTTGGCACCTTAGCGGGTGCAGCATTTGATGGTTGTTTGCTTGCAATCATTTGCCCAATTTTGACCGCTGCTTGTACTGCGTTCATTTGTGATAATTCGATATACAAATCATCGTTTTGCAGTAATTCAGCGGCTAAATTCAGTGTGTCTTTAGCATCAAGCCCGAACTGGTCAAGCGTGATGGGTAGCGGTGGCAATGTATTAGCCTTTGCCATCAATCCATCTACATCAACACCGCCATCTTTTAACTCACTGATAGCAGTTTCAAATTCAGCTTGTTGTTCGACCTGTGATTGCTGGGCTTTTTCGGCCTCAAGTTTGGCAAGTACACGCTGTTCAGCTTGGGCAACATAGTATTCCTGCTGCGCTTTTTGATACTCCGAATAATCGTCAAAATCTTCGATGTTCGGTGCATCAGACGCTTTAGGCTCTGATTGCTTTTGCTCATACTCGGCTACTTTACGTTGTAGTTCGGCTTTTTCACGAGCGAGCTGCTGAATCCGCTTTTGTGAGCGGCTTTGCTTTTCAGTTTCCTGTTCTTGCTTGGCTTGTTCTGCCTTTTCTTCTTCGGTTTGTTCAACCGCTTCGGGTTCGGCTTGAGGCTGTTCGATACTTTGACTATCTGCGCTAGTATTTTCCGTGTTAGCGGTTGCCACGTTGTCAGTATCAATATTGTCCATCGTCTGCATTGGGTTGCTCCATATCATTGACCGATACGCTATCCCCAAACTGGTCAGATTCAGGGGCGAAGTTTTGAGCCGTTTCTTCAGGCATTAAAAAACCCTGCTCGGATTCGGCAGGGTTCTCAATGTTTTCGCTTGGCATGGGTGGCGGCTCGTCCATCTCATGCTGCGGAGGTAATTCATGTTCGGGTAATTCTTGGTCGTATTCGCTGGTTTCCATCCATTCAGGTGGCACCATGCCTTGCACGGCTTGCAAGTTGCCCATGTGCTGAGTGAGTAGCGACACAACGCCCTTTAACTCCTCAACATCGGCTTTGCTTTCAGCATTGATTTGTGCGACTCGGATGTCTTTTTCCGCTTGCAGTTGGATTTTAACTAACTCAAGCTGTCTATCCGCATCTTTGTCATTGACCAAGCCTTGTAGCTGCTCAATTTCAGCGGTCATTTTCTGCACAAGTTGGTCAAGTTGCATAATCTGCGCTTTGGCTTGCTCAGGGTCAATTTGCTGCTCTTTGCCTGTGAGCTGTGGCGGCATCGTTGACTTGATACGCTCGGCAATCTCTTTGGCATTAAGCAGTGGTGAGTTTTGCAGCAAGATATCACCAATCAAGCTAAACAACTGCGGATTCATGCTTAAAAGCTGCATCATCAGTGCAAAGTTTTGTTCGCGCTGGGTGTTAAATGACGGCCCCGTGTCCATGCGTACGTCATAACGCCCAACTGTCACATCAGCCATCACGCCTTTGGCGGTTTCCTCAAACAGTTTGACTTGCTCAGACTCACCATCAACACCGACAATACGTCTAACCATCGGCACGGTGTAGAGTGCTTGATAAAGCCCAAGCAGGATTTTTGCACCGTGACGGATTGATTTGTTTAGATTGTCTTGTAGATGAAATTGGGCAGTTTCAGACTGACGTTGACGCATACCGATTGCCACGCCTGACGTTTCATTGCCCTGACCGCCCATCACTGGCGCATGCATATTGAGAATGTCAGTAATGCCTTGCTTTGCGCTTTCAGCCGCGTTTAATACGCCCACTGGTGGCTGAGCGGCACCCATGCGAAATGGAGCAGGACGTTGATTGCCAGACTCATCAACAAAGTTATAATAAACAGCCGCATATTTACTCGGATTCTGCCATTGTTCTTCATACCCTGCCACACCTTCAGCATCTGCGACCAAGATGTCATCTTGGTTCTTTTGCAAAATGTGCGCTTCAGTTGATTTCCAGTAGTTAAATAATCGTTGTGGGTCTTTGGCAAAATGCACCAAGCTAAAGATATAGCGCTTTTCTTGCACCCAAGTGACTTCGCCATAGACAGGTACGATGGGGATATATCGACCAGGAAAGGTATTTTCTTCTAGCACTTTGGTGCCTGAAACTTTGTACCATTTGACTTGCTTACGGGTCGTTGGTCTTGTTGCTTGCAAAATACCTGCGGCTTTTAATGCCGCTTCATCAGTGCCAAGTTGCTCAGACAATACCGATTTAAAGTTTGACGTGCCATCGGTCAGTAGCCATAGCGTGTCTTTGACTTCTTCGAGTTTAAAGTATTCGACAATGCGCAAGGTTTTATCAGTATCATCGTACCAATCTGAATACGTGCTATCTTCAAAGTTTACTGCGGCATCTTCGCCATACTGTTGAGTAATATCATCTTTTGACACCCAGTCACCCACGATTGCCCATGTCATATCGCTACCATCTAGCGCACGGCTTAACGGGTCAATATAGACTGCATGAGGGTTTTGCACTGGCATAAACTTTGGTTCTTGGTTAAACGACAAATCGCTAACATAATTAGTCACCAAGCGATAAAAACCAAGTCCGCCATAGACGGCATTTTCTGCGGCTGTATCGTATGCTGATTCTGCGTCCGTGGCTTCTTCGGTGTCTTTGATTAGGCCTTCAATCAAGTTTGCTTTATCTGCATCTGCCCCGTTATCGACAGGCACAACTTTAGCTTGTGGTCGGTTTTGACGCTGGGTGTTAATTTGTTGGCGGCAGTAAGCACGGCACATATTAAACTCAAGACTAGGCTTACCATCATCTTTGCGCTTTTGCACTTCATGCAAGCCCCATTGTGCGCCTTCGACTGTGACAAACTCTTTATCTTCAACGCCGCGTTGATAGTTTTCTTGCCAATAGTCTTCGGCTTGTTTCAAGCGCGTTTTGATTTCGTCTAGTATTTTATCGCTCATTAACTCATCCAGCCTTTTTTCAACGGTTTTGGTATGGCTTTAACTTTTTGCTTACCGACCAAGCCTTTTTGGATAGCGAAACGACGCATCATATAGGCGTAACGTGTTGCATCCATCAAGTCATCACCTATCTTAACGATTTTGCCTTTTTCGTCGCGGTGGTATTGCAAAAATTCATTACACCAATCACGCAAGCCCGCAAATACTTTAAATTTACCCGCGCGCATCAACAAAAGAATTTCAAGCAAGCCAGCTTCAACGCCATTTGAACCATCTGGCCAAGTGGCATACTCACCAAGCATTTTAAATCCGGCTTCTTTGTAGTAGGCTTTTTGCTGTTTGCCTGAGCCTTTTTCAGTTTGGAGTCCGTCAAGTGGCCAAGCGGTAGGTACGTCTTTCGACCATGATTTTGTCGCTGTCCAAGCCTGATCGGGTGAAACTTGTCGCTGCTTCCAACCATGCGTCACATAAAACATATCGTTTTCGGTGTCTATGGCTAACTGAATCTGTGCTTGTGGGTGGTCCCAACCAAAGTCCATGCCATCAATCAGCATGAAGTGGTCAGGTATTTCAAATGGGTCGCACGTAATAAACTCTTCGCTTAAGTCATAGATACGACCATGCCCAAGCATTGGAATACCCTTAGTACGCATATCACGTTGGTGCGCTGGATAGGATTCAAGCAATGTCTGCTTAACGCTTTCACTCAAGTGAGGCGCGTCATCCCAACCCGCATTCAGCATGATTTGACCAGTTGCCGGATTATCCATAAACTGGACAACCAATTCGGTGCGCCCATTCTCAGGGGTAAACGTCAAAATACCGCGCCCACCACGTCCTTTATCGCCTGTAGCAGTACGCGTTAAAACCTGTGGGTAAATCGTTTGGTCTTTCGGCTCTTCGTCGATATGAAACCAATCAACGCTGTCACCCATCAAAGCGTGCTGACCTTGGCTATACGACCAAAATTGCACCGTTGAAACGCCATGTTGGACATCACCACCGCCACCATGACGCACATACACGGTTCGCATCGCGTTTGGTGTACCTGTCATCGATTCGTGGTCAAGGATGTATTCAGGTGGAATTAATCCACCAATCCAGCCGCTATCATCACGCCTACCAAAGATAGGCTTTTGCAAAAGGTCACGACATTTTTCACCCGAGTAACCAAGTAGCCAAATAAGCGGTGCATGGTCAAATGCGTAACCATCCCACCAATCGGGATAATGACCAAGTGCATGAATAGAATCCATGTAAGTACCGGTCATGGTTTTACCGACACGGTTAGCTGCCATGAAACACACCTGGCTGTAATCTGTAGTGCGCTTGACTAATTCACGTTGTTTTGGATAGAGCTTTTCACCAAACTGCTTATAGCGATATACGTCATCACGTCTGCGCTTTTCTTCAAGCAGTGCTAATAGCTCAAGTTTTTTATCACGAGTTGCCATTCATCAGCGCCTGAATTTTTGCATCCAATTCGTCGTCGGTTAAATTATTGATATTCATGTTGACGTTGGTGTCAACTTCTTGCTTATCGCGCCAATTATCTTTTTGACGATTTTTAAGCCAGAAGATAGCTGCTGTGGTGTCTGGTGGATAATGCTTAATAGTTGGTACAACTAACTCAACGCCTTGGTTATTGAAAATCTTATCTTCTGGGTGTGAATAACCTTTGGCGCGGTGAAATAGGCTTGACGCAATTTCAGCATCGGCAATTTCTTTGCCCTTTTTTATGGACTCCGAAAATTCTTTGTGGTCTTTTTTCCACTGATTGATTGTTGATTCTGAGACTTCAAAAAGATAGGCAAGCTTTTTATCATCTGCGCCAAGTAAACAGTATTTGTAAGCCTGTTCTGCAAATTCTGCTTTGTATTTTGTTGGTCTTCCAGCGTTTGATTTTGGTTTGGTTGGCGTAAGTTTCGCCATGCTTACGCTCCTTAAATAAAAAAGACCTGCAACCCATCGCTAAGATTGCAAGCCAAGTAGTTCGAAGTAAATCGAAGTAGTTGGAAGTAAATTTTACATATCACCATTCAAAACTGGTGGATTTGGGTTAAACCCAGTCCGCTTCATGTAACGCTTGACCGCATTTGGCAAGCCTTTCTTATTTGCTTGCTCACGTTTCTCAACCAATCGCTTAGCATGTTCGTCATTGCGTACCATGTTTAATCCTTAAATTTCAGACAACAAAAAAGGCGACAATCTTTCGATTTCGCCTTATGTATAACTTATTTCAAATTTAACACAATCTTACCTAGTGCTGGGGTCAAAATCAAGGTTTTTATAAACTATTTTTTCAGCTTGTTCCAACATCTTGCCTGCGATTTTATGGCAAACAAATTTCTTTCTCGGGTCATCATCTTTCATTTTAATCTGCTTTGGGTACTCGAGCGGCGTTAGGTACCACTTTGCGATATCACGCAATGATGCGCCTTTGACGTATTTTAGAAAAAGAACCTCATACAACACCAGCCAATTCTTCTTCAAAACCAATACAGCTTTATCAATCGCCAAGGCTTCTTCATCGGTGATGTTTGGTTCCCGATTATTGCCAGTATGAAAGCAACCATTAGCGCGCATCAAAGCATACATCGGTGTGCTATGACGCTCATAACCTGTGTGCCTTGCCCACTTTCCCCATTCTTCGATTTTGTTGATCATTAAGCCCCCACTCGTTCAAAATTAAGCAATGATGCAGCCATCGCTTTGCTCAAAGCATTTACCGTCTTTATCTTTTTATCAATATGACTTATATCCAGCGCCAATCTTTCAAGGTCTGCCACGATATCGGCTTGCGTGTAGTGGTCCGGCACAAAAATAGGGAATTTTCTAAGTCGATTCATATCCATTTCTACTATCGTTTGACAGTTGTGAAATTCCTGAATCTCACGCTCATGCTTTTTTAGATAGTGATATAAGTAATCCTTGAATATCATTGGCTTCGGATCTACAACCAAACACGTTTCTGATGCCCAGATTGGTTCTCGCCATCTGTAAATTTTACCGACCGTGCCCCTGATGCTAATAGTAACGGTGTCATCACCTGTATTTGCCTTATCCGTGTAACCAGTGGGTTTTTTACCGCTGCCAATAATGGGAATATTGCCATCGGTTTTTTGGCAGTGTTTACCCTTCTTTAAATCCGCAACATCATCAAGCGTTAGCCACATAGCAACTCCCTTTGTTCTTTGCTGTAATACTCTTTTTCGTACTTAGCGATAAGCTTTTTAACTTGGTTAAAAAACTGAGGTAGTCCGACCTTCGCGCCCATCATTTCCCATAGCATCAGTTGGTTTTTGATATGTAACTCCAACCCATCAATATTCATTTGATTAAGTTGAATGTTCATCTGGTCGATATCGGCTTCTGTGTATTGGTACTCTTCAACAATCACCCTAGCAGTCTGCCAACGATATTCATCATCAAGTTGCTTTGTTTCACTGACAAGCGTTTCTTTAGCCTTGCAGTCATAGATAGATGTTTGATAGCTGCTATCCGTTTTCTGCTTGTCGATAACTAAAAAAAGTACGTCAATTTGCGTATCTTCAAACGCATTTTGAATAGTGTGAATTTCGGCTAATTGATTACCGATTAACTCACGCATTTTCTTTTCAGCATTGCGATAAGCCACGCCACAAAAACAAATATGAAAAGCGTAGCGACTGGTGTAATTAAGCGACTTTAAAATAAAAATATCGTCAACAGCGCCCGATTTTTTCCAAGAGAAATCGGCTTGAATTGCTGATTTTTCACTGTCTGATAAATCCTTGAATTTCATACTGAAAGGTGGATTCATAATCACACAATCAGCGAGAACGCCATTGTCAAACTCAAAAAATGACTGATTAAAAATCATTGAAGTTGGATAATTTTGCTTAACTGCTTCACAGCTTTCCGTTTGAATCTCTACGCCATATAACAGCTTAGGCTCGATGAATTGCTCCAGTTGACCGCTGCCGCACGCGCCATCAAATACGGTAGGATGTTCGCCACAGTAATGCTTAACTTTTTCAGCCAAGTATTGGCGCAATTCTTGACCAGTGATGTATTCAGCAAATTTCTTGGCTTTTTCTCGGTTGTTATGTTCAACGAAAGTCATACCTCTCTAACCTCTTTCCCCAGAATTTCCCACATCAATTTACGCTTAATCTTATAAACATCAGTTCTCGCGCCCTTGGCATCTTCGATGACCTCGCAATCTTTTTCGATATCCCAATAAACGAAATCAGCAACATAGGTCGTTTTTCGTTGAGTCTGACCACCGATGCGAGTGGTCGGCAGCAAATCATAAACAACTTGGCAGCATAGGTTTTTAATCTTGCCAGCGCGCTGTAAAAGCTCAAGCTGCTGATAACGGCGCATCTCTTTTTTACTATCAAACCATTTGCCGTTGTATTGGACCCGGATATTTTTATACTTGGATTTTTTCGGCTTGGTCTCTTTTGTGGTCCCGCGCTGAGAGAAAAGGTTTTTTGCTTGTTTTGGTGTCATGATTGCTGTCACTGCTCACTCCCTAAAATTAAATCCCCAAATTCGTGTTTAATTGCCTGTCCGTTTAAGCGCCACTTAGCCCACAATGCTGGGTGCAGACTCTCGTTGTGTGGGCTTTTGATGATGCGTCCGCTTATGTATTTGGTTGTCATAAGCTGATTGGTCCTGTTGTCGCGCCAAGTCAGCTCGCCGCGCTTAACCGCACAGACGTAGTAGCCTGTAGTGGTTAATTTGTGGTTTGGGTGGCTGAGGTGGGTCATGCCCTCACCCCTGCTAACATGGCTTTGATTTTTGCTAAGTGATCATCGGCAACCTTTTCATCGGCGGGAATATGTTTTTGCTCAATGCGGTGTGACTCTGGAATGATAAAACTCGCCCCATTGTCAAACTCATTGATAACTTGCATATAAACGCGCGCAAATTCTGGCTTAAACCTTTCCGTAGCACTTGCCAATACCCCAAAACCGATACGAGTTGCCGCTTCGTGTACGGTCTCATGCGTCCAGTTACGGTTAGCATTACCACGCATACCGCAATTCTGACAGGCCACATGAAAGGCAGTCTCTAACGACGGATAAGGATTGATATTTTCACCGCGTACCAGTCTTAAAAACTCTACAGCATTGTTTGGCATCCAATCTAAGTCCATCGAGCGTTTTTTAGCCAGATCAAACTCTTTGACGGTAACGCGTTTATCGGTTAATTCTTGCGCCCAAACTAAAACCATTGGGAACGACCAATCAAACTCTGCTTCATTGCGCGTTTGCATTTTGTTTTTAAAACGTGCTTTCCATGCAATGAACATCAACCGGATTGCTTCCGTCAGTTCGTTGCTGGGCTGCTTGCTGTGCGTAGTATGCTTGGGCATCTGCTGTGAGCTTGCTTGCATAGCCGAAGGTTGTGCTAGTGTCAAACTGCTGTGGCTGATTACTTGGTTGATGGTTTGCATGGTTAAATCCTTGGTTTAAATTCTGCGGTTGATTGATTCTGCGTTTTGGCTCAAAAACACCAGTCCAACTTGATTTAATTGATTTCTCTAAGGACTCGTTAACGTCTAAACCGTTCTCATGCCAAGCTTCAAAATCCTTGATGATTAACTGACAAGCGTTTTCGGTAGCGATTAATTTTTTGCCTTTGGCTTTTCGCATTTCGTGATAGCTTTTCCAAAGTTCAGGATTTACATAACTTGGAATTTCAAAATTCAAAGGATCAAAGTTTTCTGATTTCGAGCTTTGAGTTTTTAGCGAATTTTCTTTTTTATTTTTTTCTTTAATATCTTTTGTATTTAAATTGTCTTTCTTATTGTCTTTATAAGTGTGGCGCTTTTCGCCACTGGTGGCAGTGGCGTTTTGTGCCACTGGTTTATGTACTTTTTCGCCACTGGTGGCACTTTCCGCCACTGGTTTAGTAGTGGCGTTTTGTGCCACTGGTTTTGACTCTTTTAGCTCGTCAACGCCATACCAAATAGGACATTTTTTGTTAATGGAATATTCACTAACCTTTCCGTTTTTCTTAACGACAGTAATCAGTCCTGAATCAATAGCTTCATTAATGTACTTATAAGCTGTTTTAGCGCGCTCGGTCCCAAGTACGCGCATAAAAACGCTTGTAGGGATGGCTGTTGAATCGCGTCCAAATCCGTCAGTATGGCGAATAACCGTCATGACTATCCATCCAGCGCTCGCGGTGATATGCGTGCCAACAATGCTATCTATGACAGCGTTTGGCGTCTTGTGCCACTTATCCATGAGTAAGTCCGTATCTCTGTTCATAGTCATCACGCTACCGCCTTCTTGAATTTATTAGCTAAGTGAGTGATGCCCTTTGGTGTAAACATTGGCTGCATGGTTACTCGCTCTGCGCCATCTTGACCTTTATAGATGACTGATTTTTGCGCCATAAAGCCTTGATTAATACGATGTTGATATGCCTTTAAACGGCTGGCATCGTCACGATATAGCCAGTCATTCTTTAAGCACCAATCAACAAATTGGTTTTGATTCTTGTCCAAGGTTTTCGCGGTATCTCGCACGTTTTGATTGCCGATAGCATGACTAATGCGGTCAAGAGCATCTGCTTTCGGTTGCAGCTCATTGACCTTGCATTCCAATGCAATTTTTTCCTGCTCTGCCTGTAATGCAATTTGCAAAATCTCAAGGCGGGATAATTCTCTTGGTAGTTGGGTTTCTAGCTCTTGCCAGCGGCGATTGATGCGAATGCGTATATCAGCGCGGTAGCCAGTGACTAAATCAATGGATTGTTCTTTAGTGAGTAAGAATTCGCGATGTTGCTGTGAACCAGTGCTGGGGTGCGTGTAATACCCCTGCTCAATTTTGGGCAGGCCCATGTGAGTGTAGGTTTCATTAAGCAAATCAATGTCACGCAATACATTGCGATGTTCTTTGTCACATAGCTGTGCGATTTCTCGGCTTGACATTGTTTGTGCTGTTTGTTTTAATATCGCTAAATCATTCATGTTTAATTCCTTCTTGATTGATACCAAACCCAAACGATTGCCGTCGTTAGGGTTTTTTCATGCGCGTCGATACGCATTTACTTTACGTTTACTACCTGATTCGGCACGCATCGGATCGTTGGTGTGGCGCTCTACCGTAAACACTTCAAGCTCACCGTTAGCCACCATGTTTCGGCAGTAATAAGTTACTGACCGTTGGCATGAGGTATTGCTAATATCAGCAGGTACCACCACGCCATTAGCATTGATACAACGCCAGATCAATGTCGCTACCGATTGCTTGCCGTAGTCTGACCAGATTGCATCTGTTACGATTTTGGCTTTGTTTGGCAGTCTGCTCATACCATTACCGTTTTTTGCTAACCAAGCATCAGTATCAGCTACGGTAATTTTTGATTTTTTGGCATAGCTTGAGTGCTGTGCCAGTGGGTCGTGCTTGCCGTATTTATCAAGTTCGCTCATCGCACACCCGCCTTTGGCATAGCCACATCTTTAGCAACCAACAATCCATTCAACATGAAGACGTGAGCATCTGCTTCATCATGATGATGTTCGTCTTGAGCATCGATGATATGCGCTTGCGCTTTGTTGTCAGTGCGTATCGCTTCGTGACAGCAAACATCGTCTGTGTTATTGCAGAATTTGCAGTCATCTGGGTTGAATTTAGCCATTGATATCTCCTATCGAAATAAAATCTGTAAAAACTCTGGGCTTTCTGCCGAGTTCTTTAAAATCTCTTTAAATGCTTCAGCAATGACAGGTGAGCACATCAAGTCATCTTTATCAGATAGCTTGATGCCAAGCACAGCAGTCAAAACGGCAAAAAGCTCAATGCGACCTTCGCTTTTGAGTTTCGACACACCGCTTTCACTTATCCCAACTTTCTCACCCACTTCTTTTTGACCAATCTCGGAAAGTCGAGTCAATAAAAGCCGTTCGTTCTTTCGTGCGATTTCCTGTAGCTCAGGTGATAATTCACTTATCGGTTTATGGCACATAGGTCGCTCCTAGGCGGTTTCGAGTTGAGGGATGCCATCGGCTTTTAATTCACCTTTGGTTTGAATTTGGATGATGGCTTGGCGTTCGGTTGGGATGCCTTGATTTTTCCATTTATGAATAACCGCCTTTGATACATCTAGTTTTTCGGCTAACGCTGTGTCGGTTTTCACATGGAAAAATGACTTTAATTCATTAAATGTCATAGTTCACCTTTGTGGAATTTATTAGTTCACATTAGTAAACCACAAATTCCCTTTTAGGTCAATATTTAAGTTTACTATAGTGAATATATAGGAGTTTGTTATGAGTGAAATCACTGAAAGACTAATCGCCAGGGCGAATGAGCTTGGTTTAAAACAGGCGGATTTGATTAAAGGAACTGGCGCAGGAAAGACCACGGTTCATAAATGGTTTAATCATTTAAATGACCCAAGCGCAAAGTATCTGGACGACTTATCAAAGACATTAAAAACAACCACACAATGGCTGTTAACTGGCAGAGAGCCATCAGACAACACGCAGTCAGTTCTCGACCAAATACACGCCCTTGATAACGTCCGCGTTGATTATGGTGACGATGACGATAGCGGCATCAGAATACCCATCTATGATGTTTATTTTTGCTGTGGTGATGGCGATGCAGAGGACTTTGCCTTTGAAGAAGTTAAAGGTGACAGGATATTTCCCCCGCACTTCTTTACCGACAAAGGCGTCAAGCCTGAAAACTTCAAGCTCGTTTGTGCTAAGAATGATAGTCAAAAGCCTTATATCAATGAGCATGACATGGTGGGCATTGATATATCTGACCGCGAAATCAAAGACGGTGAAATGTATGCCATTTTGCTAGATGGTGAGCGTATGTTTAAGCGCATCTTTCGCGAGCCTGGGAATGTACTTAGATTGCACTGCTACAATCCAGACTATCCAGATAAAATCGTGACCGCTGAAAATCACTCAAGTTTGGTGATTGTTGGTCGTGAAATGTATCGGGCGGGATAATTGCTATGAGATTATTTTATTTACCACTTATTTTGATGATTGCTGGCTGCAATGATCCAAACGAAAAGGCAGAATATGGCGACTCAGGTTTGCCAAAAAATTGCCGAGCAATTGTGAAAGCTAATATTGAAGAATATCAAAAAGTCAAACAGGAAATGCACGACACAGAGATGCAATTAGGTGCCCGTTATGGTAATGATAGTTATGAGTATCGTGGCGAAGCAATAGACTACCATTTGATAGCTGAACAAAAAATTAATGATATTTTTGAGTCACTAAATAGAAACTGTGGGGAATACGGTTATTCATGGGGCAGCAATAAATGATATTTAATGGCTATACCAAACCCAAACCAATACTCACAGGCTGGTCATTAGAGAATGTTGACCCTGACCACTACTTCATTGTTTGGTTTATCTACAATGCGGATTTAATCACGCCAGCGACGAGGGCTAAGGGTTGGTGTGTTTATCGAGAGATTGAGTTGGATTTTTAAGCGGAACGCCACCCTGCTTGAGAGTGGCTAATTGGAGATGTAATAATGACGTTTTATTCAATTACTTATGATCTACACAAAGATAGAGATTACGAAAGATTATATGAAGGTATTAAAAAAGCCTCATATCAAAACAGTTGGGCAAGACCTACTCAGTCCCAATGGTTAGTCTACACGCAATTAACAAAAGAGCAACTGATAGCTTATTTAAGTAAATTTGTAGACAGAGACGATACTATATTCATTATCGAAGTTGATATTGAAGAGTACGAATATATCAATCTGCGCAAAGAGGTTGCAATATGGCTTTCTAATTAGATTTCTTAACACTTCCTATTCTTAAGCTCATATCGGTATCCCAATTTTCCTGAACGTATAGCGCATGGGCTAAGGCTTCGTGCTGATCTTCATTTTTCACACCTAAATCGATATCTTCTTGTAGATAAAAAGGACAATCAGCAATCTTAATACGAGTGCCTTTTGGAATAATCAGAGGTTTTAATTTTGGTTCAGCTTCGTTAAATTGCTTTGCACTATCACTGCTATCACAACCATAACGCTCGCCACTGACTATATACTTCACGATTTCTTGGGCATCATCAATCATTTGCTTGGCATGGTTGGGTTGATAATGTCCAGCATCGATTAAATCACGGACGATTTCTAAACGAATCTCTGCAATATCCATCATTTTCACCTTCAGTTACAAAAAAGTATAAAAATATTTTATCACATGACCCGCTTAAATGCGGGTTTTTTATTGCTTAAAATTCACTTATAAAAACAAATTTAATTAATTAGTTCACTTATGTGAAAATAATTCTTTACTTATTAAGTTCACTTTAGTAAACTAAACTCATCAACACGATAAGCCGATTATCGCGAAATTCAATTAAAGCTCAGGAACCTGTCAAGCCGTGCAGAGAACGGCACAAGTTAAAGATTCAGCGGCAGCACTGGCGATGGAGTTATGACCAAAGCCTAGAACGCTTTAAGGGAATGAGGACTGCTAACGACCCTTCGGCATACCGTAATAGCAAGTGGGCAGATAAGCCATAAGAGCAAAACCTGTATGTAGGCAAAAACAAAAATCCGATTGATTGCCGTAAGCAATCTCAAATCCAAGACAACAAAAAAGCCCCTGAACTTTGGACGGCAAAGGGGCTTTACTCAACTTATAAGGAGTGACCAGATTATGGCACAAAAACCAAAAACACGCAAATTTGAAGTGTTTTATCGTGACGCACGATATCCAAAAACGCTTTTAAGCATTCAAATCGAAGCATTTAACCCCACGGCAGCGCGCGGCGCGGTGCGTTGGGATGCCTGCAAGGATGGCATCGACATTTCAATTAGCAAGGTCGTCGAAATCAAAGAGGAGTCTGCCGCATGAAAGATAAACTTTTCATCGTGTTGGGTAAGCTCACCTTTGCCATGCTGTGCATTTTAGCATTTTTGGCGGCAGGTAAATTTGTCGGTCACGGCATTGTCACGGCATGGGACAGACAAGCGCAAGGCGAGCAAGCCTACATTAACAGTTACAAAGCTGACATCCAAGCTCACTGGAATAAGGATAACTGATATGGCATTACGCATCGTACCCGACAAAACCATTCATATTCCTGCTGAAAAATGTCATGCAGGTTTGGTAGTAAAAACTGACGAGCAAGGCATTGAGACCACATACGCAGTCAAGACTTTGCCAAACAGCAGCAAGCCCGCCGAGGTCAAAGTCAAGTATGCCGATGGCTGGCAAATTATTAGCCCAAAATCATGCCTTGATGTTACCGCTATCTTTGCTGAGTTTCTGGGCATTATGAACGGGCGTTTTCAAACGTCTAATCAGATTGCACCCCGTCCCCGCTGCTATGCTATTTTGACGGATGGTATCGTTAAAAACCGCGACCCACATGCTGCGCTAACTATCAAACACTACGATGGCATCATTGATAATGAATTTATCAAAGTTGATATGGATGAATTTCAGCGACGCCCGCTTGATCTATCTAGCGACTGGGAAATGTTTGAGCCAACAAGCCAGCATAAGGCCAAAATAAAAAGCCTAGTTAGCGGCACTAATCGTTACCTGGGCAAAAAGACCACAGCGATTAAGCTGCAGTCTCGCAGAAATGCCAGTACGGGTGTTTTCTGATGAATATCAGTGATTACTTTATCCCAGAGCCAAGCGAGAATGACTTGGCTTTAGAACAATATCAAATCGAACTTGAAGAACAACAAAAGGAAAAATCTTATGTCAAACCTAGCCGAAGTAATGCCAGCCATGCCAACGCAAGCACCAGCCACAACTGCCCTTTCTAACAGCACGGGTATTTTTCAATTTAGCAGTTTTGCCGAAACTATGCAGGCAGCACAAATTTTATCAAATTCAAGCCTTGTGCCAAAAGATTACCGTTGTTTTATCCCAACCAAAGAGTATGGGAAATTGCAGTATGACAACCAAGGCAACGTGATTGGCGAGAATAACCCAAACGCCACAGCTAACTGCCTGATCGCCTTAAATATGGCAAATCGCATGGGTTATGACCCACTGATGATTATGCAAAACCTGTATATCATCGAAGGCCGCCCAGCGTGGTCAAGCCAGTTTATCATCGCTGCTATCAATGCCTGCGGTAAGTTTTCGCCTTTACGTTTTGAAATCGTCAAGCACGGTATGACAGACGTGGAATATACAGTCACTCAAGGCTACGGCAAAAATAAAACTTCTGAAAATGTTAAAACCCAAGTTGAAAACGTATCATGCGTGGCATGGGCAATCGAGAAAGCCACCGGCGAGCGTATCGAATCCGCCAAAATCGACATGGTAATGGCGATCAAAGAAGGTTGGTACCAAAAGAACGGTAGCAAATGGCAAACCATGCCAGACCAAATGTTGCGTTATCGTGCAGCCGCCTTCTTTGGTCGCATCTATGCACCAGAGATTTTGATGGGTATTTATTCAGCCGATGAAGTACGCGATTTTGTTGACGTGACCCCAGAGCCCGCACCACAGCCAGCCGCACAACCAAAACAGCAACAACTACCCTGCTACGATATCAAGCCGCTATTAGCGCAAATCGAAGCGATTACCACGCTTGAGCAAGTTAGACCGCTTGGTGAGCATATCAAGGAGCTTAGCGAAAATCCAAATGTCAATCTTTGCGGTGATGATCTGCCAACGCTTAGAAATGCTTTGACTGTAAAGCGTGATGCTATCAAAGCTCAACTCGAAAGCGCCAAGACAGATACCGTTGTCGAAGCCGAGCCGGTTGCCAATGATGAGCCAGTCAGCGAGCCGAAAGAAAAAGCCACGTTGACAGGTGAAAAAAAGGTTGCCAGCGACCTGATGAAACTAATCAGCGGCATGACGCTAGATAATCTTAATGATGTTCGCGCTGAACTATACGCTGCCCAAGCGCAGTTAAGCGAGGCAACCTTCAATCAGCTAGATGCAGTGCTTGAAAGCAATCTTGAAGCATTGACCCAAGCCTAACCAAAAAAGTGCCACTGGCAACGGTGGCATTTACTATCTATCAATAAGTGAGCGAATTATGAAACTACAAGATTTTTTAAAGTGTAAGAAAGTGCGATGCGTTAAGGCTTATGACGATTGCCTGAAAATTGGCAAAGAATACGATGTTATAGATATTAGCGTAGAAATAAAGGTAAAAGATGACGAGGGAAATTTTCTTTACTGGGAATTTGACCATTTCGAGCCAGTCCTAGACTCAGCAGAAAACCCACTGCAAGGAGCAGAGCTAACGCCTGAGTTTGAAGCGGTATCCCCTAAATTTAAGGTGGGGGATAAGGTTTATTACAGAGCTTATGCGGACATATGTGTAGTTAGTGATGTTTCTGACCTTGGTGAAGTGCAAATAAAAGGCTGGAGAGAAGACTATTACAATTCAAGATACTTCTGCCATGCCACCCAAGAAAACTACGAAATGCTATGCAATCTATACCCGCATATCGAGTTTGAGCAGCCGCCTAAGCCGTTGAGCGGGGATGATATTGTAAGAGCTATGCTCAAAAAAGGCATTAAGAATGTGCTTTGTTTATGGGGAAATGGCGACAAAATCATTATTGACCGATTGGATTATAAGGGCAGTTTAATGAGTACAAATTGCAATATTGTTGGTGGACTGACGCCTATTGATTGGTACACAGGCGAGCCACTAACCGAGGCGGTACTTGATGAATAAACGTACCGCAAAACGCATTCGCCAAAACAACCACCGACTCTATCATGAGTCGGTGAAGTGTGAAATAAAGTTTAAAGAGGCAGCCAAAGCGCTGCCTATGCCAGCGATCAAGATGGATAAAAAATAAGGAGAAAGCCGTGAGCAATAAACCCACCAAGGCAGAAATCCTAGCTAACATTGCATGGATTTATAACGGCAATCACTACGAGAACCGTGAGGATATAGGAATGGCGATTGACGGTTATTTCACTACTCACAACATGATTGGCGAAGTCATTGAGCCAATTGACTATCATCGCAATGTTGAAATCGATTTTTGGCGAGCAAAAGATAGTTTCACCAAACAGTTTGAAAAGAACCCTGGTCAATTTTGGAAAAAGTATTTTTATGAGTATGAAGCAAAGGGTATCAAATCAGCATTTGACTCAACAAGCTATAAAACAAGTGTCTTTCGTGGAACTTACAGCACGTTTGGTATGTTCAAGAAGATACTAGACTTAGGATTTGAACCTTACGATATTTTTAGCGAAACTTGCCGAATCGAAAACCATCAAAGCTCATATTGTCGGGAGCCACGCCAACACTATATCGGTATGCTCAAACATTGCAAAACAGGTCAATTTGTTGGCTGTGCGGTGCCGGCATATATGTTTTTAAATGAGCTGTATGAAAAATACTATTTTCATTTAACCCCAAAACCACTTGGTTTTGTTGGCAGTGAAGGAAGTTTTGGCTTTCAATCAGCTTTGGATGTGAACGGTATTAGCTATGTGTCCGCCGTTGAAGCTAAGCCCATGGCCACCAGGCAAAAAAAGACTATTGAAGAAAATCAACCTGACTTATTTGGAGAACTGGCATGATACCACGCAAAAAATGGGCGACCTACACTGCCCACGAAAAAGAACTGATGAAAACAGCCGTCACTCATGCCAGTCCGGATGAGTACTTTACGCCTGAGTATGCAGCCGCCTTTATTGGCGTATCGCCTCGCACGCTGCAGAGTTGGCGCGACAATGACAGCGACAAGCTTGAGTACTCTAAACCATGCCGAAGTGTTGTACTTTATCAAGCAAGAGTCTTACATGGATTCTTACAGCGCATGACTTACAAATGTACTGCCAATTATCGTAAAGCCAGCTGAACGCTGGCTTTTTTTATACTCAAAAAGAAATCCTTATCCACGCGGCCAATCTAAAATAGCACCCCATTTTGCAGTATACCCGAGTATATTGAATATACTTTTCATCAGCGAAATTGGCTAAAAATATACTGAAAATATACTTGAAATATGTCGTTACATGATTTTTTATGAATTTATATGAAGTCTAAAAAACCTTAAAAGCCTTGAAAACACTGAGGTTGTGAAGCCTTACGCATTGATATGAATTATCATGTTTTCACATGAATTTAACTATCTAAGAATTTAAAATCCCTCGCTCTTACGAGCGTGCCGGTTCAAGTCCGGCCCCGGGCACCATTGATTAAGCCTAAACTTTTACGTTTAGGCTTTTTTGTTGCCGGCTATTTTTTAACTTTTACTTTTTGTCTTTCAAATAATGGTTAGCTGCCTAAGTTAATGGCACCACTCTCATCACTTCTTCAAACGTCGTCACCCCTTCGGCAATCTTTTTTGCCCCTGCCAGTCTTAACGGTTGCAACCCATCTTGATAGGCTTTTTGCGCGATTTGCGACAAGTCAGCGCCTTCGCTAATCAATTTTTTAAGCGCATTACTGAGCACCATGATTTCATACAATCCCACTCGCCCAAGATAGCCAGTGTTACGGCAGTGTTCACAGCCAACGGCATGATTGATGGTATCTGGGGCGGCGGCTTTCCAAGGACTGACTAACGCCTGCCATGTCTGCTGCTCAATGTCATTCATGGGCTTATTGGATTTACAATGTGGGCAAAGGGTACGCACCAAACGCTGTGCCATGATGCCCAAGATGGTCGCTGAGGTTAAAAACGGCGCCACGCCCAAATCATGCAGCCTTGTTAACGAACTGGGTGCATCATTGGTATGTAAAGTCGATAACACCAAGTGCCCAGTCAGCGATGCTTGTACTGCCATTTCTGCGGTTTCGGTATCGCGAATCTCGCCAATCATGATGATATCGGGGTCTTGACGCATCAACGAGCGAATACCGTCAGCAAAGGTCAAATCAATGTTATTTTGAATTTGCATTTGGTTAAATGACGGCTCCACCATCTCAATGGGGTCTTCGATGGTACAGACATTGACTTCTTCTGTCGCCAGTTTTTTGAGGGTACTGTACAGCGTCGTGGTTTTACCCGAGCCTGTCGGACCTGTGACCAAAATAATACCATTGGCTTTACGGGTCATGTCATCCCATTTTTGCAAATCCCGCCCTGTGAGCCCCAACTGTTCAAAAGAGCGCACCAGTACCTCGGGGTCAAATACCCGCATCACCAATTTTTCGCCAAACGCAGTGGGGAGTGTCGATAACCGCAGCTCGGTTTCTTGACCTTTGGGGGTACGGGTTTTGAGCCGTCCGTCTTGCGGTTTACGTTTTTCAGCGACATTGAGTCTTGCTAAAATTTTTATCCGAGCCACTACCGCGGTCATAATTCCAGTCGGCATTTGATAAACGGTATGCAAAATACCATCGATACGAAAACGCACGTTGCTTTTATCTCGGCGCGGCTCTAAGTGAATATCACTGGCACGCTGGTCAAAAGCGTACTGTAATAGCCAATCGACAATTTTGACGATGTGTTGGTCATTGGCATCGGGATTTTCAATATTGGCGGCATTGCCCAATTGTAATAATGCTTCGACATTGGTGATATCGGCATCCGCGCGTTTTTGCTGATGGTTTGCCCCGGCAATGGCTTTGGTGACTTGATAAAATTCTTGGCGATAGCGGTTGATTTGCTCGGGACTGATTAATACGGTTTTGATTTTTTTGGGCGACACGATATGCGCAATATTGAGCTGCCAATCTTGATAAAATGGCTGGTCAGTACCGATTTCCACCGTATCTTGGGTGACGGCGACTGGCAAAATGTGCTGCGAGCGCGCATATTCAAATGACATAATTGATGTCACTGAGGGCACATCGGTTTTCAGCGGGTCAATACGTACATAATCAACGCCTGCTTTTTGTGCCAACCAGCGATTGAGCTGGTCCAGACTGAGCGCCATGTGCGTGGTTTTATCGACTAGATGAAAGCCTGCAATCACTTGCAGGGGATGCAAGGTTTTGCGGTTATGGGTCATCACCAAATTATAATCACGTTGGTCAATGACGCCATCTTTTAGCAGTTCATTAAGACACCAACGGGTATCAATTATCATTGAAAAAGCATTGGAGAGCATAGGTTTTCCAAAACGATTGCGCCAATAGAATAGCAATTAGGGTCAATCGGGTTAAAGGATTAAAATTATCATAAAAATGAGTGAAATAAATTACCACGCTATCCATCGGTATGGTTGGGCAAGCTATATTGACAACGTAGTATCAACAATATGGGCAAGAATATAAGGGCGACTACTGGTATAGTCCTTTGCCATCAAATCGGTGCAATCGCAAAAAATACAGCCCAGATAAAATCGTCATGATACCCAATATGATAAAACTGTATGAAAACGCGGTTTGCGTCTGTGCCAGCGAGGCGCGAGCGGGCGTCAGTAAATGTAACAGCATCGCCCCAAAGCCAATCCCAAAACTAATCGCCAATTGTTGGTTGACGGACAATAAACTATTGCCACTGCTGGTTTGACTTGGGCGAAGCCGTGCGATACTGATGGTGTTCATCGTGCTAAATTGTAGCGAATTACACGCCCCCATAAAAGTCAAAAATGGCACACTTAGCCAAATCGGCGTGGTTTGATTGAGTTGTGATAGCAGCATGATATTAACCCCAATCAACAAGGTATTGCCCGCCAATGTTCTACGATAACCAAATCGCTTCACAATACGCGTGACCAGCGGCTTGGTCAACAGCGCGCCCACCGCAATCGGTGCCAACATCCAACCCGCTTGTGACGGCGAATAACCCTGCACCACTTGCAGCAGTAGCGGCAGTAGAAAAGGAATCGCACTCATCCCCAAACGGGTCAGCAAATTGCCAACAATGCCCACCCGAAAGGTACGCACTTGAAACAAATCCAAGCCAAATAGCGGTTGTTGTCCATTACGCGATTCTGAGTATTTGGCGTGATAATAATAGCCAATGAGCAGCATAATCGCCAATAAAGCAACCATCACGGGAAAAACCGCTGAAGCCAGATTATCGGCATGAATGTTATTGGCAAACTCGAGCGCAAAGGTAAAGCTTGCCATCGCGCCACCAAACAGCAAAAACCCAAGCAAATCCATGCTGGGATTGCGCTGTAGATAGTTGGGCATCAGTTTCCACCCTGCCCACATCCCCAATGCCCCCATAGGAATATTAATCAAAAAAATCCAATGCCAGCTTGCCAGCTCCACCAAATACCCCCCGACCAAAGGCCCAATCACTGGCGCAATCATCGCAGGCATTACCGCATAATTCATCACCGACAGCATACGTTCTCGCGGATAGCTTTTAATCAGCGTTAACTTGCCCACAGGCATCAGCATCGCACCGCCCAATCCTTGCACCACGCGAGAAAAAATTAGGCTATTGAGCGTTGGTGACACCGCACACATCATCGAGCCTGCCGTAAACACGCCAATCGCCACCATAAAGGTGGTTTTAGTACCATACTTATCGGCAATAAAACCACTAATCGGGGTAAAAATTGCCAAAGTGAGCGCATAGCTAATCACTGTCCACTGCATTGATAACGCAGGCTGATTTAAATCATGCGCCATCGCAGGCAAAGCGGTATTGAGCACCGTTGAGTCTAAAATTTGCATAAACAAAGCGATTGCCACCACGATTGGCAAATATTTGGTTTGCGCGGGGGTTAAGGCAGCTATAGCAAATAGGTCATGCTGTGGCTTTTTGTCTTCGGTAATGATGGAATTTGGCATGGTTAACTTTTAACAATTGCTAAAGGGGCTGTAATTAACTGCCTGTAATCAAGTGGTTATATAAGTGCTTGTAATAAAATCACTAGGATTAAATGACTATGGCAAATTGGCTATAACCAAGCAAACTTACGTAACAACGTGGTTCACGATAATTGTTAACTTTCTAATGTTTTGACAGCAAACCCGCTAGTTTTCACTGCTGTGCGCAATTAGGGCAGTCACATAGGGATTTTGTGGTTGGCTGAAGATATTGTCTGTCGTATCATACGCTTGTGTTTCGCCATTTTTCAATACCAGTATCGTTTGACACAATGCCTTAACCACCTGCAAATCATGGCTGATAAAAATATAGCTTAAGCCAAATTTTGCTTGAATATCTCGCAATAACTTCACTATTGCCACTTGGGTGCTGCTATCAAGCGCCGATGTTGGCTCATCGAGTAACAAAATTTTGGGCTTCATTACCAATGCCCGCGCAAGTGCCACCCGCTGACGCTGACCGCCTGAAAGCTCATGCGGATAACGGCTGATAAAATCTCGTGGCAACCGCACTGTATCTAAGGCTGCTAACACCGCTTTTTCACGCGCCGTTTTTGCCATACCTTGGATGGTTAGCCCTTCTTCAATTATCTCAAACACACTAAACCGTGGATTGATACTGGCATACGGGTCTTGAAATACCATTTGAATATCCGAGCGATACGGCAAAAAGGCTTTATTCGACAACGCTAAAACGTCCGTCATGTGAGCATTGGCTGACAGCAAAATCTGACCTTGCACCTTGGCGGCATTCGCCAATAATTTGATGAGTGCCAAAGCCATGGTGGTTTTGCCAGACCCAGACTCGCCCACTATACCCAAGGATTGCCCTTGATTAAGGGTCAAATTTAACCCTTTGACCGCCTCAAACCATTGGGTGGTTTGACCCAATATATTGTTTTTTTGGGGAAAAGCAATGGTTAACTGTTTAACTTCTAAGACGCTGGGGGAATTGTCAATGATTGGCAAACTTTGTCCAAAATCTTGATAAATCAATGAGCGAGTATAACTGTGCTGCGGATGGTCAAAAATTGCTTGGGTCGCCCCCTGCTCCATGACCTTGCCTTGCTGCATGACGATGAGGTTGTCACTGTAGCGTTTGACAAGGTTTAAATCATGGCTAATCAAAATCATTGCCATGCCCCGCTCGTTTTTTAGCCGATGCAGTAACCCCAAAATCTCATGGCGAAGCGTGACATCTAGGGCGGTGGTTGGCTCGTCTGCGATAATAATATCAGGGTCTTGCGCGAGTGCCATCGCTATCATGATACGCTGTCGTTGCCCACCAGATAGCTCGTGCGGATAGCGGGCAAGTTTGCTTTCAGGGTTGGTAATATTGACTTGGGAAAGCAGCGCTAGGGTACGCTGTCGCCAGTGTTTTTTTGCCACGCCAGCCAGATTTAACGATTCGGCGATTTGTTTGCCCACCGTGTGCAAAGGATTTAAGGCGGTCATCGGTTCTTGAAAAATCATGCCGATGCGTTTGCCACGGATTTGGCGAAAAATGTTTTGGTTTTGCTTTCTGCTTTTGGAATAGGTGCTTAGGCTATTTTCAATGGGTAAGTTGATGGTTTTGTCACTTTGGCTGTCTGTTAAATGGGCTTGTCCTGTTATGCTTAGACTATTTGGCAGCAGTCCAAGTAAGGCTAGGCTTGATATGGATTTTCCCGAACCCGATTCACCGACAATGGCGAGCGTTTCGCCTGTGTGCAGGGTATAAGATAGGTTATCGACCAGCGTTTGGGTGGCGGATTTGATTGTTAGGTCTTTGACTTTGAGTAACTCGCTCATTTATCATTTCCTTGAATGGTCAAACTTTTATCCGTATGCACGAGCGTCCCCGCCACAAAACCTGAACTCATATTTTTATCCTTTTAACTATTTATTAAAATGTGTATAATATCAAAGAATCATACACAAAGGCGAAATGATATGCGAACTAACATCATAATAGATGACAATCTAATGCAACAGACCCTACAAGCCACAGGTATTAAAACTAAAAAAGAAGCCGTCGAACAAGGGCTAAAGCTACTCTTGCAAAAAAGCCAACAACAAAAAATCCGTGACTTACGGGGCAAACTGCATTGGGAAGGCGACTTAGCCGAAATGCGTAAAACAGGTGTTGAAGCGTGAACTTGCCTATCATCGCTGATACTAGCGTTTGGATAGACTATTTTAACGGTCATTCAACACCTCACACCGATTTTTTGGACACGCAACTTGAGGCAAGTAATGTGGCGATTTTTGATGTGATTTTGATGGAAATCTTGCAAGGTTTTCGCCTTGATACAGACTACAATCAAGCCAAAAATGCCTTTGATAGTTTATTATGTTACGATATTTTGAACCAACAAAATGCGATTAAATACGCTGATTATTACCGCCAATTACGCAAGCAAGGCATTACCATTCGTAAAGCCAATGATGTGATGATTGCTAGTTTTTGCGTTGAACATCAATTACCCCTGTTATTTTGCGATAGGGATTTTATTCCGTTTACTCAGCATTTTGGGTTGATTGCTGCATTGAATTTTAGTTAATTCAAGACTGCCGTGGGTCAAACGCATCTCGCAGCGCTTCCCCAATAAAAATCAGCAGCGACAACACAATCGTCAAACTAAAAAACCCAGCCAAAGCGAGCCACGGTGAATCCAAATTATCTTTTCCCTGCGAAATTAGCTCCCCCAAAGACGGCGACCCTGCAGGCAAGCCATAGCCCAAATAATCGAGCGTGGTGAGTGCCGTGATATTCGCGGTCAAAATAAACGGCAACTGTGACAGACTCGACGACATCGCATTGGGCAAAATATGGCGAAACATAATCTTGCCATCACTCACGCCCATCGCCTTGGCAGCCCGCACATAATCAAAATTTCTCGCTCGCAAAAACTCAGCACGCACCAGACCAACGAGCCCCATCCAGCCAAAGAGCAGCATTAAGCCAAACAACACAAACACACTGGGGCTAAACAGACTGACCAAAATAATAATCATAAACAGCTGTGGTAAACCGCCCCACACTTCCATCAGCCGCTGACCCACCAAATCTGTCCAGCCGCCAAAATACCCTTGCACCGCCCCTACTGCAATGCCAATGATTGACCCTGCCACCGTCAACGCCAACCCGAATAATAGCGATACACGCAAACCATACAATACCCTCGCCAGCACATCTCGACCTTGGTCGTCGGTACCGAGCCAGTTTTGGGCATTGGGCGGCGCAGGAAACGGCACTGAGCGCATGACACTAGGCGTTTGGTCGGCAAACGGTATCATAGGCTCAATCATATAGCCATGTTGGTTGATTAGGTCTTTGACCACAGGGTCTTGGTAGTTGGTTTCGGTTTCGAACACACCGCCAAAGGTAGTTTCGGGGTAAGACTTGACGATGGGAAAATACCAGTGATTTTGGTAATTAACCAGTATGGGCTTGTCATTGGCGATAAGGTTTGCCCCCATGCAGGCAAGGAAAATCAAGCTAAACATGATGAGCGAAACAAATCCCAACCGATTACGCCGAAAGCGGTGAATGCGCGCTTGCCAAACAGGATGTTTTATCAGCATTAGCGACCCTCAAAATCAATACGGGGATCAATGAGATGATAAGTCACATCACTTATCAACTGCAAAATCAGCCCCATCAAGGTAAAAATAAACAACGTGCCAAAAATCACCGGATAATCGCGTTGCCCAATCGCTTCAAACCCCAGTCGTCCCAAACCATCCAAATTAAAAATTACTTCAATCAAAAAATTGCCGGTAAAAAATATTCCCACAATCGCCGACGGCAAGCCTGCAATAATAATCATCATCGCATTGCGAAATACGTGACCGTATAGCACTTTTTTTTCGCTTAACCCTTTACTGCGAGCCGTCAGCACGTATTGTTTGTTCAACTCTTCCATAAAACTAAATTTGGTCAAATACGCCAGGCCCGCAAACCCGCCAATCGTGCTTGCCGTGATGGGTAATGCCAAATGCCAAAAATAATCTTTGATTTTGCCAAACGTGGACAGCTTATCAAAATTCTCACTCACCAAGCCTTGTAGCGGAAAAATCTGCCAATAACTTCCCCCTGCCAACATCACCAGTAACACCACCGCAAGCACAAACACAGGCACGGCATAACTCACCGCAAGCAGCAACGCGGTGGTTTTATCCATCAGTGAATTATGGCGTCTGGCTTTGGCAATCCCAAGCGGCACAGCGATTAGATAAATCAGTAGCGTACTCCAAAGCCCTAGCGAAATCGACACGGGCATTTTATCCAAAATCAGCTCGCCCACCGGTTTGCCTTTAAAAAATGAGGTACCAAAATCGCCCTTGGCATAGCTTGTCAGCATGAGCCAAAACCGCTCGAGCGCGGGTTTATCAAAGCCATATTGTTTTTTGATAGCCTCGACCATGTCTGGCGATAAACCCCGACTGCCTTGATAAGTGGTCGTTGACAGCTGGGTTTGGGTGGCGCCCTGTTTTTGTTCTGCTTCAATTTGGGATATTTTTTGCTCGACAGGACCGCCCGGCGCCGATTGGACAATGGCAAAGTTGGTGAGTAGAATCAAAAACAAAGTGGGGATGATTAACAACAGCCGTTTAAGAATATATTTGCCCATGGTTATCCCTCATTATTAGCCTTAATGGTTACCTTTAATTGTTGCCCTTAAAAGTTATTTTTTAGTTGGCGTAAGGCTTTAAATATCTCAAACGGACTGTCATCCTCAATTCCTGTTTGCGTTTGTACGGTTTTTATCATCTCATCACTGGGTGCAAGCACCGCACGCATAAACGGATTGATGGCTTTTTCATCGGCTAACGAGGTTGGCAAAGTTGGCGTATTTTGCTGGCGTAACTCACTGTCATGCGCTATTGCCTGTGCAATGGCTGGGTTATTGGGCTCGATAAACTGGGCAAAGTTAAGATTTGACAAGGTATACTCATGGGCAGGATAAAATAGCGTTTCATCGTCATGTAACTGCGCAAAACGGTCAAAGCTTTCAAACAACGTCTCAATCGTGCCGGTGAAAACCCGGCCACAACCTGCGCGAAATAGCGTATCTCCACAAAAAATATGCAGACGGTTATCAAGCGTCACTAAGTACGCTAAGTGATTTTCGGTATGCCCTGCCACCTGCCACACCTGCACAGGACTGCCCCAAGCGGTTAATTCGCGCCCTTCAGCGACGGGGATTAACTGTGTGGCATTGATTAACGAGTGAATATTGACATGCGCAAAAATCTGTGCGTTTGGAAACACATTTGCCAATGCTGTTACGCCGCCGATGTGGTCGCTGTGATGATGGGTCACCCATATTTGGGTGATGGTTAGATTTTCACGGTTGACAAATTCTATAACAGGCTCAGCATCGCCAGCATCGACAATAATCACTTCTTGTATTTCATCATTGATCATCGCCCAAATGTAGTTGTCAGTGAAGGCTGGGATTGGGTGGATTTTTAGCATTGTTTTATTCCTTATTATTTTCCTAAATACTGCATGACTTGTGCTTGTTTGTCTTTGTTCACCCACCAATAATCGATACCGATGGCATTGCTTGGCAGCGGCCCATGCTCATAAAATTTCCAATACGCCACATTGTCAGTATGCTTGCCATAAGTCGGCACGACATAATAGCCCGCCCGTAGCAGACGGTCTAATACTTTGCTGTATAGCACAATATCATCACGATTTTTGGAGACTATGAGTTTGGCAATCACCGCATCAATGGCTTTGTTTTTGATACCCGCCGAGTTTTGGTTGCCTTTTTCGTCTGCGGCTTGTGAGCCCCACATATAGGTTTGCTCGGCGCCAGGGGACAAACTTTGGGCAAACATATCGATAATCATGTCATAGTCGTATCTGCGAGTGCGCTCTAGGTACTGGGGGACATCGGCTTGGCGAAAGCTTGTCTCAAACCCGAGTCGTCGCAGGTTACGTAAAAACGGCAACACAATGCGCGCATTCTTGTCATCGGCGGATAAAAATTCCAGTTTGGCGGGCTGACCATTGGGCTGATATAGCTTCATATTTTGGTATTTGAAACCTGCTTGTAGCAGCAATTGACGCGCTTTTAATAAATTGTCTCGATTAAATCCATCGCCAGTTGATTTGGGGGCTTGCCAATCGCTTAAAACAGCCTGTGTTTGAATGGGCTCAAGGTCAGGTAATAGCGGATTGATAACCGCCAGCTCTTGGGGCGTCGGTGTGCCGGTTGCGGCAAGCGCTGACCCATGAAAAAAGCTTTGCAAGCGTTCATACTGCCCATAAAACATGGTTTTATTGAGCCATTCAAAATCATACGCCAGTGTCATCGCTTGGCGCACCCGAATATCTTGAAAAATCGGTCGGCGCAAATTCATCACAATCGCTTGCATCGGTACGGGGTTGTTATTGGCGATTTGCGCTTTGGTGATCATGCCTGCTTTGACGGCAGGAAAGTTATAACCCGTCGACCATGTCCGCGCTTTGTTTTCGGCACGGAAAAAATATTCGCCGGATTTAAAGCCTTCAAATGCCACTTCGGGGTTTTGATAATATACATACTTAATTTGGTCAAAATTATACCGACCGACATTCACTACCACGCCCGCTTCAGGTTTGGCGCCCCAATAGTTGGGGTCGCGCACATAAGTAATGGCGCGTCCTGCATCGATTGTGCCGACTTTATACGCGCCACTGCCCATCAGTGGCGTCAGTCCGACTTTATCAAAATAGCCATCAATCGATTTTTTTGACCAAATCGGCATTTGCGCGACGGTCAGTTTGATTTCTTGGTTGTCTTTAGATTTAAAAATAAATTTGACGGTTTGTCGATCTATCACTTGCGTTTCTTTGACATCCGATAAGTAGCTACGCATACTCATCACGCCTTTTGTGAGCAGTGCATCCATACTGGCTTTGACATCTTGCGCCGTCACAGGCGTGCCATCCCAAAAATAGGCTTTGGGGTTGATGTGATAAATAACCCAGCTTGGGTCATCTGGGTCATAAGTGACTTTATCCGCCAGTAGTGGGTACTGCACAAACGCTTCAGAGAGCGAACCTGTCATCAAACTTTCAAACAAATAATCGGTGCCGGTCACAGGCGTACCGACATCAATCCATTTATTAATGCTGTCAAAGGTGCCGATGGCAGATAGGCTCAACACACCGCCTTTGGGAGCGTTGGGATTGGCATACGGTAAATGAGAAACATTGGCAAATTGCGCGGTGCTGTTGTGAGCGATAGATGTGCCAGTGATGATAGCAGTATTGGCAGCGGACGCGACCACTAATAAGCCCAGCACCCAGTATTTTTTGCCGAATGTTTGGCGAGTGATTGCCCTCATCCAGTGGGCTGGTTTTATCATCCTGTCTTTTTTCACTTGCATCCCCATGACCCCTTCAACTATTTTTCAAAAACCCTTGGTATGGCTAGCTGTTATCCCTCATATGCCCCACACCCGCCAACTATAAAAAAGACTTAACAAGCATTTTAGCTGTTAAGTCTTAATGTAGCATGATTGTTAAATCTTTTTATACGCTAGTTTGTTCAAACTGCTGCATAAATTTGATTAACTTTTCAACGGTCGCCAAATCAATCGCGTTATAAATACTGGCGCGCATGCCGCCCACTGACCGGTGTCCTTTAAGATTCAACAATCCTGCTTCGTCGGCTTTAGCTAAGAAGGTTTTATCAAGTTGACTATCTGCCAAGGTGAAGGGTACATTCATGATTGAGCGGTTGTCTTTGTTGACAGGGTTTTGATAAAAATCGCTTTGGTCGATAAATTCATACAGCTTTTGCGCTTTTAACAAATTTTGTTGATAGATTGCCTCGACACCCCCTTGCTCAAGCAACCATTCAAACACCAAACCTGCCAGATACCAAGAAAAAGTTGCGGGGGTATTGACCATCGAATCATTGTCGGCTTGGTTTTTATAGTCCAAGATACTTGGGCAAACCAAGTTGGCATGACCGATCAAATCATCACGGACAATCACAAGTGTCAAACCTGCAGGACCGATATTTTTTTGCGCACCTGCATAAATCAGTCCAAATTTTGATACATCTATTGGGCTAGATAGGATGCAAGATGACATATCCGCCACGATGGGTACATTGACCGCTGGCACATCAAACATCGCCAAGCCATTAATGGTCTCGTTGGGGCAATAATGGAAATAATCGGCGTTGTCATTAAGTTGCCAGCTATCACGTGGAGGGACAATAGTATAGTTGCTGTCTTTGGCAGAAGCGACGACATTGATTTTGCCTAGCCCCGCTTGCTCATAGCGTTTGGCTTCGCTGATGGCTTTTTTAGACCAAATGCCGGTGTCTAAATAATCAGCCTCCCCTTTGAGTAAATTCAATGGAATGGCTGAAAACTGCAAGCTTGCGCCACCTTGCAAAAATAGCACTTTATAATTGTCAGGAATGTTCATCAGCTTGCGCAAATCCTGCTCGGCTTTTGAGGCAATGCCCACAAATTCACTGCTACGGTGGCTCATCTCCATCACCGACATGCCTGAGCCCTGCCAATTTAACAATTCGGCTTGCGCTTTTTGCAGCACTGCAGTCGGCATAGATGCTGGGCCTGCACAAAAGTTAGCAACACGTTGATCAAAGCTGACACTCATAGCACGTTCCTTTTTATCGTGTGAAATGTTATCGTGTGAAATGACATAAAAAAATACTTTACCACAATATGGCTAGTCGATGAATCATAAAGATAAGTCATCAATTGGTGGCTTATTGGGTTTAACTGGCTAGCAACTGCCAAAGTTGGCGTTTTAGGCGATAATCATCAAGCATATCTACCAGATAAGGCAGACGCTGTATCGGTTGTTCATCTAGACAGTCAGGCAATGGCGTTAATGCCCCCACCTTGGGATTGCCTTGATTGATACGGTATAAAAACCCTGAAAATCCTGCGACCGCCATCGGATAGCTGCTCATTAATTGCACCGTGGCTTTGGGTAAATGCTGGCTATCTGTGAGCAAAGGAAAGTTAAAAAAATGCACTGACGTTTTGAACCCACTGATGATTTGTTGCCATAACTGGTGTTGGCGGCTGTCCGTCTGCAAAAAATGACTGTCAACCACCAGTGTCCACTCACCCACGACTATCGCCTGCACATCAAAACTGGCAGTGAGCAATTCATCATTGAGCTGTTCATTATTGAATAGCTCATCACTCTGCCCTGCATCACTGTACCTATCATTATTTGGCGCAGGGTCGCTTTTTAAAGGTGAATCATGGGGTAAAGATAAATCGTTGGGTAAAGGTAAATCATGCGGGTGAAAATCTGCCAGACTCGTTGGGGGTAATTCTGCTACGCTCCCAACGGCATCATCCGCAATAACAGGATGATTGAAGTCTGGCGTTGTATCAATGGACGAAAAATTGCTAGTTAAACCAGTTTGAGATGGTTGTAACTGCTGTGGCATGGCAGCAAGGGTCTCAACCGCTTGATAGGAAGAAACAACCTCAAAATCTTCTAGATTATCAAACGTTTTGACAGGGCAATCTTGGCGCACCCAACGCGTAACACCCATCTGCGCCAGTATTTCGCTTTGCCAGGCATCGTACTGCTGCTCATCAAGGGTAAGGTCAGGCACAGTCATACCAATGTTAACTCAAGTTGAATGGGGCAACGCATTATAGCAACCTTATGGCAACCAAATACCCCTATTAAAAAATTATACAATCGGGGTGAGCGGCACAGTGACATCTGCATTTTGCCCACGATGACGCAGATAATGGTCTAACAGCACAATGGCAAGCATGGCTTCTGCTATCGGCGTAGCACGCACACCGACACAAGGATCATGCCGCCCTTTGGTTAGCATCTCTAATGCATTGCCGTGAATATCAATACTTTGACCCGGGGTGGTGATACTGGCAGTAGGTTTTAGCGCAATACTCACTACAATCGTTTGCCCTGATGAAATTCCCCCTAAAATTCCCCCGGCATGGTTGGCATTAAAGCCGTGCAAGGTTAACTCGTCGCGAGACTCATGCCCAAACTGTCCCGCCACTGCCATGCCATCGCCAATTTCAACGCCTTTGACTGCATTGATGCTCATCATCGCATGGGCAATATCCGCATCAAGCCTGTCAAACACAGGCTCACCCAATCCCACCGGTACACCCGATGCCAATATGGTAAGCTTTGCGCCACAGCTTGTTCCTTGCTCACGGCATTGGGTAATCAGCTGCTCAAACTTTGGCAAGGCATCTATATCCGCACAAAAAAATGGGTTACTGTTGACAAATTCCCAATCAATCGTATCTTCAGGTATGTGTTTGGCAACCACATCACCAATCTGGGTGACATAACCGCGGACTTCTACCCCCAGCCGTTGTTTCAAATATTTCTTGGCAATCGCGCCCGCTGCCACTCGCATTGCCGTTTCGCGCGCTGATGAGCGACCACCGCCACGATAATCGCGAAACCCATATTTCATGCTATAAGTATAATCGGCATGGTTGGGACGAAAGGTGTCTTTAATATCGCTATAATCTTTGGATTTTTGGTTGGTATTGCGAATTAAAAGCCCGATAGAAGTACCTGTCGTTTTACCCTCAAACACGCCAGAGATAATTTCAACTGCATCGTCTTCACGGCGCTGGGTCGCAAATTTTGAGGTACCGGGCTTACGACGATCCAAGTCAATTTGCAGATCTGCTTCGGTTAAAGGCAACCCTGGTGGCACGCCGTCAACGATTGCCATAAGTCCTGCGCCATGTGATTCGCCACAGGTGGTGACGGTAAAAACTTGCCCGATGGTATTGCCTGCCATTTATGCTCCGCTTAATTTATCATCAATACTTACAAATCAAATAATAGGTTTGTTGCACCCTGTTCATATATTGTTTTTTTTAGCCATTATCTAACTCGTTAAATCAACAAGCCCAATCAGCAAGTTAAAGATAGTAACCCCAAACAAGCGCTTACTTAAGAAGCGCTCACATACTGCTCAAAATATGCCCGATTTTCCATCAATTCATCATAATCCATGGCAAAAATCCCATGCCCGCCATGCGCAAAGGTTAACCAATCAAACTGAATTTCAGGATACGCTTGGCGCAGTGCCCATTCACTATCCCCCACCTCGCACACCAGCAAGCCGTCACGAGTCAGATAATCTGGGGCGTTGTATAAAATATGATGCACCAAATCCAAGCCATCTTGTCCCGCTGCCAACGCGTGGTCTGGCTCATGCAAGAACTCGGGTGGTAAATCTGCCATGGTTGCCGCATCAACATACGGCGGGTTGGTCACAATCAAATCATATTGATTTTCTGCAGGCACTTTTTCAAATAAGTTTGACTCAATCAAATTGACCTGATGGTTCATGTGGTGATGTTCCACATTGACCGCTGCCACTTCTAGGGCGTTTTTATCGATATCACTGGCATCGACCATTGCATCAGGGAAACGGCTTGCCAAGGCAATGGCAATACAGCCTGACCCTGTACACAAATCCAGCATACGCTCTGGTTGTGCTAACTGTTTATCATACAATCCGTGGTCATGAAATTTTTTGTCATTAGTAGTGCCAGCAATTTTTTCAACCAAATCATTCGGCTCAAAATACGGATAAAACTGCTGGCGAATCAGCTCAGCAATCGGTGAACGTGGAATCAATACCCGCTCATCCACATAAAATGGCAAATCGCAAAAATAAGATAAATTAATTAAATAACTCAAAGGTTTGCGTTCAACGATACGGCGCTGCAACAATGTCAACACTTCTGATTTTTCGCTATTGGTCAGGCGACAATCTAAAATTTGCTCATCGGCAGACCAATCAAGTGACAAGGTTTGTAGCACAATGGCAGAAGCCTCAGCAAACTCATCTGTGGTACCTTGCGCGACTACTACATCATACTCGCGTAATTTACTGACCCCAAAACGGATAAAATCGCGAATCGTTTTTAGGGTTTGGTGGGCTTCAGCAAACTCTTGCTGCATGGTGTCAAAGATGTCATCTGACTCGGTTTCTTCATCCATATCAAGTGCTTGCAAATCGATTTGCAAATCGATTTGCAAATCGTCAAAATTTTGTGAATCTTGATTTTGGTCAAAAGATGGCGTGTGAGAAACATTGGCTGATGCAAATGGCGATGATGACATAGTGGTTAACCTAAAAAATTTTGAATTAAAATTATAATATACTTTGATTTTTTTACAAATTATTTAACAAGATAAAGTCATTTAACAAATTAAAGGGTCGCAGATTTGTACAAGTAAATTTTTCATTATCGAGCTGCTCAATAAACATTGTAAAAATAAATGTTGCTCGCAGGGTTAAATATTTTAAACCCTTTTTTGCCTTAATCTTGCTATAAAAATACCGCTTGGTTAAAAAATTTTACCATTGTCTATGGTGCGATTTGTTAATGTTAGACTTAAAGCATGTAAATTCCCCTATGGGACAATTTATTCATACGACAATTTAACTGTTTAGCTGTGGAAAAATTTAACTATGCAGCAAGGTTTCATGGCGCAAGGTTGTTAAACGCTTTGGCAAACGCTACTTAGACTTAGATTGTCGTGCAGCTAACAAATGAGCCATTGCCTGAAAAGTTGGTTTTTATAGTATAATTGCTGCCAATTTATGCTTTTACTGTACGTTATTTATATTGTCCCTTATTTTTATTTGTTATTGCCGATTATTGAGTCAATCTATGAAAAAATTTGTATTATCTACCCTAGCTTGTCTGATTGCCAATCAAGCATTTGCAGCCACCAACACGGTCTCAGACACCACTACCGCCAAAACGGCACCCGCCACCAAAGCTGTTACCAAAACAACGACAACGACTAAAACTGCCACAACTAAAACTGCCACAACTAAAGCGGCCAGCGCCTCTACCGCAGCTGCGACTGCTAAAGAAACTACTACCGATAGTAAAACGGCTAAAAAATCGCAACCAGCCAAGTCCGCAGCTAGCGTCACACAATCTACCACCACGCCGAAACTCGCCTCGGCTACTGCGGTGACGGCGGCAAAACCAACGGCAGCAGCAACCGCAATCCCAGCCACCACCACGGCATTAGGCATTAAAGAAGATGCCACCCAAACAGGTATCGATAGTGACTATACTTCGGGTGCAGGTGTCGCAGGCGCCAGCTCTGAAGAAGTCAACAATACCACAACGGCTGCGCCAAATTTTGACCCGACAACAGTGGGTAACAATAAAACAGCAACAACACCTGCCAGTTTTTCTACCCTAAATTTGTCTGACTACGCACAGCTAGTCAATAGTGCCGACTGGAAACCTGGTCAAAATGTTAACTCAGCAACGACCTTAAAACTTCAAGCCTTGTTAGATTGGAATCATGCTTCACCGGGTCCGATTGATGGCGGCTGGGGTATGAATGCCAAAAAAGCGCTCAAAAATTTCCAAGCCATGCATGGACTACCCCAAGATGGCCGTATGAGCGCCGAAGTTTGGAAACTGTTAAATGAAAAAATTCCTGCCAATCAGCCTGTGTTGGTCGGTTATACCTTGACGCAAGAAGATATCAAAGGTCCGTATCAGCCAACACCGAGTGGTAGTGAAGCCAAATCTAAAATGAAAGGTCTATACTATCAAGACGTCCAAGAAATGTTGGCTGAACGTTTCCACATGGATATTCGCTATCTTAAAAAGCTTAATAGCGATAAAAAATTCACCGTAGGTGAAACCATCACCGTCTTTAACCCAGGTGCACCGCTCAATGAGAAAATCACCCGTTTGGTTGCCAAAAAAGCCGACAATATCTTATACGCTTATAATGGCGATAGATTAATTGCCACTTATCCTACCACGGTCGGTAGTAGTGATACACCGTCTCCTACGGGTACCTTTAGTATTGTCAATCGTGTTAAAAACCCTTGGTACCGCGCCAGTAGCGGTGAAGGCAAAGATAAAAAAGTGTTTATGTTGCCGCCAGGACCCAAAAGTCCAGTCGGTGTGGTATGGATGGGACTGAGTAAACCCTCATACGGGATTCATGGCTCGCCCGTTCCTGAAGGCATTAGCCGTCAAGCCTCGCACGGCTGTGTTCGCTTAACCAACTGGGATGTGCTTGAAGTGTATGCCAATGTTGATACAGGTACCAAGGTAGATTTACAGTAGCTGTTGAGCTACAGCGTTTAGCACCGTAGTCTAGCGTGAGTGCTATACACTTTTAACCTTATTAACCATAAAAAAACCGCTTAACTATTATTAGTTAAGCGGTTTTTTCAGTTAAACGGTTTTTGCTATGTATTAATTATCTAGTGAGCAACTGCATTATCAAAGCGCCATTTATGCTATGACAGTTAGGGTGTGACAGTCAAGGTGTGACAGGGGTTTTATTTACACCCAAACTCTGTAGTTTTTTTACCACTATCCAAGCAATCGGAATCGACAACACCAGCCCTACAATGGCTGCCATCACAATGTGTTGAGCCTCATCAAAACCGGTCACCAACGCAATGGTCATTAAAACACCAATAGTCACACCAGAAGCGATTGTAAAAATTGCGCTAAATAATTGCCAGTTCATAACAACTCCTTATCATTGCGTAAATAGATGTATTTGTTAGGTATAGTTATAGTCCAATTCCACACTCAAAACAAGGAAAAAAAAGATTAAACAAATGCACGACCTAAAACAATTGGTTATCAATTCCACATTTTTAGTAAGGTTTAATTTGAATCAAATCTATTGAGAAATCTAAAAAATCCGTGTTTTTTTCCGATTAATATCACCGAGGTCGAGGAATTTAATTGGCTTTATAAACATTGATGAAAAAAAATCCCACCCAATTTTTCAAGTTTGGTGGCACATTTTTTAGTAACTATTTTTAGTAACTATGACCCAATAACATGACTTGGTTAAAAAATTTGGGTAAAAAAATTTTCTGTAATCTGCTATGTTAGCGGTGTTTATCAATTGTTTAACACAGTAAAGGACAGAAGTATTTAACATGCATCAACAATTTTCTTTTTTCGCCGCTATCAAGCCATCTAAACGCCTAGCTACTAAACGCATAGGAAGTGCCGCTGCAGTAATTGGTTCAGCCCTAGCATTGGGCGGTTGCGCCTCTACCACAGGTACCGGTGTGATGGATGCTAATAGCACCATCGGCGCTGCCAACAATGTCGGCATGGCGATATTTAAAGCCGCGGTAAATCAACAATGCCAGACTCAATTACAAAACAACCAATACTGGCGCTTGGGCAGTGTGTTGATGACTTCCGAGAAGCAAGCGGAGTTAGCGAGCAATGTGTGTAGCTGCGTCAGCGAAAAAGCCCCGCAGTCCGTCACCATTGTCGATTTGACCACAGCAGCAGTCGACCCGGCCGCGCGCAATGTCATTGTGGCGCGTGCGGTATCGAATACCTTGCAGCAATGCGTGGGCGAATTTGTTAAGTAAATATTAACTTGCTACTGAGTGTGTGCTACTATATAATAGCGCACCTTGTTTATACCAATATAGTTAGATGATTCTAACTTAGGTGCATTCAATCTCCTTGCTGTTGACACGGGGTCAACGGCTGTTTAATCCGTGAGGAGTCTTTATGAGACATTATGAACTGGTATTATTGGTTCACCCAGACCAAAGCGACCAAGTGGTCGGCATGGTTGAGCGCTATATCAACTTAGTAAAAGAACAAGGTGGTGCTATCCATCGCCTAGAAGATTGGGGTCGTCGTCAATTAGCTTACCCAATCAACAAAGTTCACAAAGCTCACTATGTGCTATTAAACATTGAAGCGGGTCAACAAACGCTTGATGAGCTTGAAGAATTATTCCGTTATAACGATGCTATCATCCGTAGCTTAGTTATCCGTCGTGACGAAGCGATTACTGAAGAATCACCATTAGCAAAAAGTGCTGAAGAAAAACGTGCTCGTAAAGCTTCACGCCGTAACGATACAGCTCAAGATGACTATCAATCAAATGATGATGAGTCAGAAGTTGATGCTGAAGACAACAACGACGAATAATTAAGGAGACTAATCATGGCACGTTTTTATCGCCGCCGTAAATTTTGCCGTTTTACTGCTGAAGGCATTACCCATATCGATTATAAAGATATCGAAATCCTAAAACAGTATGTCACTGAAAGTGGCAAAATCGTACCAAGCCGTATCACTGGTACTTCAAACAAATATCAACGCCAATTGGCTGTAGCAATCAAACAAGCGCGTTATCTTGCGTTGGTTCCTTACACTGACAGCCAAAAATAAACCGAGGAGTGATATATGCAAGTTATTTTATTACAACGTATCGCTAACCTAGGTAAACTAGGCGATACTGTTAATGTAAAAGCAGGTTACGGCCGTAACTTCCTTGTACCACAAGGTAAAGCATTACCAGCCACTGCTTTTAACATCGAAAAATTTGAAGCACGCCGTGCAGAACTTGAAAAAGTAGAAGCTGATGAATTAGCCGCTGCTAATGCCCGTGCTGAAGCGCTACAAGACGTCAATGTTATCATCCGTGCAAAATCAGGTGATGAAGGCAAACTATTTGGCTCTATCGGTACTCGCGATATCGCCGATGCCTTAACCAAATCTGGTTTACCTGTTGACCGTTCAGAAGTTAAATTGCCTGAAGGTGCATTACGTCAAATTGGCGAATACAATGTTGATATCCAATTACATCACGATGTAATGACCAACATCCAAGTCACTATCTTGGCAGAAGATTCAGCTGCTTAATTGATAGTTTACTTTAAAAAAGAGATGGCTTTGCTGTCTCTTTTTTTTATTGTTTGCGGCGTAAAAATTCAACAAGAAAGCCTAAAATTCAAGCTGATTTCATTCAAAAAAATTGCCGTTTTTTTATATTTTTCTCATTAGAATTTGGATGGTTTTTTCGGTATATTGACTGTTCTATTTTGATGCGTGTGTTAGACTCACGATTTGCAACCGATAACTTTTAGCAAACTTTTGCCCTTTCAAACTATTTAAAATAACTTTATCACAGGTCATCATGGCAGACGATAAAACCAAAGAGAACGATCTTAAGAATACTTCGCTGACGCAGCACCAACCGCACAGTATGGACTTAGAAAAGTCCGTCCTAGCGTCGCTGATGAGCCTTGAAGAGTCGTTTGATCGCATCTCAGATATTATTACCAAATATGATTTTTATGCACAGCGCCATCAATATATTTTTGATGCCATCTCTCATCTTGCCAATGCCAATGAGCCGTATGATGCTACTATGGTCATGGACTGGCTGGATATGCAAAAACTGCTTGAACCTGCAGGTGGTAGCGATTATCTAGGCGATATCCTATCACAAAGCCCAGCGACGCTGTTTAACTTGACTGCTTATGCGCAGCGGGTCAGGGAATTTTCGACCTTACGCCAAATCATCAAAGCCGGCAGTCATATGCTAGAGCTTGCCTTTGACCCAAAAAATCAAAGTGTCAGTGATATTTTAGACACCGTTGAAAGCGAAATTTTTGCCATCAATGAAACCCATAGCCGCCAGTCAAAACACAAGGGTCCTACCCAACTAAGCGATGTTATTACCAATGTCGTCAACAATATCCAAGAACTTAAAGACCATCCTGAAGGCATGATTGGTCTTAAGACCCCGTTTGAAGAACTCAATAACAAAACCCAAGGGCTACAAGCAGGCGATCTCATTATCGTGGCAGCGCGTCCTTCGATGGGTAAAACCACATTTGCGATGAATTTGGCAGAGAGTATTTTATTTCATACCGATTTACCGGTGGTGGTGTTTTCGATGGAAATGCCTGCCGAGTCGATTGTGATGCGTCTATTGTCTTCTTGGGGGGCTATCAACCAAACGCATTTGCGCTCAGGCCAAATGAACGAAGATGAATGGGGTAAACTTTCCAATGCCATCGCCCATCTGCATGCTAAAAAATTGTATATCGATGACAGTACCGCGCTCCCCCCATCTGAGGTTCGTTCGCGTTGTCGCCGTATTGCCAAAGACAATGATGGCAAACTTGGGATGGTAATGGTTGACTATCTACAATTGATGAAAGTGCCAGGCTTAGGCGACAACCGTGTGGGTGAGATTTCGGAGATTTCACGAAGCTTAAAAGCGCTTGCGCGTGAGATGAATTGCCCGGTGGTCGCTTTATCACAGTTAAATCGAAGTTTAGAAAATCGCCCCAACAAACGCCCGATTATGTCGGACTTACGCGAGTCGGGTGCCATTGAGCAGGATGCCGATTTGATTATGTTCATTTATCGTGATGAGGTTTATAATGAAAACAGCGATGCTAAAGGCACGGCTGAAATCATTATCGGTAAACAGCGTAATGGACCTATTGGGACAGTGCGCCTCTCCTTTGAAGGGCAATTTACCCGTTTTGGTAACCTAACCCCTGAATTTTACCAAACCGCTTCCTTTAGCGAACCTGATGAATAAAAATTTTACTGCAACAAGGTCAAGATTGTGCGTCAAACCAGCATCACCATCGATTTAGCAGCGCTTAGCCATAACTTACAACGCGTCAAAGATTATGCCCCGACCGCCAAGGTGTTAGCCATGGTGAAAGCCAATGCCTACGGACATGGCGCCGTCAACTGTTTACCCGCCGTAGCACAAGCCGATGCCCTAGGTGTCGCTTGTTTGCAAGAAGCGATAGAACTACAACAGGCGGGCTGGCAAAAATTAATGGTAGTGATTGAAGGCGCGTTTTCGTTAGCAGAATGGCAATATTGTATAGCGC
The DNA here is from genome assembly GCF_032017465.1 of Moraxella sp. CTOTU47616. Lineage (NCBI taxonomy): Bacteria > Pseudomonadati > Pseudomonadota > Gammaproteobacteria > Moraxellales > Moraxellaceae > Moraxella > Moraxella sp. CTOTU47616. The sequence continues at coordinate 337,626 of NZ_DALZPU010000002.1, forward strand.
ATCAAATCGAGTGCGTGGTGCATCACCAACGCCAATTAGACTGGGCGTTGCAGCAGCCTGCAAAGAAAGGCGCAACCCTCTGGCTAAAACTAAACACCGGCATGAACCGCCTTGGCTTTACATCAGGTGAAATCAGGGAAATTGCCCAGCAATTAACTGAGGCAGGCTACGAGCTTGTTTTGACCACCCATTTTGCCAACGCTGATGTCATCGATCATCCCAATAACCAACAACAGTTTGAATTATTTGATTCAACCTTACAAATGCTACGTGACCAAGTCAACCCAGCAATTAAAGGCTCATTGTGTAATTCAGCTGGGATTGTCAACTGGTCAGACCGCCATTATGATTGGGTGCGCCCAGGCATTATCTTGTATGGGGCAACGCCTGTAAATCATGCCACTGCCAAACAGCTAGATCTGCAACCCGTCATGCATTTTAACGCCAGTATTATGGCAATTCATACGCTAAAAGCGGGTGATAGCGTGGGTTATGGTAGTCGCTGGACTGCCCAAGCCCCAGCGCGCATCGGTATTGTCAGTGTGGGTTATGCTGATGGTTATCCAAGGGTGATTAGCGATGATGCGTATGTCGTCGTCGCAGGTCAACAGGCGCCTATCATCGGTCGCGTGGCAATGGATATGTTGATGGTTGATTTAACCCATACTACCGATGTAAACCTTGACTGCCTTGTCCAGCTTTGGGGTAACGCACCGAGCATTGATGAGGTGGGTAGCTGGAATGATACCATTAGCTATGAGCTGTTAAGCGTGGTCACCCGACGTCCAACGTGGATTTATCAGTCGTAACTGTTAATTATTTCACTGAGGTTAAAGTGACACAAATGCGTCAATTTGCTAGACAGTTTGGATAAATCCGCTATACTGATAGTTTACTGTAATGTTTATTGACAAAATTGGGATGTAGGACAGGCAATGAGTACCCGCCATTTTTTGACGTTATTGGATTTTAGCAAAGAAGAATTGATGCAAGTGATTAAACGCGGTAGCGAACTGCGTTTGATGCAGCATGAAGGGGTTATTTATCAGCCTTTTGTCGGTCGTACCTTGGGGATGATCTTTGAAAAATCGAGTACCCGTACCCGTATTTCGTTTGAAACAGGGATGGGACAGTTTGGCGGTCATGCCATATTTCTATCACCGCGCGATACCCAGCTAGGTCGTGGCGAACCGATTGAAGATTCAGCACGTGTCATCTCACGCATGGTCGATATCGTCATGATTCGCACCTTTGAACACAGTATTGTTGAAAAATTCGCCCAGTATTCACAAGTGCCTGTTATCAATGCACTCACTGACGAGCAGCATCCTTGTCAGCTACTAGCCGACATCCAAACCTTTATAGAGCACCGTGGTAGCATCGAAGGCAAAACAGTGACTTGGATTGGGGATGGCAATAATATGTGCGCTTCTTTTATCCATGCTGCGCATCAATTTGGCTTTCAACTGCGGGTTTCCGCGCCTTATGGGTTTGAACCCAATGCCGACCTCATCAAGCAGTATTCGCACTGTGTTGAGCTGGTCGAAGATGTTAATGAGGCGGTCAAAGGCTCGCATTTGGTCGCCACCGATGTATGGGCAAGTATGGGGCAAGAGAGCGAGCAAAATACTCGTGCGCGGCGATTTGCCCAGTATATGGTGACCCGCTCATTACTGGATAAAGCCGATCCAGACGTATTATTTATGCATTGTCTGCCTGCCCACCGCGGCGAAGAAATCTCCTATGATTTGCTTGAGGATCCGCGCGCTGTGGTATGGGATGAAGCCGAAAATCGTCTGCATGCCCAAAAAGCGCTGATGGAATTCTTGTTAACCGATAAAATCAAACTCGCCTAGTCTATGTGGCTTGGGCGTTATCTTTGCGCCCTGCGCTGCCATTATCATTATCTTAACCGCTCTAATTCTTAACCGATAAAGTAAACGGAACATACCCCATGTACTTTGTGCTCTCGCCTGCCAAAAATTTGAATGAAAAAAATGATTTACCTTTTGATTTTAGCCACCATTACACCCAGCCTGCTTTGATGGCGCACGCTTGCGAATTGATGAGTGAATTAAAAACATTAGCGCCAACCGATTTGTCGGCGTTGATGAGTATCTCAGCTAAACTTGGGCAATTAAATGCCGTGCGCAACCAAAATTGGCGATGGGATACTACCCAGCCATTTAGTACCGATCATGCTGACATACCTGCTAAAGCGGCGCTGTATTTATTTGATGGTGATGTCTATACAGGTTTGGCAGCGAAGCAAATGACTGAACAACAAGTCCATTATGTCAATGAGCGATTAGGAATATTGTCTGGGTTGTACGGCTTGTTAAAGCCGCTTGATTTGATGCTACCTTATCGCTTGGAAATGGGCACAAAACTAAAAAATCCTAGAGGCGATAATTTGTATCAATTTTGGGGCGATACGCTTGCCAATCTCATCAATCAACGCATGGCAGAAAATAAACACAAAGTTTTGGTAAACTTGGCTTCCAACGAATACTTCAAGGCGGTTAATCCCAAAAAAATCAGCGCGGATATTATCACGCCCCGTTTTGAAGACGGCAAAGATGGTCAATATAAAGTGGTAAGTTTCTATGCCAAAAAGGCACGCGGCTTGATGGTGCGTTTTGCCGCTGAAAATCAGCTGACAACCGCGCAACAGTTAAAAGACTTTAACTTGGAAGGCTATCAGTTTGTTGAAAATGCTTCAAGCTCAACTGAGTATGTTTTTAGACGGGATAATGATTAACTGCGCCGCCATTTAACGCAAAATATTCGCCCATAAATCCACACTCATACTATCTTTTAACACATTTTTATTGAATACACCGATGGTGTTGGCTTGTGGTAGTGAAGCGGTCGGTAGTTCCATCGTCATGGTTGTGATAATTTCCCTAATTAAAAAACCCTATTAAACTGAAGTTTAATAGGGTTTTAATTTTAGCTAAATGGCTTGAGTAGGATATAATCTTTAGATTACATCATGCCGCCCATACCACCCATGCCGCCCATACCACCCATGGCAGCAGCGCCAGCGTCGTCTTTTGGCAGGTCAGTAATCATTGCTTCTGTCGTAAGCATCAAGCCTGCCACAGATGCTGCGTTTTCAAGCGCTGAGCGAGTGACTTTGGCTGGGTCTAAGATACCCATTTCAAGCATATCGCCATATTCACCAGTCGCTGCGTTGTAACCGTAGTTACCTTGACCGCCTTTGACTTGGTTTACCACCACAGATGCTTCATCACCTGCGTTGGTCACGATTTGACGAAGTGGTGCTTCCATCGCACGGCGTAAAATGTTGATACCCGCGGCTTGGTCGTCATTGTCACCATTGACATTGTCAAGCGCAGAGATAGCACGAACCAATGCCACACCACCACCTGCTACAACGCCTTCTTCGACGGCAGCACGAGTTGCATGCAAGGCATCATCCACACGGTCTTTTTTCTCTTTCATTTCAGTTTCAGTCGCCGCACCGACTTTGATAACTGCCACACCGCCTGCGAGTTTAGCAATACGCTCTTGTAGCTTTTCTTTGTCATAATCAGAGGTTGATTCTTCCACTTGGCGACGGATAGAGGCAACACGATCATCGATTTCAGTTTTTTGACCGGCACCATCGACAATCACAGTGTTTTCTTTACCAACCGTCACTTTTTTGGCAGTACCTAATACTGATAAATCCGCAGTTTCTAAGCTCATGCCCAGTTCTTCTGATACAACTGTACCACCCGTTAAGATTGCGATATCTTGAAGCATCGCTTTACGACGGTCACCAAAACCAGGGGCTTTGACAGCACAAACTTTTAAACCGCCGCGCATGTTATTCACAACTAAAGTTGCCAAGGCTTCGTTTTCAACATCTTCAGCAATGATCAGTAAGGCTTTACCAGATTTCATCACGTTTTCAAGCAGTGGAATCAACTCACGGATATTGCTGATTTTTTTGTCGACTAACAAGATTAATGGGTTTTCTAGTTCAGCGGTCAACGTATCTGCTTTATTGGCAAAGTATGGGCTGATGTAGCCACGATCAAATTGCATACCTTCAACGACTTCAAGGGTATCTTCAAAGCCTGAACCTTCTTCAACTGTGATTACGCCTTCTTTACCCACTTTTTCCATCGCTTGAGCGATTAAGTCACCGATAGTTTGGTCAGAGTTAGCTGAGATAGAGCCAACTTGTGCGATGGCTTTAGTGTCATTGGCTGGGGTTGAAAACGCGTGGATTTGTGCAACAACAGCACGTACACCTTTATCGATACCACGTTTTAAGTCCATTGGGTTCATGCCAGCGGCAACTGATTTCATGCCTTCTTGCAAAATCGCTTGGGCTAAAACAGTCGCTGTGGTAGTACCGTCACCTGCAACATCATTGGTTTTGCTTGCAACTTCACGGACCAGCTGTGCACCCATGTTCTCAAATTTGTCATCAAGTTCGATTTCTTTAGCCACTGATACGCCATCTTTAGTGATGGTGGGTGCGCCAAAAGATTTGTCGATAACCACGTTACGACCTTTAGGGCCTAATGTCACTTTAACCGCATTTGCCAATACGTTGACGCCATCAATCATTTTTGCACGGGCATCAATACCAAATTTTACATCTTTAGCCATGTTAAATTCTCCAAATTATAAATTTTTATTTGTATAAGGTAGTCCAAATTGCTACCACGGTTGCTATCAATTACTTTACCAAGTACTTAACCAGTTAGATTAAGACCAGGTAAATTAAGACTAAGTAAATTAGCTTTTGGGTAAAAAACGATTGTTTAAAGTAATGACTGATTAACCTTCAATCACACCCAATACATCACTTTCTTTCATAATCAATAATTCTTCACCATCTACTTTAACCGTTGAGCCGGCATATTGACCAAAGAGTACTTTGTCGCCGACTTTGACATCGAGCGCACGTACATCACCGTTTTCACGGATTTGACCATTACCTACTGCAATGACTTCACCTTGAGACGGTTTTTCTTGGGCGCCGCCTGCTAGCAATAAACCGCCAGCTGTTTTTTGTTCTTCTTCGCTGCGACGCACGACGATACGATCATGTAAAGGACGAATTGCCATAATCTACTCCATAAATTAACTGTTAAATTATTGTTTGAAAGCCGTAGTTAGCTTTGAAAGCTGTGATCAGCTCAGAGGTTGGCTCAAAAGACCCCCTCTATTTTGCCGACCACAAAAAGATGATAACTATCTGTTTACATAAATAATCATATGCTTATGACATGTTATCAATTCACTGTCTAACAGTGGGGATGTATGCCAATTTGTTCAAGCAGAAAATTACGAAATTTTGCAATTTGTTGTCAATTTTTTAACCCCTTCACCCAAATACCTCATAAAGACTGTCGTTTATTGCACAATCACAATCTTTTGTTAACTGGCTTGTATTTGCTTGCCATCAATACTACTGTATGCATACCAAATAGATTTAACCTTATCTGATGAACGTTATTTGATGGATGAAACATGAAAAATTCTTTAGTAAAAAAACTGTTAGTAAGTACTTCACTCGTGTCAGCGATGGCTATCACTTCTATAGCGAATGCGGCAGTTGCCCCTTTTAATGCAACCTATAATTTTAATATTGAAGGCAAATATAATGGTACCGCAAGCCGTGTATTGACCCAAACTGGCAATCAGTATTTTTATAATGTTAATGCAAGTGTCGGTAAATTAGCCAGTGCCAAGCAAACCGCCAATTTTGTCAATACCAATGGCGCTATCTTACCGGTGAGCGCATTAACCCAATACAAAATCTTAGGGACGGGTCGAACTACCACATTAAACTTTAATAACGCAAAAAAACAACTGGTCACCAATTATAAAGGTCAAAACAAAGTCATTGCTTTGCCACAGCCTGCGTATGATGATTTAAGTTTAGAAATTCAAATTCGGGAAGATTTAAAAGCAGGCAAGTTCCGTGGTAACTATTACATGGCAGATCGCAATACCGTTGAAGCGGTGCCCTTCAAAAAATCTGCCATGACTCGCATTACCGTGCCAGCGGGTACTTTTGATGTGGTGCGTATCGATCGCGTGCATGATGACAAAGACCGTCAAACCAGTTTTTGGTTAGCCCCAAAACTTGATTATTTACCTGTCAAAGTGGTTCAAAACAATGATGGTAAAAAAATGGAAATGAATTTGACTAGAGTAAATTAATACTTTGTTATTCTTTGACTCAAACACCGATTATATTAATCGGTGTTTTGTTATGTTTATGTCACTATAAATACGCTATTAGTGACTTATCAGGTCAGAAATTGGCGCTATTTTTGTAAGCCATAAGTTGTCAAGGCGTAAGTTTTTAACTATTCTTTGTGGGTCCATTGGAAGGCCTCACTATCCTGTCTAAGTTTCTCATACCTTTTAGCAACCTTTAGCAAGCTCTCCAATTCGCACTTTATCAATATCCATGTAAAAGGGAGTATTTCATGTCATTAAGATTGCAATCCTTAACACTCGCTATTGCCAGCATTTCATTTGCTAGCGCTGCCCAAGCCGCAGGGCTTGACCGCTCAACTCAGCCAAGTTGGGGGTTTACGCAAGATGGCACTTTTGCGTACATCGAACGAATCACCATCGACCCATCGATTAGTGGCAAAGACAATGCGGCCACCACCCCTTCGCCAACTACGTATGAAGAAGGTCGCGATATTAATAACATGGCGCTAAACTATGATTTTATCAATTATGGGGCAAAAGCAGACGTCAACGATAAAGTCAGTGTGGGTGTGTTTTTTGACCAGCCGTGGGGCGCGGATGTTGAGTTCACCGGCAATAATAACTTTGTCAATGGTACAGTCAGCGCGCAGCAGGTTGCTGCTGCAGGACAAGCGGCGCAAGCCGCCGCCACAGCTGCAAAAACTGCCGCTGCTGCTTATCAAGCAGATCCAACCAACCAAACACTCGCTTATAACGCGGCTACCGCGGTTAAAACCGCACAGCAAGCAGGGGCAGCCTACAATCTAGCAAGCAATATCGCTCAGCATCCCAACGAAGGTACCAATGCCTCCGTTGATAGTAAAAACTTCACGGGTTTGGTGGGGGTCAAATTTGGCGAAAAAAATAACTGGCAAGTATATGGCGGGCCGGTATTACAAAAATTAGAAGGTGAAGTGCATTTACGCGGTACAGCCTACAATTCGACCCAAGGTTATGATGGTATCTTTGCCCAATCGAATGGTTATGGTTGGATGGCAGGTTTGGCCTATAGCAAACCTGAAATTGCGCTTAAAGCGGCGTTGACTTATCGCTCTGAAATTGATCATGACACCGTAGCGTATGAATACATGCCAGCAACTGGCGAATCAGGCAGTTATGACATGACCATCACTACCCCAAAATCTGTGAATGTTGACTTTCAAACAGGTCTTAATCCAACCACGCTGTTGACCGCAAAACTGCGCTGGGTACCTTGGAGTGATTTTTCAATCAAACCACCCCTGTATAATGCAACGACCAAAAAAGCCACAGGGGCGGATTTTAAACCCCTATATCCCAATGGTTTAAACTTGATTGATTACTCAGATGATGGCTGGGCAGCAGAACTGGGCTTGGGTAAAAAATTAAGTAATCAATGGGCAGTATCAGGCTCAGTGGGCTGGGATAGCGGCGCGGGTGATCCCACCACCACCTTAGGGCCTGTCGAAGGTCATTGGAATGTGGGTCTAGGCGCCAAGTACAATGTTACACCCGAAGTCGCCGTGTCAGCAGGCGTGAAATACTTGATGTTTGGCGATGCCAAATCAAAAATCCCCAATGGCGACTTAGTGGGTGATTTCCAAAATAACGATGCTTGGATTTACGGGCTGCGTTTAACTTATCAGAAAAAATAAGTCTCATAAAAAAAGCCTATCACATCGATAGGCTTTTTTTTATGTCGAACCATTAATCGCGATGTTTACCATCCACCTCTAATCCTAACATATCAAGCAAGGCTGCCATGCTTGCAGATACCGTGATATTGGGGTTAGTGACCAACCCCAAATAGCGTTGTAACTCAACGGGGGTATCCATGTTAATCGGCTGTAAATCTTGATTGACTAACGTCTGCGGTAACACCGACCAGCCTAGCCCAACCGATACCAACATACGAATCGACTCCAGCGGATTGGTGCTCATGGTGGCATACGGTTTTAAGTTATATTTGGCAAATTCAGCTAAAGTGATTTGGCTGGTAAAGGTATTGGCGGCGGGTAGAATCGCTGGATAATTTGCCAATTGCTCAAGCGTCACGTTCATTTTATGCGCCAGTGGCGATAAAACACCCGTCACAAAATGCAGCGGATCTGACCATAGCATATGATAATTTAGACGTTTATCATACACAGGGGGTAGCGTTAAAAAAGCCAATGACAAGTCGCCATCAAGGACTGCTTTATGCGCTTGCTCGGAATCGACAAAATGCACTTCAAGCTGTACTGCAGGATAGCTTTGGATAAATTGTTTGAGGACAGCTGGCAGATGATGTAAGCCAATATGATGACTGGTACCAATAATCAGTTTGCCTGATACCGTTTGCTGGCGGTTTTTAAGATTAATTTTTAGATTATCGTAATCATCTAGCCAGCGTTTGGCATGGGGTATCAAGTCATGCGCCGCTTGGGTTGGGATAATACCACGACCCACTGTATCAAAAAGGGTGACATCAAATTCGTCTTCTAAGTTTTTGATACGCTTACTTACTGCAGGCTGTGTAATAAATAATTTATCAGCCGCCTGCGAGATACTACCTGTTTGCATAACCGCTAAAAAAGTATTTAAATTTGTGGTATTCATCTTTCCCCCAACAATAAAATCCTACCATTTGATATAAATAAAAGTTTCATTCTTTAAAAAATACATTAAATAAGATTATAAGATAACGTATGGACAAATACAATTTATTTAATCGTCCAATACATTCCTAAAATTTTTATAAAATATAAAAATCATCAATTAAAATTATCATTTTTCTTTGTTATAATGGCGTTATTGTGTACCCAATTACTACGCCCTTTTATAAAAAAACCATAGGATATGTGTCATGGCAGCACAAACGCTTTATGATAAACTTTGGCAAGACCACTTAGTCAATCAACGAGACGACGGTTCTAGTCTTATCTATATCGACCGTCATTTATTACACGAAGTCACAAGCCCACAAGCATTTGAAGGCTTGTCATTGGCAAATCGTGACCCTTGGCGTTTGTCAGCAAACGTCGCCACCCCTGACCATAATGTCCCGACGGTGGCGAGCGAACGTAAAGAAGGGGTGGCAGGTATTAAAGATGACGTCTCTCGCTTGCAAGTAGCCACACTTGATGAAAACTGTGCCAAATTTAATATCACTGAATTTACCATCAATGACGTGCGCCAAGGTATTGTGCATGTGGTAGGCCCAGAACAAGGTTTGGTATTACCTGGGATGACCGTGGTGTGTGGCGACTCACATACCGCAACCCATGGTGCGTTAGGCTGTCTTGCCCACGGTATCGGTACCAGTGAAGTTGAGCATGTATTGGCAACACAGTGCCTTGTGCAAACCAAGATGAAAAATATGCTTATCAAAGTCGATGGCAAATTGGGTGAAGGTGTCACCCCCAAAGACGTGGTACTAGCGATCATTGCAAAAATCGGCACCGCGGGCGGGACAGGTTACGCCATTGAATTTGCAGGCGATGTGTTCCGTGACATGAGCATGGAAGGACGTATGACCGTGTGTAATATGGCGATTGAAGCGGGCGCACGCGTTGGTATGGTGGCCGTTGATGACACCACCATTGAATACGTCAAAGGTCGTCCCTATGCGCCTACGGGTGAAATGTGGGATAAAGCCGTGGCTTACTGGCAAACCCTGCATTCAGATGCTGATGCCGTGTTTGATACCGTCATTGAGATGGCAGGCGCGGACATCGCCCCCCAAGTATCTTGGGGCACCTCCCCTGAAATGGTGGTGGATATCAGCGCGCACGTCCCTACCCTAGATGCGGCAAAAGATGACGTACAGAAAGAGGCTTGGACACGCGCTTATGAGTATATGGGTTTGACCGCGGGTCAACCGGTCACTGACATCAAAGTGGATCGGGTGTTTATCGGCTCTTGTACCAACTCACGTATTGAAGATATCCGCGCAGCGGCGGCGGTCATCAAAGGTCGCAGAGTCGCAGATAGCGTCAAAGAAGCGATTGTGGTAGCCGGTTCTGGGTTGGTTAAACAACAAGCAGAAAGCGAAGGGCTGGATAAAATCTTTACCGCAGCGGGTTTTGAATGGCGGGAGCCAGGGTGTTCGATGTGCCTCGCCATGAACGCGGATAAATTGCAGCCAAAAGAACATTGCGCCAGTACCTCCAATCGTAACTTTGAAGGTCGTCAAGGCAATGGCGGACGCACCCATTTGGTCAGCCCTGCCATGGCCGCCGCTGCCGCATTAGCCGGTCATTTTGTTGACGTGAGAAATTATTAAGGTAGAACTATGAAAAAATATACCCTTGAGCAGGGCATTGTCTGCCCACTAGATCGCTCAAACGTGGACACTGACCAAATCATTCCAAAACAGTTTTTGAAATCTATCAAACGCACGGGGTTTGGTGCCAATTTATTTGATGAATGGCGTTATTTGGACGAAGGCTATCCTGGTCAAGACAATAGCAAACGCCCCATTAACCCTGATTTTATTTTGAATCAGCCCCGTTATCAAGGTGCTAACATTTTGCTTGCGCGTAAAAACTTTGGTTGTGGTTCAAGCCGTGAGCATGCCCCTTGGGCGCTCGAAGAATACGGTTTTCGCACGGTGATTGCGCCAAGTTTTGCCGATATTTTCTACAATAACTGCTTTAAAAATGGCATGTTGCCAGTGATTTTAAGCGAAGATGCGGTCAGTGAATTGTTTGCCGAATGTTTTGCCCAAGATGGCTACCAATTAACCGTGGATTTAGAAAAACAGCAAGTGATTTCACCCTCAGGTAAAAGCTATGCGTTTGACGTCGATGAATTTCGTAAGCACTGTCTGCTCAACGGTTTAGACGATATTGGCCTGACATTACAGCAAGCTGATAGCATCAAAGCGTATGAAGAGAACGCCAAACAATCACGCCCTTGGGTATTTGGCACAGGCGCGGCTTAAAATGCTGCTTGGTTAGGTAAATGTCCACTGTTAGTAGCGTTTCATCATTGATGATTTATCATTGATAGTTTATCCATCATGTATCCCATCCTGCGTATAAGCCGCGTCTAAAAAGGCATTTTTTGACAAAGGTTGGCATATTGGTTATGTTAGTCACATTTTAGCGTGCCTATGACTGTGTTTAAATCATGGCATCATCCGCCATGGTTATCATCATCTAACTATGGCAGCCACCCTGTTACTGCAATATTTTAGTTGCCTTTTTTGATTTGAGGGAATAACGACCATGATGTTTACGAAGCGCTTTTTTCGCCCTGACTGTTTGCCTGTTGTAGGTATAGCCATTGCGATTTGTTCGGCAGTGGCGCTATCTGGCTGTCAATCAATGACAAAGCAGCCAAGCGCACGCGCCAAACCCTCAGTGGTAACAGCGCCGCAACCGATTGCTGCAGGCAAAAGCACCCTAAAATGTACCGGCATTTATGCCTGTGAAATCAATCGTATTGGCACGTTGTCAGTTATTAATCAATCGACTCACACCCCGAGCGCTACACTTGGCAACCATAGCCAAGAGACTAGCCCAGTGACCGTCACACCTTTGATGAGTAAGCCGCAGAGCAAATCTACTATACCAAATTACTTGGTAAGTTTTCCCAGTGGTCAGCACGTGGTTGCCACCCGTTTTTATTTGGATGAGGATTTGACGACGGTTGAAAGTTTTAGTTTTATCCATCGTTTTGAAAGCGGTAAACGCTATGAGCTCAAAGCCTACCGCCAAATTCAAAAGACCGATTATAGTTTGCTAGCGCAGTCTGCCCCAACGCCCCTGTGTATTGATTTGTATGAAAATGCCAAACTTACCAATCAATGGTGTAAAAAACCTAATCAGCAAGGCGCTTTATCGAATGAATTTATAAAGATTGCTTTATAGATGCGCCTTAAAGCCTCACGCAAAAGCGCCTCTCAAAAAAGCGTCATTCAATAACGCCTGATTCGATTATTTTTTAGAAACTAACAAAATTTTAAAAGCTGCGTTGTCAGCAAAAAGTTGTGGATTAACGTGAAGGAAGTAACATGACAAAACAGATCGCCGTATTACAAGGTGATGGTATTGGTCCTGAAATCATTGGACAAGCTGTCAAAGTATTGGACAAATTAATCGAGCAAGGATTAGACGCTCATTATGAGTATGGGCTGTTAGGTGGTTCAGCGTATGATGCGCATGGCTCACCCTATCCAGAAGCTACCCAGACTCTGTGCCGCAAGGCTGATGCGGTATTGCTCGGTGCTGTCGGCGGCCCACAGTATGATAACCTTGAACGCTCAGTGCGCCCAGAGCGTGGATTACTGGCGATTCGTAAAGACTTAAATCTATTTGCCAATCTTCGCCCAGCCATTCTTTATCCAGAGCTTGCCAATGCCTCAACTTTAAAACCTGAGGTGGTATCTGGCTTAGATATTTTGATCGTCCGTGAGCTCACCGGCGATATTTATTTTGGTGAACCACGCGGTATTCGCACGCTTGAAAACGGCGAGAAAGAAGGCTACAACACCATGAAATACAGCGAATCAGAAATTCGCCGTATCGCCAAAGTCGCCTTTGAAGCGGCGCAAAAACGCGGTAAAAAACTCTGTTCAGTTGATAAAGCCAACGTGCTTGAGACCACAGAGTTTTGGAAGCAGATTTTCACTGAAGTGGCTGCCGAATACCCAGATGTTGAATTGACTCACATGTATGTCGACAATGCAGCGATGCAGCTGGTCAAAGCCCCAAAACAGTTTGATGTGATTGCCACCGGCAATATTTTTGGCGATATTTTATCAGATCAAGCCTCAATGCTGACTGGCTCTATTGGTATGCTACCATCAGCAAGCTTAAATGACACAGGCAAAGGGCTATATGAACCATCGCATGGTTCTGCCCCTGATATCGCAGGTCAAAATAAAGCCAACCCGTTGGCAACCATTTTGTCATTGGCGATGCTGTTACGCTATAGCCTCAATGATGAAGCCCGTGCCACACAGGTTGAGCAAGCAGTGCAAAAAGTATTGCAACAAGGGTTACGCACAGGCGATATCTTTGAACAAGGCACCACGCTGGTTTCTTGCTCAGAGATGGGTGATGCGGTCATCGCTAACTTATAATCTTTGATTACCCTAATTTTTACCCTGCATTAAAGGTAGTGTTAGCTGGTCTAACCTGCCTTTTTTTATAGCATTTTTTGCCAACATTTTTTTGAAAAATTTGTAAAATCCTGCTTATCTTGAAACCAGTTTTGCTATAGTATGCCATTATCGTTTCTCTAAAACCTCGATGACCTTCCATCCTCACTTGCTAAATTTTTCTTAAAATTCAATGACTATGTCTTCTTATCATAAAATCTTACCTTGCTTTACAAGCCTACTGCTTGCTATCAGTTTATCTGCCTGTCAACAGTCACCCAATCAAGCGATGGATGTACCCACAGTTGCGACAGCAAGTACTATAGCTAGTACTAGTACTGCAGCCAGTACAACCGCAAGTGTCGCTGCCTCTTCGCCTGCCCCAACGCTAAAAGCCAATGTCAGTCAACAGTTTATTGGCGCAAGCTTGGTGCAGCAACGACTGAAACAAGCCTTGCCAGAGATTGCCTATACCACTGATAATTTACCGATGGTTGCCCAGCAAGTAAACCAAGTGAGTTGGTCACCCACAGGCGCAATTGAATTAAAAGCCATGCCTGCCTCTGCGGTGGCGGCGTCACAAGCCGCATCAACCGCATCTGCTTCAGCGACCCAATCTGCGCCGGGTTTTCAATCAACTATTGACTATGCTGCGCTCAAACAATCTACTAATGACAATCCGTCATCCGTGGCTAACAAAGACGCGTTACCATCAAAACAAGTGTTCATTAAGCCTGATGAACTGCTGGTATTAAAGACCAAAGCACTGCTTAACTGGCATGGGCATAGTGTGGGTGCGCTGACAGGGATAATGAATAAAAATACCATCAAAGCGATGCAGGTTTTTCAGCAAAAGCACAATCTGCCCGTAACCACTACGATGGATGAAGCCACTTGGTCGGCGTTAACCAGCAACGAGACGTTAAATAAGCAGCCGATTTTTATCAATTATCAGCTAACGCGCGATGATTTGGTGATTACCAAAGCGCCCAAAGACATGCAATACAAATCAGCGCGTGAAGCGGTAGCTGAAAAATTCCATATGAGCCAAAAGCTGGTAAGTCGATTGAATCCCACCACGCCACTCAAAGCAGGTAACATTATCACCGTCTACAATCCTTATCAGCCTAATATGACGGAAGTGACTAAGGTTGTGAGCGATAAAAAGAAAAACATTCTATACGCCTATGCCGCTAGTGGTGAGCTCGTTGCCAGCTACCCAACAACAGTAGGTTCCAACTACACCCCTTCACCGTCTGGCAGTTTAAAAGTTAAAAATCGGGTATTAAACCCCACTTATAATACTGATTTTTCTTCCAAAGAAAAGTGGCTACCACCAGGACCCAACAATCCTGTGGGGCGCGCTTGGATTGGGTTATCAAAACGTGGCTATGGCATTCATGGCTCGCCTGAGCCTGAGTTAATCAGCGCGCAAAAATCACACGGTTGTGTGCGTTTGACCAATTGGGATGCGCTAAGTCTGTATGGCACGATTGCCGATGGCGCAGACGTGGTATTTGAATAAGTTTATATTGTATAGGCGTCGAATAAACACCCCAAAATTTGGGGTGTTTGGTTATTACGATTCTTGTCGCCAAACTTGCTTTCGTAAATCCTGCTTGGTCTGCCTGCGTTGTTTTTTGCGGGCGATTTCGACATCGTCTTTTTCATGCAGTCCGCCTTTTTGCAAAAGCGGATTTAACGCCAAGTAATTACGGGGTTTAACAGCCAAATTGGATTGCGCGATTGACGGATTTTTCTCCAGTTGCTCGCCCAATTTGATTAATTGTTTTTGGTTTTTCATGGTTTATCCTTTAATACACATCACTTGTTTGAGCGTATGCACGACTTCGACCAGCGCCGACTGATTCGCCATTACCGCATCAATATCTTTATACGCCTCTGGAATTTCATCCATCACGCCCTTGTCTTTACGGCACTCCACGCCCGCCGTCTGGGCTCTTAGGTCATCAAGGTTAAAATGCCGCATCGCTTTGCCACGGCTCATGCGTCGCCCTGCCCCATGTGAACACGAACACAACGCCTCGCTATTGCCCTTGCCTTTGACGATATAGGATTTTGCCCCCATCGAGCCAGGTATAATACCAAGCTCGCCCTCGAAAGCAGAAATTGCCCCTTTACGGGTTACGTAGACATCCTCACCGTAGTGATGTTCTTGGCTGACATAATTGTGATGGCAATTAATCGCCTCTTTTGTCAGCGTAAAATGCGGCAGTTCACGCTGTAACACATTGATAATCAGCCGCATCATCTCGCGGCGATTCTCTAACGCATAATCCTGCCCCCACTGCACTGCCTCGAGGTAATCGTCGAAACTATGGGAACCTTGGGCAAAATACGCCAAATCACGGTCAGGTACATGCCCAAAGCGGCTTTGCTGTTCCTTTTTGGCAAGGGTAATAAAATACTCACCAATACAGTTGCCAATGCCGCGACTGCCCGAATGCAGCATCACCCAGACATCCTCATTTTCATCGATACATAGCTCAATAAAATGATTACCACCGCCCAGTGTACCGAGCTGTTTTGCCCAAGTTCGCTCAAAGTTGCGCAGCATTTTGAGCAGCCCCTTGTGCTTATGGGTGATGCATTTTAAGCGTTTGGCAAGCGGGTCAAGCGTCGTCATTTTCACCATGATGGCTTGGTGCTGGTTAAAACCGACAGGGACTTTGGCTTCAATCGCTGCACGGATTTTAGCCAGATTATCGGGCAGTTGGTGGGCTTTGAGCGATAGTCGCACCGCGTTCATGCCGCAGCCGATATCCACACCCACCGCCGCAGGAATAATCGCATCTTTAGTCGGAATCACACTACCCACAGTCGCACCCTTGCCCACATGCACATCAGGCATTACCGCAATATGGTGATGGACAAATTCAAGCTGGGCAAGATTACGTAACTGCTGGATGGCTTCTCGTTCAATATCTTTGGTAAATACTTTGACAGGTACGCCATGTTGCGCAGATTTATTTAATACTAATTGAATACTCATATATTTTTTCTGTTTAAATGCTAAATTCACACCCTTAAAATTTTTAGCGTAGCAAATTTAGACCAATAAATGATAATTAAAAATTTTTGAAATAACTTTGATAAGTAAATTTAAACAATAAAACGTCGTCCAATCGTTTAACACGACTGGCAAACAAGACTGACACACATAAATGCGTTTGAAAAACTACATGCTCTGAAAAAGTTTTTTGTCGCAAGGTGCTTTTTAGCTATCCGACGATTTCTGTGACATGTAAAAATAGGGGCATGGAAAAATAGGGAAATTTTAGACAACAAAAAACCCAAATTATTACCATCACAATAAACACAATCAAAAGCCAATCTTCGCTTTATTCTCAGTCAGTTACTATTGATGGTGATGCTTTGGGTTTGGTAAATCAAAATCGGTAAATCTAGGGCGTATCGCATATACGCTGTTAAAAAACCAAATTTTAATTAGTTAAAACAGACGGCAGACACATCAACAGTGTTGTTTAGACGTTTTACGTTGTGAGTAAGTACGGACATCATGTGTCTCCTTTTTCCCTTTTGCTAGGGTGGCGGTTTTGGCGATGGTACTAACATCAGAATGCCAAAACAGAGCGGAAATAAAAATTTGATTGCATTCACAGTTTGATATGTTATCAAAACTAATGAATCAGCGACATACTATAAAACTTTATTTGTCGATATGCAAATTTTTTTATAAAAAAACCAGCGACAGGGGTCACTGGTTGTTTACAAGTCTTAAGGTAAAAATTAAGCTGGAATACGAAGTACTTGACCTGGATAAATTTTATTTGGGTCAGAGAGTAATGGTTTATTGGCTTCAAAGATTTTGTTGTATTGGTTGGTATCGCCATACACTTCTTTTGAAATTTTTGACAACGTATCGCCTGATTTCACTGTGTACATACGAGATTCTGGCTCTTGCGTCGCAACCGTGATATTGTCTTCCACTTGTGCAACATACTGTACATTACCTGCCGCTAGAATGGCTTTTTCGCGCTCTGCTTGGTTAGCAGCAGAACCATTAATGGTTACTTTGTCAGTGTTACCGTCATAGTTGACTGATAGATTGTCAATTTTGGCATTTTGTTGGATGCGCTGAATCAATAAGTTTGCAATCTCTTGTGCAGATGGCTCAGTAGAAGCGGCAGGCGCTGCGGTTGGTGCAACATTTGATGCAGGTGTCGATGCTGGCGCAGCGTCTTTGTTACGATGAAAGATTTTATCGCCGATGTCTTTTGCAAAACTAAATAGTCCCATTTGTTTTTCCTTATGTTGTAATATTTTAATGCACGCTTTTTAATGTATAGTTTGTTGAAACGCCTAAATAATCGTTTCAACACCTCAAATGACTAGAACGACCTCACATCACTACAACGATAATCGTGTTAATTATGACGTTATTCTAGTTGCCCTCTAGATTAGCAAAAACTTAAATTGATGAGCATAAGTATTTAGTAAAAGAATGTTACTGATTGCAAGTATCCTTTCATTTATTTATTACGTCATTTATTACGCCAATTTTCTATGCCATTTATTCCTTTAGGGTTAGGGAATAATGGAGAAAAACACAAAAGTGGCTAACATGACCAAATGGATGATGCCATGTAAAAAAGTGGTGCGCCCGGTACTTAAAGTATTGATGGTTATCATCAGCGTAATGACCAGCATTAGCCCTTCTTTGGCGGACAACCCAAACATGACGGGCGTTGCTGTGAAGATTGAATAAAGCGCGATAACAGGAATTGTCAACGAAATGGACGCCAAAGCCGAGCCTAACGCCAAATTTAAACTGTTTTGCAGCTGGTCGTTGTAGGCAGCTTTTAACGCGGCAATAGATTCAGGCAACAGTACCAAGGCAGCAATGATAATCCCTAACACGATTTTTGGCATACCCATCGCCAGCAGCGCCGCTTCCATCGCAGGCGACAACATCTTAGCAAGACCCACGACCGTCACCAAACTGAAAAACAAAAATCCCACACTCATCGCCGTGGTTAGCGCATTATCACTGTGATGCTGATCATCTACACCGTCGGCAATAAAATAATCACGGTGACGAATGGTTTGGGTAAAGATAAACGCGGCATACAAAATCAAACAGCAAATCGCTACAAACAGCAGCTGAGCACCAATCATAAAACCGCCTGCAGCAGAGGTGGTAAAATTGGGTAAAATAAATACGATTAATGCAATCGCCAATAACACACTAATTGCCGCTTTACTGCCATGCAAACTATAACGCTGTACATAATTTTTGATACCACCAATTAACAGGCAAATACCAATAATCCCGTTACAAATCAGCATCACTGCTGCAAATACCGTATCACGGGCAAGCACGGCGGCATCGGTGGGTGTACTACTACTCATGAGTGCCAAAATAAGTGCCACTTCAATCACGGTGACCGCCAATGCCAAAACCAACGTACCAAAAGGCTCACCCACTTTGTGAGCAATCACCTCAGCGTGATGCACAGCAGCAAAAACTGACCCCATCAAAAAAATCGCCGTCACGGTATTCATGATGATACCCGAGGGATGCCAAATCAAATGCACCGCAAGCACTAAAGCGGCAATACTTGGCAACAATAACGTCCAAATGGGTAAATTGATATTAAATTTTTGGTTCAGCCAAAATGTTTTCGCCATATCCCCTCCGCTCTATCTATATTTTCTAATCTATCATATAAATAGATAATATGGTCAAAAATATCAAAAATCAATTAAAAATGAAATTATTTCTCATTACTTTGTAATTTATGCCAGTAAATTATTGGTGTAAGACAAACAAAACCAATTAGCATACTCACCCAAAAATGCCATTGATAGCCCAAAAAATGCGCCATATAGCCGCTGGCAAAATGCGCTGAGCCGCCCAACACCGTCAATAGACAAACCTGCACGGTAAAATCACTCCCCGCATTGGCAGGGCGTGAATAATGCATAATGGTCGTGAGCATCGCAATCAGCGCCAACGATGCACAAAAATGCTCCAGTGCATTGACGACATAGAGCCACAAAAAATCAGTCAGTAACTGATGATAAAACCCATAAGCGACCAACCCATACAACCCTGTGGTCAGCGCTTGAGCAAGATTGAAATACAGCAGTGACGTAAAGCGAGTGAGTCGTTTCATCAAAATTGTGGCGACCCCTGCCCCAGCGACTGAGGCAGCCGAGCCCAAAATAGTTGCCCAAAAGCCAATTTGCTGCAAGTTGAGTCCAACATCAACCATCATCGGTTTGACCATACCGCTTGAAATGCCATCAGCAATTTTATAGGTCAATAACACCCCTAGCCAAGCCAGCATCTCCCGCGATGACCAAAAATATTGATAATGGTGGCTCAGGTAATTTTTTAGTGCCTTAAAACTGCCAGATTTTTCTGCCTGTACTTGTTTTTTGGAAGGTATAACCGAGGTGTTGGCGTGCTCTTTAAAAAACACAATGGGCACGGTATTCATTGCCACCAAAGCCGCCATGGCAAGAAAACTATTACGCCAGCCCCATTGTTCTAACAGCATCAGTAAAACACCGCCACCGATAATCAGCCCCAGCCGATAGCCGATGACTTGTACGGCATTGCCTTGGCTTTGGCGATGATGGTGATTGGTCGTTTGATTCACCGAATCAAGATTAGGCACAGGCATATCATGGGTCAGCGGTTCTTTGGGCGCCATAGCCGCTTTAAGCAAACGGGTTGCTAGCCCATCGGTCGCCACATCGTGTGTCGCCCCAATGAGGCTTAAGGTAAATAACATCCCATACAATGTCATCACCGAACTGGTTTGTGCCAAATTATGCGGTTCAAAAAATGCCACCGCAATCAGTATGACAATCGATAGCCCTTGCATCGGCAAAATCCAGCTTTTGGCGCGTCCGATTTTCTGTGAATAATAGCCGTCCACGACAGTAGCCCACAGGAATTTAAGCCCCCAAGGTACCAAAATCAGCCCCGACCAACCAATGGCAACCAGTGAGACTTTGTATTCACGTAAAATCGCTGGCAAGGCTTGGGTGATAAATCCTGCGGGCAAGCCTTGAGCCAAGTATAAGGTGAGCAGTAAGCCCAAGGTTTTATAGTGGGTCATACGAGTGTTGGATCGTGGCGCTGGCGACTTTGATAACGGCATAGGACTACCACAGGTAGATTATTTTTATAGTCGGAAGAGG
The DNA here is from genome assembly GCF_032017465.1 of Moraxella sp. CTOTU47616. Taxonomy (NCBI): domain Bacteria; kingdom Pseudomonadati; phylum Pseudomonadota; class Gammaproteobacteria; order Moraxellales; family Moraxellaceae; genus Moraxella; species Moraxella sp. CTOTU47616. The sequence continues at coordinate 358,123 of NZ_DALZPU010000002.1, forward strand.
GGCGTAAAAACTACGCCCTAATAACAAGATAAGCTGCAATGACAACACATAACAGATGAAAAATTAGTTAAATACCACCGTTTTATTGCCTGTGACAATCACACGGTTTTGTAGATGCCAACGCACGGCACGGGTCAGCACGCTACGCTCGACATCTTGTCCAATCGCCCGCAATTCTGCCACATGGTGGCGATGGCTGACACGGTGCACGTCTTGCTCAATAATCGGTCCTTGGTCAAGGTCAGCTGTGACATAATGCGCGGTGGCGCCAATCAGTTTGACGCCTTTTTCATACGCTTGGCGGTATGGATCAGCACCGACAAAGGCTGGCAAGAATGAGTGGTGAATATTGATAATTTTCATGTGCCAAGCGGCGGTAAATTCAGCGGACAAAATCTGCATATAGCGCGCCAGCACCAACAAATCACAGTCTTTTACCAGCGCTTGAATCTCGGCTTCTGCTTGTACTTTGTTGTCTTTGCTTACAGTCACTTGATGAAATGGCACACCAAAATTTTCTACCGCTTGGCGCAAATCATGGTGATTACTGACGACACAGGTAATCTCACAATCTAGTTGCCCTTGTTGCCAGCGCCACAGCAAATCAAGTAGCGCATGGTCATATTTGGACACCAAAATCGCCACTTTTTTACGTTTACTATTATCAAATAGTTTCCATTCCATTTGATAGATGCGAGCGACGGTATGCTCAAAACTGCCTTTCATGTTGTCGATGATATTGTCTAAATCATTGATAGCCATTTCAAGGCGCATAAAATATTGACCGCCTTCGGGCTCAGTCGAGTATTGGTCAAGGCTGATAATATTGGCGCCATAACGATAAAAAAATTCGGATACAGCTTGCACAATACCTGCGCGGTCTTGGCATTTAATCAATAAAGTTGCAGTGGCTAGTTGGCTCATGAGGTACTTCTTGTGTTCAATTTTCAAAAGATGCCATTGTAGCGATTTTTGTGCTGACAAAGAAGTCTAAACCCATCAAAAGCCTTGTGGGATATAAAAATTTTCTTGAGATTCGTTTACCCACTGCCTTTTAACCTAACTTTTAACCTATCTTTTAACTTAAATTACCCAAATCAACTTCGGTCAAGCGCCAGCGCCCTTTTTTCTTTGAGCGTCCACCTGCGCTTTGACCAGCGATTACCGCTGCCCCACCGAGCAATTTATTCAGTGTCTGACTATGATAGGCATGACAAATCGCACACGCCAACCCATCTGCCGCATCCGCTTGCGGCTGTATCTCAAGGCTCAACAAGCGCATGACCATAAGCTGAATCTGCTCTTTGTCTGCCGCGCCATAGCCACATACCGCTTGTTTGATTTGCCGTGCGGTATATTCAGCTACTTGCAAATCTTTGGCAACCATAGCGGCAATCGCTGCACCCCGCGCCTGCCCAAGCTTGAGCGCGGTGTCGGGGTTTGATGCCATAAATACTTGCTCGATGGCAGCGGTCATGGGTTCATTGGTGTATTTTTGATAATGCTCAACGATACGGCTAATCCCATCAAATATCCGCTTGAGCCGCTCGGGCATGGTTTCCCCTTGGCTGTAAGCATGAATCGTGCCTGCATCCAAATGTTCAAGTTTATCCCCACTCAACCGAATGATGCCATAGCCTGTCAGACGCGAGCCTGGGTCAATACCAATAAAGATGCTCATAAAAGATGCTCGTAAAACATGCTCATAAAAAAAGATACCCACAAAACAACTTTACTAAAAATGCAGTCGAAGCTAAAAATATAGTCAAATTATAGCATTTATCAAAAATTTAACGAAAAAATTGCTGAATTTCAAAAAACTATTTGATAGTTTTATGCATTACCCCCATCATTATTGCATTGGTTAATGATTCATCGTTTGTTCTTTATATCTTTATAGTTTATTCACAATTTAGGAATCGTATTTTCATGGGAAATATAGTTGGGATTGCCATTGTCTGGTTGATTATTGAGATGCTAGTTTGGTATCTAATCGCACAATTTGTCAGTGGCTGGTGGGTGTTTTTGTGGTTTGTCGTGGCTGGCTTTGTGGGTGCCGCACTCATTAAAAAAGGCATAGCCACCTTAAAACCGATGGCTGGACAAGCGCAAGCTGCCATGCTTAACCCTGCCATGCGTCCCAATGAAAATTCCGTGGTTAAAGCGATTGCTTTTGCGGTGGCAGGTATCTTGTTGGTACTGCCAGGTATTTTAAGTGATATTGCGGCACTTATTGTGTTATTACCCGCGGTACAAAATAAGTTTAAAGCCTTTGCCAAAGACTATGCCACTAAAAACCCAGAAAAATTGATGCAAATGATGGCAAGCAAAATGGGTGGTATGGATCCCTCAAAAATGGGTGGCTTAGGGGGTCTTGGCGGCATGGGTGGACAAAACCCGTTTGGCGGTCAAAATCCATTTGGTGGTATGGGCGGACAAAATCCGTTCGGGGGCTTTGGTAGCAAAAATAACAACGGCGGTAAATTTGGCACGACCATTGACGGACAAGCCAAAACGGTCAACTCCAACGCCAAACGCATCACCCGCTCTGCCAATGATGACTAGACAATCGATAAAAAATTGACTGTTAAAAATTGATAAATTTAAGGCATCCCTAGTATGCCTTTTTTTATGCCCTATTTTTGCGAAAAACTGGGTTTACTTTTTGCAAAAATTCATGCAATGTGATTTACTTAAGACAAAATTTGTTATATAAATTCTATAATGATACAATTTGTTTCGTTTTGGAATTTTTAGGTTTGAGCGTGATTTTTATTTTTGGTAAATAATATTAACAACATTGGTTAGCGACAAGGAGTGAATGTATGACCAGCAAAGTATATGACAGCGCAGCTGCGGCACTTGAAGGCGTCATCAAAGATGGACAAACGATTGCGGTGGGTGGTTTTGGTCTGTGTGGTATTCCCGAAGCTTTGATTGAAGCCTTGCGAGATAGCGGCGTTAAAGATTTGACCTGTATCAGCAATAACGCTGGTGTCGATGGTTTTGGTTTAGGATTATTGCTAGAGACTCGCCAAGTCAAAAAAATGATTGCGTCGTATGTGGGTGAAAACAAAGAATTCGAACGTCAGTTTTTATCGGGTGAATTGGAAGTGGAATTGACCCCACAAGGGACGCTGGCAGAAAAATTGCGTGCAGGGGGTGCGGGCATCCCTGCGTTCTTTACCGCCACTGGCGTAGGCACCCAAATTGCTGAAGGTAAAGAAGAACGTGAATTTGACGGTCGTCAATATATCCTTGAGCGCTCATTAGTCGCTGATGTGGCACTGGTCAAAGCCCAAAAAGCGGATAAAGCGGGCAACTTAATGTTCAACAAAACGGCGCGAAACTTTAACCCAGATGTCGCCACGGCAGGTAAAGTCACCATTGTCGAAGTTGAGCAATTGGTGGAAACTGGCGAGCTAGACCCTGACCAAATTCATTTGCCGGGTATTTATGTGCATCGCATCGTGGTCAATGCCAACCCAGAAAAACGCATCGAAAAAGTGACGACCAAAGAACAGACAAACTAGGATATAAGGAGATTACCATGGCATGGACTCGTGAACAAATGGCACAAAGAGCCGCTAAAGAACTACAGGACGGCTTTTATGTCAATCTAGGTATCGGTTTGCCAACCTTAGTGGCGAACTATATTCCAGAAGGCGTCAACGTTTGGCTACAATCAGAAAATGGGCTGCTTGGGATTGATGAATTCCCAACACCTGATAAAGTTGACCCAGATCTAATCAATGCAGGTAAACAAACCGTCACCACAGCGACCGGTGCGAGCTTTTTCTCAAGCTCACAATCATTTGCCATGATTCGTGGCGGTAAAGTCAACCTTGCCATCTTAGGGGCGATGGAAGTTTCAGACAGTGGCGATCTTGCCAATTGGATGATTCCTGGCAAGATGGTCAAAGGCATGGGCGGCGCGATGGACTTGGTCGCAGGCGTTCAACGCGTGATTGTATTGATGGAACATACCAACAAACATGGCGAGCCAAAAGTATTGGCTGAATGTACGCTCCCCCTGACAGGCAAAAAAGTGGTGAATCGTATCATCTCTGATTTAGCCATCATGGATGTGACCGATAACGGTCTAAAACTGGTTGAGCTGGCAGACGGTGTCACGTTTGAAGAATTACAATCAAAAACGCCTGTAACCATTGCCCAATAACACCTGCAAAATAACAGCGCTATTACAATCAAGTCAGCGTTAAATTGCCATTAAAAGGACAATGAAAAAAGGACAGTGATGCTGTCCTTTTTTATGGTTTTTTATGATTTTGGTTTTTTTACTTTCGCTTATTTGTCCTCTATAATGACATCACTATCAACATTTATCCAACACCATGATTGCATCTCGCTTCTCTCATCCCAAATTTATCACCGATGAAGACAATCCGCTGATTGATCGTAAATATCCCAATGAGATGACAGCCGATGACGGTGTGGCATTGCCGCAAATTTATCGGTTTGACTTTGCCGAGGTGCCAGATTTTAGCCAAACAGTAATGCAAATCACCCCGGTGATTGATGCACCCAACATGATGGATAGGCCCAGTAATCATGAAGCGGTATTGGAAAATGTCACCCCTGCTACTGATAAATCTGTGCGCATGGCTAAAAAAACGGCGTCATCGGTGCCGCCCACTTCGATCAAAAACCCCCTTACTTCTCAATCGCTAACCCGCAAAATCCCATCAAAAACACGCTCAAATCGCCAAGTCATTGCGCAAGCAAAAGCCCAAGCCAAACAAATTGAACAGCAAAAGCAACTTGAAGAACAGCAGCGCCAAGCAGAGGAAGTTGCGCGCTATCAGGCAGAGGTTGAAGCCGCGCTACTCAATCCCACACTGCATGAAGGACTGCTCAATCAGCGCAAATCCATTGCCGAATCACAGGCAGTGGTCAACAAACATGCGATTTTTGGCGAGCTTGCACAGGATTTGCAGACCATTCAATGGCTTGAGTCAAATCTGACAGAGCAAAACCGAGCAATGTATGAAAAAGCGGTTGCGCTGATTCAAGCAGCGCAATCAAGGGACAATTTATTAAAAAGCAACGTATTAGAAATCAATGCATTAGAAAATAATGTACTCGAAGAAAATGTAATCGAAAACACTCTATCAGCAGATAATTTGTCAAAAGCCGTACAAATAATTGATGAATTTGCCGAGAATGGTCTTGCTGATGCATTGCTGCGTCGAGCGCTGTGGCTATTTGAAGGCAATCACTTACTCAAGATTTCTCAAAACTCCCAACAAGCTTTGCTATTGTTGCAACAAGCAGCCTCGCAACAAGACAATCGCGCGGAGAAATTACTCAGTAAACTCTACTATGCAGGACATGGGGTCGAGCAAGATAGAGAGATGGGCAAATACTGGCTAGAGCTGGCTGCGGCACATGGTCACCCTGATGCCATACGAATTTCACAAGGTATTGCCACCCTGTCATTACTCAAGCAAACCCAACGCGAGGATACTAGCTATGGCAAAAAAATGGCGCTTGCGACTGCGGCGCTGATTATATTCATGATACTGATATTTGTGGCAGTTAAAGTTTAAAGACTTGGATGAATGCCGTGATTTGGATGTTAAACAAGGTTAAATATCCCAATCACAGTATTTAAAAAAATTTAGCCATCCGTTGGGTCGTCAGATGGCACTAGTACGACCTCGTCATCGCTATCCTGACGCTCATCATGCTCCTCATCATTAGCCTCATCGCTCGCCAAGTTTGGTGTCAGCAGCGGATAATTGTTTAAGATATAACAAAATAATTCAGCCGTTTTTTGGGTGTCATATAAGGCAGAATGCGCTTCATTGCCATCAAATTCTAGTCCAGCGAGTTTGCACGCTCTCGCCAGTACCGTTTGACCAAACGCAAGCGCGGATAAGGTGACGGTATCTAACACGGAAAACTGGTGAAATTGGCTTTGATTTTTGCTATTGGTACGCTCAATTAAAGCATTTAAAAAGCCCAAGTCAAAATGCGCATTATGCCCTACCAAAATACATTTGGTACATTGGGTCGATTGACGCACCGTTTTTAAATATTTAAAAATACGGCGAATGGCGGTTTTTTCATCTTCGGCAATGGCTTTTCGCATCGGGCTATGCGGATTGATACCGGTGAATTGCAGGGCGCGCGCTTCAAGATTTGCCCCTTCAAACGGCTCAATATGGGCATTGACCGCCTCACCTGGGTAAAAACGCCCGGTATCATCCATCAAAATTGGAATACAGGCAATCTCAAGCAAGGCATCGGTTTTTGGATTGAACCCTGCTGTCTCTACATCCACCACCACGGGCAAGTAATTGCGAAAACGGTTGGCAATAGTCATCGATTCAGTTGTGGCGGTCATACGTTACCTTGCGGAAAAAACAGAAAAAATAAAGGGTGAACAATCATACGGCTAAATTAAATGGCATCACTTTCCAGTCCAGCGTTTGTCCAGCCATCAGCGGGGTCAAATCCTTACCGTCAAGATAAGGATAATGCTCGGGGACTTGCCATGCTTCACGCACCAAGGTCACTTTATCACTATTGATAGGCAAGCCATAAAATTTTGCCCCGTGAATACTGGTAAAGCCTTCTAACTTATCAAGTTTGCCCACGCTTTCAAAGGCTTGCGCATACAAGGGCAGCGCAATCGATGCACTGTAACAGCCTGCACAACCGCAAGCATTTTCTTTGGTATGCGTCGCGTGGGGCGCAGAGTCAGTGCCAATAAAGAATTTGGGATTACCACTGGTTGCCACATCAAGTAATACTTTTTGGTGACTTTGGCGTTTTAAAATCGGCAAGCAATAAAAATGCGGTTTAATCCCGCCCACCAGCAGGTGATTACGATTAAACAGTAAATGCTGCGGGGTAATCGTCGCTGCGACATTTTTGCCCTGTGACAACACAAAGTCAGCGGCATCACTAGTGGTGATGTGTTCAAAAACGATTTTTAATTTTGGAAATTTATCAATGAGATTGACCATCACTTCATCAATAAAGCGTTTTTCACGGTCGAAAATATCAATATGATGGTGCGTCACTTCGCCATGAACCAACAGCGGCAAACCCAACGCTTCCATCTTGGCAAATACATCGGTGCAATGATTGATATGGCTCACGCCATCCGCAGAATTGGTGGTCGCACCTGCAGGATATAACTTGACTGCTTTTACTACCCCTGAATTAACGGCGGCTTCGATGTCTTCTGCCGTCAGTGACTCGGTCAAGTAAAGCGTCATCAATGGCTCAAATTGCTGGGAGATACTGTCATTGGGCACTCGCGCCAAAATACGCTCACGATAAGCGATAGCATCAGCGGCTGTTTTGACGGGCGGCACCAAATTTGGCATACAAATGGCGCGGCGAAAATTGGCCGCAGCATGTGGCACCGTCGTGGCAAGCGCCTGCCCGTCCCGTAAATGAATATGCCAGTCATCAGGGGCAGTAATAGTAAAAGTATTGATAGATGCAGTCGCTGCGCTCATGATTTCCTCGAACAGTTTTGAGAGTGCCTTAAAAAACAACGTCAAAAACCGATAACTGAAGCGTTGAAAAACTTGTGCATCATAGCAGTTTTAGGCAAAAAACGACATGAAAATATTCGTAAGCCAAGTAATCTGACAAATAATACGTCAGTTTATGTCGTTTTTATGCCAGTTAGTTTTTATGCCGGTATTAATGGGTTTTGGATTTATTGCTAGGTTTTTTATTCGCGTTATTGTTTACTTTGTTATTCGCTTTGTCATCTGCCTTATTATCCATCGTGTTATTTGCTTTTTTGTCAGGCTTTTTAGCGGATTTTTTGTCAGTGGCGGTTGTTGTTGATGAGGCTTTCTGCGCTTTTTGTGGCGATTTTTGTTTTACAGTTTTATCGTTAGCAGCTGATTTTTTGCTGGCGCTAGCAGCTTTTTCAGAGGGTTTCTTGTCGCCTTTGGTCATTAAGTTAGCTTTTTTGTTATCTGTTTTAGCATTATTTCTAGAGTTAGGGCTAGAATCAAGGTTAGAGTCATTGCCAAAATCAGGGCTAGTTGTTTTTTTGCGCTCTTTGTTAGGCTGCTTTGTGTCGGATTTTTTCGTATCTCGTGCTTTTTCAGCTTGCGCTGAATGCTTATTATCTTGTGATTTGTGATTATCTCGTGGTTTATTATTCTCTTGTAGTTCAGAGATAGCTGCTTTTTTGCCACGCTCAGTCATTGTAATCGGATTAGTCTTAGCCGCTACAGAGGCGACTTTTACTATCGCCACATCGTGATAAACCGGATGTGCCACTGACATTTTTGCTGAGGGTTGGGTGGCGGCGGGCTTATCTTTGACGCTCACCAACGCGCCTGCCCCGCCAAAAACGGTGACAGATAATACGGTGGCGGTCGCAATCCAATTTTTTTGTAGCTTATCTATCCAATCAGCGGGTTTGCGAACTTGCGGTTTGGCAAAAATACTGCTGGCTGTTTGTGCGTTTGACGTCACCGCTTTACTTATTTGACGATTGCCTTTTGAAATCACCTGTTGATTAAAGTGAGCCTGCGGGATGGTTATTGGTGCAATGTTAAAAAAATTGGACGCTTTATAAATAGTCATTTGCTGGACAATATGCTGTTGATAGGCAGGCAAATCAGTAATATTTTGAATTTTTGACCATGTTAATTGCTGTTGTTGTATTGCTTGAAAACTGACAGCACGCCTAAAACCCAGTGCATTTATCAGCCCCGTATCTTCTGGCGACATAAAAAAAACCGGCTGCATCGCAAGCCACTCAGTAATCTGCGCTGAGTCTATGGTGTTTTGTAGTGAACTTATTATATCTGCCAAATTTATCGACGCCAATGCAGTGATGGTTTGCCAAATAGTTAACAGCTTATCTAAGGGCAGATGGGTTTTTTCCAGTAGCACGCCGGCAATCATCGTTTTTTGGGTTTCATCATCAAACCACTGCTCAAAAATCGATGCGCTTTTTTTAGACAGTTGTTTTAGGGTTACAAAATTAATGCCGTTTTCAGTCAAATTTTTTGTAAATAATGTAGTGAAAAATTCGGGGGTAAAACTAGTTTTATCTGTTACCTGCGGCAAAGTTTGATGGATTAATGACGGATTTTGCTGAATTTTTGCCGATAACTGATAAAGCACGACTTTTAATAGCTCAGGCACCACTTTTTTTAGATAACAAATTGATACGTGTGAGCCATCTGCGACTATCGGTAGCAATGGCGGCAGAGCGTTTGCCCAAAAATGATATAACGATATATGGTCAATGATATTACAAGGCGTTGAAGGATTTTTTGACAGCATATTTCGTCACTTAATTTACATTTTTTGGCATTGGGATGGTTAGTGAGTTTTTAGCGATATCGTAGCTGCAGGGCAACTTCTTTATACGCCCTCTAAAAAAATAGCGTTAAATTTAGAAATCTTGTTGATACCTTACCATTTCAATTCGATTAAATTCATCAAATTATGATTAGAATTTGTTGTAACTTTTGTGCAAACTTAGTAAAGTAGACAACATCAAAAATTATATTTTAGCATCAATCACGTAACATTTTCTGCTCATCGAGAAATTGGTAATTTTTTCTGATTCTATTTATCTCTATCGATTTATTTAGCAGCCTTACTTACTTTCTCTAGGATAACTTTATGGCTATCTCTACCAACCTAATCAAGTCCTTTCAACTCTCGGCATTGACGACCGCACTTGCCCTCGCTGGTTGTGGCGGTGGTGGCGGTAATGATACATTGCCGCCGCCTTCGAATCCAGGTCAAAGTAATGGGGGTACCACAACTCCCACTACTAATGTTAAAGATGTTGATAGTATCACTATCACCAAATCTTTTGATACTTTCATTCTTAAACAAGACGAAAAGTTTACAATTATTGCTAATGCGTTAAAAAGTGGTAAACCTGTAGAAGGTGTAATTGTCGATGCAACCATTCCAGACCCAGCGACAAGCGGAATCTATGTCATTACACCAACACCTATTACCACCAATGCCAATGGTGAAGCAGCGATTGAACTGCAAATTAAAGATTTGGCAAAAGCAACCGCTTATTTAAAAGCAAACAGTGATAAACTTTCAATTAGTGTGAAACCAACCAATACCAAGCAAGCCATTACGAATGGAACAATTAGCTTAACTGGTGCTGCACCCTCTATATCTACTGAAATAACTAATGTTATTAACGATGCCCGTTCACTTATGCTTTCTCCCTCCAATGCAAACTTCAAACTTGAGGTAGGTACGCAAATTACAGTAAGTGCATTTGTCGCTGACAGTAAAGGCGGCGCTTTAAAAAATGTACCTGTTACTTTTGATTTATCAAATTTACCAAGTCTAGGTATTTATAATCTTTCTGGCTCTACTGTAAATACTGATGATAGAGGTATTGCTACAATTACTTTGCAAGTCATGTCTTTAGATAAAAGAGAAGATCTAAAAAATGGTTTCCAAGTTGATGCCTTTATTGATAGAGATATTGATTTAAAAGCGTCAAATAGACCAACCTTTAAAGGTGTTGATAACCTTGATACCAATAGTGGTTCGGTTACCGCTGAAAGCTTAGTTAACTCTATTATTCTAACCCCTAATGTGGACTCTATTCCCTTAACTACTGGTTCAACATTCACATTAACTGTAACGACTAATGATAAAGACAACAAACCTATTGGTAATGCGCCTATTGCCTTCACTTATCCAACACTTGCAGAATACGGACTGACGGTAGCAAATTCTTCGGCAACTACGAATGGATCTGGTCAAGCTACTGTTACTTTCACAGTAAACTCACTGACTACTGCTCAAAAAGCTAAATTAATCGAAGGCTTCACCGTTAATGCATCTTCTAATGGTAAATTTGCCCAAGCAAGCTTGACGGCTAAAAATGAAACAGCTGAAAGTTTAGTAAACTCAATTAGCTTAACCCCGAGCGTTGATACAATCTCTTTAGCGCCTAACGCTCAGTTTAGTATAACCGCAACAACGCTTGGTAAAGATGGCAGACCTGTTAGCAATGCACCTGTCGCATTTAGTTATCCCACACTCGCTGATTATGGACTAACCATAGCCAGTTCTTCTCCTAATACGAATGGTTCAGGCCAAGCAGTGATGACTTTTGCTGTCAACGCTTCTTTGACCACAGCCCAAAAAGCTAAACTAGCTGAAGGCTTTACGGTAAATGCATCTTCAAACGCTAAGACCGCTACTGCCGTTACTTTAAAATCTATTAAAGTAGCAACTGTTGCAGATATCGCTAAAGTTAATTTAGTTACAGACAAGGACACATTGACAACCAACACTGGCGACACCATCAATGTAACCGCGCAAGTAAGAGATACAAATAACGTTAGCTTAGCGAACATGCCTGTCAGCTTTACGCTATTGGATTCGGCAACTGCAACGGGTATAACTAATACCACCCCTCTTCAGGCAACCACCGATGCCAATGGTGAAGCGGTATTAACCTTCAAAGTCGGTGCGCTTACCCCAGATCAAAAATATTATCTACAAACTAGTGGTCTATCATTTAAAGCAACTGCCGGTGCTATCACTAGCTCAACGGTAACCTTAAGAACCCAAGGAGCCATTACGGCAAATAGCGTCAATACATTACTATTAACCAGTGATTCAGCAATTCAATTGGCTTTTGGCTCAAAAGTCAAAGTCACAGCACTTGCGATGGATAAAAATGGGGCTGTCGTGCCAAATGCGCAAGTCAGCTTCAAAGTCCCAACGGATTCTGGCTTGGTCAATAACACAGGTGCAGTTGTCAATACCAACGCCAATGGTGAAGCAACCATTGAAGTTGAAATCAAAGAACTTGCCAAGGCAACGACTGCTTTACAAAATGGTTTAGTCGTCACTGCCCAATCTGGTGTGTCTGTGGGTACTACTACCGTCCGCAGCGCAACAAGCAATGCCAATACTGAAGCCTACAAGCTATTTGTTAGTCCATCAAAACAGACTTTGACTACAGCTAATGATTCTTCAACCTTAACGATAAGAGTGACCGACGTTAATGGTGGTATCAAAGCAGGTATTCCTGTTCAGCTACAAATGGTTGATGGTATCGATAAAGGATTATCATTTAACAAAACCTCTCAGCTTACCACAGATGCAAATGGGTTAGTTATTGTTGACTTAGTACAATCTGATATTGGTCTAGCATCAAAACTCGACCATACAGGTAAAATTAAAGTCATCGTCAATGACGGTGTTTATAAACAACAAGAACAAGAGCTAGTATTTAAAATAACAGGTACAAAAGTCAGCAATCCTACGGCATCTAAAACTTCTGTAAATGACAGTGAAACTGTGATACTCAGTGGCAAATTAGTAACTGGGCAAGTAGTGAATGGTGTTGAAAAACCAATTGCAAATACAGAACTTGAGTTATTTAATAGCGCTGATCCATCGACAGTTTTAGCAACCATTAGTACTGATACAGTAGGTCAGTATACATTAAATAAAATCGTCTCTGAATTAGGTTCAACTGACAATAATGGCAAGTTAAACCTTTCTTTACGTGTTCGTGATACTGCTTTATCTACTTATCAAGTCTTTAATGATATCTATACATTAACCAAAGTTAACTCAGCCAATATTGCAATGGTTGTCTACAATACTACTAGTGTTATTAAAGGTGATGAAGCTATTAACAACGAGGTATCAGTTACTGATTCACATGCTGTTACATTAAATGTACCAAAGGCTATTATCACTTCAGCTAATTTTAATAATGCTGTAAGCCCTGTAATATATGTTTCAACGACTAAAGGTACATTAATTCAGGGAACACAAACGGGGACTCGTATTGCTGTTCCTGTTATTATTGATTCTGCTGGTGATTGGAAAGCTCAATTAACCATTAATTCTAATGTGGCTGGTAGTGCAACTATCAAATTTGAAACAGATAAGGCTATTGAATTAAAAACGGATAATGTTACATTCATCTCTAAAGATGTACGTAAACTATTCCTAAATCCAAATATCAGTATTGTCAACACGAATGGCGAAGCAAAAATTACCGCAACCGTTAAAGATGGTGATGATAGACCGATTAGAAATGCAATTGTTGAGTTCTCATTAATTAAAGATGCATCAGGCGGTAGAATTAGCAGTAGCTATGCTCTAACGGATGATAGTGGACTTGCGACTATCAGTTATTTTTCTGGCAAAATTCCGACACAAACAAACGGTGTGACCATACGTTCTACGGTAAAAAATGTTCGTATTGGTAACACTAATGCAGATGTAGGTCCACAAACAACAGATACGAGTTTGACAGTGCAAAACCAAGCTTCTTATATCGGTGTAAGCCTAGCTGACAAATTAGATACCACCTTAAATGATCCAGTCTATTATTTTAAAGATGGCTCGCTCTATGTGGTAAATAGCCTTGGTAAACCTGCAGTAAATCAACCTGTTTCTATCGCTATATCACCAGATTATTATAGAGGTGGTGAATTTACGGTTCTCACGAATAGCAGTGGTACTCAATATTGGGCTCTTCAGTATTATCGCAACTTTACTGATAGTAGCTTAATGAAAATTGATACAACATCACTAAGATATGCCACTAACTTAGATGAGATTACTTGCCAATCTGAAGACATCAATAACAATGGTATATTAGATATCTTTGAGGATGTCAATAACAATGGTAAGTTAGATCCATTTAATCCTGTAACGCTGCTCAGTCGTGATGGTACACCAGTTGCCCTCAGTGGTGATGGTACTGCAACACTAGTTACTGATAACACTGGTAAATTAGATTTCAAATTACGTTATCCAAAAGATACAGCAAGCTGGTTTACTGCCAAACTGACAGTGTCAACTAAGGTGGACGGCACAGAATCGAGAAACCAATTACAAAGAATTGAATTCCCTGTACTTGTTTCTGACGTTACAGACTTTACTATTAGACCAAATTGGAAAAGTCCATTTGCGTATGCCAATGTCATTAAAATTAACAACGATGGAAAATGTATAGCGCCATTACCATAATTTATTTCCCATCTAATGTGAAAACCCCTTACACAATGTAAGGGGTTTTTTATTAGCAAAAATTCAAAAAACTAAGTCAACATCCGCCCCCGTGCGGTGCGTACGATATAGCCTTGCTGAATCAGATACGGCTCAATCACATCTTCAAGCGTGCCTCTATCTTCAGCAAGTGCGGCTGCGATTGACTCAACCCCCGCAGGCCCGCCATTAAAGCGCTCCTCTAGCATCTCAAGATAGCGTCTATCAAGATTATCAAGCCCGCGTTTATCAACTGCGAGCATATCGAGTGCGCTATGCGCAATTTCAGCAGTGACGGTGCCATCGCCTTTAACTTGGGCATAGTCACGTACGCGGCGTAGCAAGCGATTGGCAATACGCGGTGTACCGCGCGAACGTCTAGCGACTTCCACTGCTCCTTCTTTGGTCATAGGCACGTTAAGCAATCCAGCCGATCTTGTGACAATGGTCGTTAAGTCCTCCACATTATAAAACTCCAATCGCTGTACAATACCAAAACGGTCACGCAGTGGCGAGGTCAACAAACCTGCTCGCGTGGTCGCAGCCACCAAAGTAAAAGGCGGCAAATCAAGCTTTATGGAGCGTGCAGCAGGTCCTTCGCCAATCATAATATCAAGCTGAAAATCTTCCATCGCAGGATACAAGATTTCTTCAATCATCGGACTTAACCGGTGAATCTCATCAATAAACAGCACATCACCCGGCTCTAGATTGGTCAGCATCGCTGCCAAATCACCCGCGCGTTCAAGCACAGGACCAGACGTTGAGCGCAAATTACCGCCCATCTCACGGGCGATAATGTTGGCGAGTGTGGTTTTGCCCAGTCCAGGCGGTCCAAATATCAAGGTATGGTCGAGCGCTTCTTTTCTCGATAATGCGGCGTTGATAAACACGCCCATTTGTTCTTTGACCACAGGCTGACCGATATATTCAGCGAGTAACGCTGGACGGATATTATTGTCATTTTGGTCTTCTGAGCGCCCCATCGGACTAATCAGACGCTGCTGCGAATTGGCACTTGAAAAAGGTGGAATCATAAGTATTTGACACTAGTTGCAAGTTTTAACAGGAATAATAGCACTGGCAAATTTTGCAAGCGCTATGGGATGTAGAGAGAAAAGTAAAAAATTTAGGGTAACACACGGTACAATGTCATCGCACATTGGGTGCCTTGACTGTCCTTGCACCACTGCATCTGCTCGCCTTGCTGTTTCACATAAGCGACCAAAATATCCCCCGTCTGGTCAACGCGATTGCCAGAACAGTCTGTTGCATTGTTATCATATTGGGTTTGAATCGCTAGTGCAGGTAAGCCATCGCCTGTGTCAGCATACAAATATTTGCCATACGTAAATTCCTGACCGCTTGAACCGATAAATTGCTGATCGCGCCCAAAATTATAACGCTCTTGGCAATTTGGCTGCGCAGCGTCGGTTTTATCAAGACGTAGCTGCCACTGTCCTGCAATATTTGGCAAAATATGAGTCGACACTTGCGCCACTTGCTGTTGGGTTTTGCTATCATCAGGCAACGCGCCACCCATTGCTAAACTGGTTAAAATGCCTATCAACGAAATATTCATGAAGTCCATCGTTATTTTATTCCTGTTATCATGCCATCTTTATAAGGTAACAACCCAACTCATCTACCAGTTCTCAATCAGCCAATTTGCCCTCAGCGAGGTTAGAATTGACGTTTATAGTAACTTTTAATAAATTTTGGTAAAAATTTTTGGTATTTGGGGTTAATATTCAAAGATATTCAAAATGTTAAAGGCTAAATTATTCTGCTTTTAATGGGGTCAGCACGCAAAAATTTAACCCAAAACCACAAAAATTATTTAAGCACTTTAGTTAAACAATTTAACTTTATTTAACTACTTAAAGTTTCATGTTCATCAATGGCTTTAATCATACTTGCTTTTGGCTTTATTTGCTATAACACAATAATCCTCATAATGCAGTCTTGCCAAAACATCAGGCGGTCATAAAATCTGTGCAAATTTGCTTGTCAAAAAGTTAAAAACCCAGCATAATAACCGAAGATTTCAGGAGAGAATGTTGTTTTGTTTTTCATCAAATTATGAAATACCAAAACCATCACCGAAGGCGCAAAGACCCTATAATCGCTCAGGTCAAAGGACTGGAATCGTAATTTTTGGCAGTGTTATGCACTGCATCAAAATATAACAAATCTGGAGAGTGTATTGCTTTGCAATACCACCGAAGGGGAAAAGATTGACTTGTCTGTGTGTAATATAAGCTATACTACAAGAAATTGATAAGTCGATTGAAAATCTCAGGTAACAGGACAGATAGGGCTGATAGCTACCGACATCAGGTTGGATTAGTTTTAGTGCTCTATTGATGTGCGATGTTTGGCTTTAGCGTTTTATCCCACGCTATTAAACCATCAAATAAAACATCAAACCGTTATTTGATTTTTACCCACTCAAGGATTTGCCATGTCAGCCACAGACAAGCCTTTAAACCGCACCCCTTTTTATCAATCCCATATCGATAGCAACGGCAAAATCGTTGACTTCTCTGGTTGGGAATTGCCTATCCATTATGGCTCACAGATTCAAGAACATGACGTTGTGCGTACCGATGCGGGCATGTTTGACGTGTCCCATATGGTCGTGACTGACATCGCCGGCAAAGACGCCAAAGCTTGGCTGCAAAAACTGCTCGCCAATGATGTCGCCAAACTCAAATTTGTCGGTAAAGCGCTTTATTCTGCCATGCTAAACGAAAACGGCGGTGTGATTGATGACTTAATCGTTTACCGCATGAACGATGCAGAGACTGAGTATCGTATCGTCTCAAATGCCGCCACCCGTGATAAAGATTTGGCACAGTTTGACAAAGTCGCCAAAGACTTTGCTGTCACCATTACCGAGCGCCCAGAACTTGCTATGCTTGCGGTACAAGGCCCCAATGCTCTGCAGAAACTGAGCCAAGCCAAACCAAATTGGGCAGATAGCCTAACTACCTTAAAACCCTTTGTGGGCAAAGACTTGACCGACATCGAAGGCGCAGATTGGTTTGTGGCGCGTACCGGTTATACGGGTGAAGATGGCGTTGAAGTCATTTTACCACAAGCCGAGGCCTCAGCATTTTTTACCTTACTCAAAGACCATGGCATCGCCCCAGCAGGCTTAGGTGCTCGTGATACATTACGTCTTGAAGCGGGTATGAATTTGTATGGCCATGAGATGGATGAAACCATCAATCCGTATGAATGCGGTATGGCATGGACGTTAGCGGTAAAAGATGATCGGAATTTCGTGGGTCGTGAGGCTATGCAAGCCAAACAAGACCAAGCGATTGCTGGGGGTAATGACGTCATGCAAGTAGGCTTAGTGCTAGAGTCACGTGGGGTACTGCGTGAAGGCATGACGGTCACGCTAGACAATGGCAAAACTGGGGTAATCACTAGCGGCACTTTTAGCCCAAGCCTAAAACAATCGATTGCGATTGCCCGTATTCCAAAGACGACGGATACAGCAGCCACGGTTGATTTGCGGGGTACACCGACGCCAGTACGTATCATTTCGTTACCGTTTGTTAGAAATGGCAACAAACAATTCAACTAGGATTTTATCATGTTATGATGGATTTAGCGCTTATTAATGAACAACATTCAAATAATTAGTCGGCGTAATTTGAAAAACCGATAATAAATTCATCCTACTTTAGAAGGTAAAATCATGAAAAAATTACTCTTTGTTGTACCGTTTTTGGCAAGTTTGGCGGCCTGTACTTCAACCCCAGTAGCACAGCCTAGTCCGTCTCAAGTGTTGGCAATTCAAGCAAATTCACAAACCTTTAAATGTGACAACAACACTGAAGTCGTGGCGTTCTACGGTAAAGAAAACGGCAGCAATGTCGCTAATTTAAAAATCACCTCGCCAATGCTCGGTCTAAACCAAGCCGCGATGGTATTAAAACAAGATGTATCAGGCTCGGGTAACCGCTATACCTTGTCAAATGCGACCAAAACTACTATGTATGATTGGGGCGTTAAAAATGCAGAAGGTGCGTTAACCGTAACCTCACAAGGTCGTGATTATAACTTTGTGTGTAATGCTATTTAATCTGATTCACTTGTTGAATGGGTTAAACCGCTCAATTGGTTTTTAAGTTTGGTCGATATACATTGTATCGACCAAATTTTTGTTACTCAGTTTATTAAATTACTTAGCTTTTAAAATGTTTGTTAAATTATTAGGCTTTTAAAAATGTTTAGTAAAAAGGCGCCAAGTGTGACTGCTTGGCTAACAGCCTTTTATTTTCACCCCTACTTTCGCTTTGAGGAAAATAGTTATGAGCAATATTCCAGCAGATTTAAAATATGTGGCTAGTCATGAATGGTTACGCCAAGAAGAAGACGGTACTATCACCGTTGGTATTACTCACCACGCCCAAGATTTGCTCGGTGACATCGTATATGTTGAATTGCCTGAAGTGGGTGAACACGTTGACGTGGATGCTGAAATTGCCGTGGTCGAATCTGTAAAAGCTGCCTCGGATGTTTACGCGCCCATCGCTGGTGAAATCCTAGCAGTCAATGAAGCATTGGTAGATGCGCCAGAAACCATTAATGAAGACCCTTATGGCGAAGGTTGGTTCTTTAAAATCAAACCAGACAATGCCGATGATTACCAAGGCTTGATGGACGCAGACGAGTACCAAGATAGTATTTAATTATCTTTATCTCATTGCTTTTATCTAATCGTCGTTATAGAGCCTAGCACTAAGGTAATCGCTTGATTACCTTAGTCTATTATCCTATCAATTAACTGTAATGCATCCTTTATTTTGTTAACTTGAGAGCTGCTATGTCAACACTTACCCCGCTTGCTGACCCAAAAAAAGCCAGTTTTTATGATGTGGTGAGCACTCGCCGTTCGGTACGACGCTTTACCAAAACGCCCATCAGTGATGAAGTGCTCAATGCTTGTCTCGATATGGCGATGTTAGCGCCTAGCTCAAGTAATTTACAGCCTTGGCAATTTTTTGTGATTGAATCTGAAGAAAAGCGCCAAAAAACTGTGACCTATTGTATGAGCCAAAATGCAGCAAAAACCGCCAATAAGCTGATTGTCGTGGTCGCTCGTACTGACACGTGGCGTCAACATGCCAAAGACAATATCAAGTATTTTCCCGTCAAACCCGTACCAAAACCTGTGCAAGATTATTATGGCAAGCTTATTCCGCTGACCATGACGCGCGGTGTGATGAATGTGTTCACTCCTGCCAAATGGGCGCTGACGCAAGCCACGCGCAAAGTCAAAGGTGCGATGGTTGACCCCATCTATGATGCTGACGATCTCAAAAACTGGGCACTCATTAGCACCTCACTGGCTGCCGAGAATTTGATGCTCGCCTTGCGTGCCCACGGTTTTGATAGTTGTCCGATGGGGGGATTTGATGAGCCACAACTCAAAAAATTGCTTGACCTCAATGAAGAGCAGCATATTTGTATGGTGATTGCTGCCGGTGAGCGCGACGAGCGTGGTATCTATAGTGAGCAATACCGTTTTGAGCGTGAGCGCTTTATCGTTAAGGTGTAATATCGTTAAAGTGTGATTTTTATCCATTCAACCGATGTTTGTCATGTTAGCCATGGCAAAACCTGCTATTTTTTTTCAATGTTTTATCAGACGCTAAAGGAAACTTGAATGAGTCAACCGTCTTTTCAATCATTTGCTGATTTATTCCAATCATCAGAATTTATTCATCGTCATGTTGGCATTAGCCAAGATGAAAAAGAAGCAATGCTAAAAGCCGTCGGCGCTGACAGCATGGCAAGCTTTATTGAACAGACGGTGCCAGCTTCGGTACGTCTTAGCAAAGAGTTAGATTTACCCCTCAGTATGACTGAGCATGATGCTTTGGCAAAGTTGCGCGGGTTGGCGGATAAAATCAAGGTCAATAAAAGCTATATTGGCTTAGGCTATTATCCGACTCGCCTACCTGCAGTCATTGCACGCAATGTGCTTGAAAACCCAGGCTGGTACACGGCTTATACCCCTTACCAAGCGGAGATTGCCCAAGGTCGCTTAGAGGCATTACTCAACTTCCAACAAGTTTGTATTGATTTGTCAGGTCTTGAATTGGCGGGTGCCAGTTTGCTTGATGAAGCGACGGCGGCGGCTGAAGCCATGGCGATGGCAAAACGCGTGGGTAAAAGTAAATCTAACCAATTTTTTGTTGATAGCCGTATCTACCCTCAAACCTTAGATGTCATCAAAACCCGTGCCAAGTATTTTGGTTGGGAGGTAGTGGTTGGTGATTTTGACGTTGCCAAGAATGGCGACTTCTTTGGCGCGATTTTCCAGTACGTGGGCGCGCAAGGCGATGTGGTTGATTTAACTGATATCATCAGTGCGGTCAAAGCCAAAGGCACGCAGACAATCGTTGCTGCTGATGTGATGAGTCTGGTACTTCTTAAATCACCGGGTAGCATGGGTGCGGATGTGGCACTGGGCAACACCCAGCGTTTTGGTGTGCCGATGGGCTTTGGTGGTCCACACGCGGCTTATTTTGCGTTTAAAGACAGTGCCAAGCGCTCTGCCCCAGGTCGTATCATTGGCGTATCGGTGGATGCTCAAGGTAAACAAGCCTTGCGTATGGCACTACAAACCCGTGAACAACATATCCGCCGCGAAAAAGCCAACTCAAATATTTGTACATCGCAAGTGTTACTGGCCAATTTGGCAGGGATGTATGCGGTGTATCATGGTCCTGAAGGCATTAAACGTATCGCCACCCGCATTCATGCGTTGGCAAGCGCTTTTGCCCAAGCCATCAAACAAGCTGGTATGTCGATTGTGCATGAGCAGTTTTTTGATACCGTGTTGGTGAACACCCAAGGTCAAACTGAGCAAATCTATCAAAATGCCCTCAATATCGGCTATAACCTGCGCAAAGTAGACGATAACCATATTGCCATTGCCTTTAATGAAACCAGTGATGCAGCGGATTTTGGTGTGCTCACGCAGTTATTCACAGGCGTAGCGGCTCAATTATCTGATGATATCAGCTTGTCTTTGCCAGCGTCATTGCTACGTACCGATGCGATTTTAACTCATCCTGTGTTTAATCGTTATCACACCGAACATGAAATGCTGCGTTATTTGAAAAAGCTAGAAAACAAAGACTTGGCGATGAATCATAGTATGATTTCGCTGGGTAGCTGTACCATGAAACTTAACGCCACTAGCGAAATGCTACCGATTACTTGGAATGAATTTGCCAATGTGCACCCATTTGCGCCACGTGAACAAGTGGGCGGCTATATTGAAATGATTGAAGGCTTGCAAGAGCAACTCAAAGCCATCACAGGGTTTGACGCTATCTCTATGCAGCCAAATTCAGGCGCGTCAGGCGAGTACGCGGGACTATTGGCGATTCGTCGTTATCATGAAAGCTTAGGTCAACCCAACCGTCATATCTGTCTGATTCCGCGCTCCGCTCACGGCACCAATCCTGCCACAGCACAGATGATGGGGATGGAAGTCGTCGTGGTAGCCACCGATGAGCGTGGTAACGTTGATATTGCCGACTTGACCCAAAAAGCGGAAAAATACAGCGACAATTTGGGCGCCTTGATGATTACCTACCCTTCAACACACGGTGTGTTTGAAGAAGGTATCCGTGATATCTGTGACTTGATTCATCAACACGGCGGTCAAGTGTATATGGATGGCGCTAACATGAACGCACAGGTCAGTATGATGCAGCCTGCGGATGTCGGTGCTGACGTCCTACACATGAATTTGCACAAAACCTTCTGTATTCCACACGGCGGCGGCGGTCCTGGTATGGGTCCTATTGGCATGAAATCACATTTAGCGCCTTTTATTGCCAATCATGTCGTATCTGCAGTACCCAATGCCCAAGATGGCATGAGTGCGGTATCGGCTGCCCCGTTTGGTTCAGCCAGCATCTTGCCTATCTCATGGATGTATATCACCATGATGGGTCGTGATGGCTTGGTGCAAGCGACAGAAGCTGCGTTATTAAATGCCAATTACACGGCTATGAAATTAAAAGACCATTACCCCGTGCTTTACAGTGGTGAAAATGGTCGCGTCGCCCATGAATGTATCATTGACATCCGCCCATTAAAAGCCGAAACAGGTATCACCGAAGTTGATATCGCCAAACGTTTAATGGATTATGGGTTTCATGCGCCTACCATGTCTTTCCCTGTGGCAGGTACTTTGATGATTGAGCCGACTGAGTCAGAAAGCAAAGAAGAGCTAGACCGCTTTATCTCAGCTTTCATTCAAATCAAAGCTGAGGCGATGAAAGTTAAAAACGGCGACTGGCCAGCAGATAACAACCCGCTAGTGAACGCACCACACACCGCACAAGTGGTGACCGGTGACTGGGATCGTCCATACAGCCGTGAAGAAGCCGCCTATCCACTCGCCTATGTACGCGACAATAAGTTTTGGCCATCGGTGAGCCGTATCGATGATGTGTATGGCGACAAAAACTTAATCTGTTCTTGCCCCGATATCTCAAGCTATGAGAATGGTGAAATCGCAGAGTAAACCTCAATCAATACTTACCGTATTTATTACAAAAGCCATGCAAAAATGTGTGGCTTTTTGCTATAAAGCCAATTGCGAGTCAAAAGAATTCTGTTATGATGCAGGGACTCAAAAAATTTGTAATCACTACGCGTGACTTTAAACCCATAATAAGTCAAGGATGACATTATGTTTAGTACCATTGCGATTATTATTTCGCTCTTTCTATTAATGTATTTTGCCTATCGCGGCTATTCTGTATTAATTTTAGCGCCCTTGATGGCAACCCTAGCGGTGGCGCTATCAGGCGATATTCTAAGCTCACTACCTATCTATACCACCGTTTTTATGAAAGCATTGAGTGGCTTTTTATTAAAGTTTTTTCCCATATTTTTGCTCGGGGCGGTGTTTGGTCAGCTGATGGCAGATTCTGGGGCTGCTACAGCGATTGCCAGAACGGTGGTTAGTAAATTAGGCGCGAATAAAGCCATACTGGCTGTGGTTTTGGTCTGTGCGATTTTAACCTATGGCGGTGTGTCGCTGTTTGTGGTGGCTTTTGCCATTTATCCGATTGCTAAAGATTTGTTCAAGGCAGCAGGGGTGCCAAAAAGGCTGATTCCAGGGGCGATTGCGTTAGGGTCATTTACCTTTACCATGACAGCGTTACCCGGGACGCCGGCCATCCAAAACGCGATTCCCATTCCGTATTATGGTACCAATGCCTTTGCTGCACCCATACTGGGTATTATTGGTTCGCTCGTGATGTTTGGTTTGGGCATGTTGTGGCTGCAACGACGCGCCCATAGCGCCAAAACGGCTGGCGAGGGATATGGTATTCATGAAGATGATGAGCTGCATGCTGATAACTTAGACCCCCATCACACCTCTTTTATGGTGGCGATGATTCCTTTGGTATTGGTCATCGGCATCAATGCCTTGTTAACGTACGCGGTTTTTCCGAGTATGGATTTCTCTGCACTGCAAGCGCAGTTTAAAGACTTGGATATAAAAGGTGCTTTGGGACTTTGGTCAATCATTATCGCTTTAGTCACCGCGATTATTGCTTTGATTGTGCTGCGCCTAGGCAAATGGACGAACTTGCAACACAGTCTTAATAAAGGCACTTATAGCTCTATGTTGCCTATTTTTAATACAGGTTCAGAAGTCGGTTATGGTGCGGTGATTGCCACATTGGCGGGGTTTGCGGTGTTACGAGATAGCGTGTTAAATCTATCACCCAATAACCCATTAATCTCAGAAGCTGTGGCTATGACTACCTTAGCGGGCATCACCGGTTCTTCTTCTGGTGGCTTGAGTATCGCGCTGCCCATTTTAGGCAAAGAATATTTGGCACAGGCCGTGGCGCATGGGATAAATCCTGAATTATTGCATCGTGTCGCAGTGATGGCAGCAGGTGGCTTAGACACGCTACCGCATAGTGGTGCGGTGATTACGTTATTTGCCATTTGCCATTTGACCCACAAGCAATCTTATAAAGATGTCGCCATAGTGACGATGGCAATTCCGCTGATTGCGGTGACGGTGGTGATTGCTTTGGGTACCATGCTGGGTTCGTTTTAACCTGTTTATTTTTAAGCCATTTAGTAGTAAAAAATCCCAATCAGCGTTGGGATTTTTTATTTATTCAGCGGTTGTTTCATGGTCAATAGATGGCGGGTTATTGGCAATCACCGTATCTAAAATGGGTAAAATCTCTGCCATAATCCACGCTTTGCGCCACCCACTCAGCCAAGGGCTTAATGCCGGTTTTTCTGCTGCGACAGCATAAGCATACAGCTCTGACAGCCATTTTTTTCGCATCAATACTGTCTCATCAATTGACAGGGTTTGCCCATGCTGCTTAATCGCTTTTTCCAGTTGTTTTTGCACATTATTAGACAGACTGCGATACGGTAAGGGCAATAGGGCTGGATAAGCTGCGTCATCTTCTTTTCGCACCTTATCAATCAGCGTCAAAATCTCTTGACCATACATGCGAATCACATTGGGCTTGATACTGGTAAAACTTAGCTGCTTCATGCTAAAAGGCGGTTTTTCGATGATTTCACGGAGCGCCTGCGGGCGCAGGATAAAAGTGCGCGGTCTATTGATTGATTTGGCAAGTTGTTCGCGCCATTCGCACAGCGTTTGCAGCATTGCCAGTTGCTCGCGATTATCGCGGTAATCAGCGACACTCAAGTACAA
This sequence comes from Moraxella sp. CTOTU47616, assembly GCF_032017465.1. Taxonomy (NCBI): domain Bacteria; kingdom Pseudomonadati; phylum Pseudomonadota; class Gammaproteobacteria; order Moraxellales; family Moraxellaceae; genus Moraxella; species Moraxella sp. CTOTU47616. Next base: position 382,901 of record NZ_DALZPU010000002.1, read on the forward strand.
GGCGTTATCAGGCGTGGTAAAGTTGGCAAAAATTTCTTGCGTATAGCTTTGACAGTCTTCAACTGCGTATTGCCATAAGCCTTGTTCTGTCAACTGTGTTTTGATGGCAACAAACATCGGCAATAAATAACGCACATCGTCTACTGCATAGCTTTCTTGCTCAGGCGTTAATGGGCGCTGCAACCAATCTGATTGGCTTTCACCTTTATCCACATGCACAGCAATCGTTTCTTGCAGCGATTTTTGATAGCCAAGCGAGTTTTCACCAGTCAAAAAACCCAAACCAATTTGGGTATCAAACACATTGCGCAGCGCAGGCAAGTTGGAGAGTAAATAATAAATCCCCAAATCTTCGCCACACGCATGTAACACCACGGTGGGTATATCCGCTAACACTTCCCAAAATTCTTCTAAATACAGCTTAGGCGCGTCAATCAAATAAATCGCTTTGCCTGTATTGATTTGAATCAGCGCAAGAATGGGAAAAAAAGTGTCGCGCTTAATAAACTCAGTGTCTAACGCAATGGTATCGACTTGCTCTAGGTCATCGAGCAGGGCAAAAAGTGCGTCCTGAGTTTTCACCCAATGGATTGGCAAGTCATGGAGTTGTTGTAATTGGGCTGGGCTTAACGGGTTCTGGATGAGCATAACTTGGGTCTTGTGGACGGATAATTTAAGCGTATTTTATGATGAATCTAGGATTTTGTCTTGTCAAACTGATGAAAAGATTTTATAACCGTCCACGATTTTGCAGCGCTTGACCCAGTGTCATGCTATCTAAATACTCAAGCTCACCGCCCATCGGAATCCCTTGGGCAATCCGGCTGATATGAGTGACGTAAGGCTTGACCGCTTCACTGATAAAATGCGCGGTGGTTTGCCCTTCTACCGTGGTACTGGTTGCCAAGATGATTTCTTCCACCGGGGTTTGCGCGGCTTGGTGTTGTTTTAACAGCCCAATTAGCTGATTGATGCCGAGCTGCTCCACACCAATACCATCAATGGGTGATAAATGCCCGCCAAGCACAAAGTATTTACCGTTAAACCCAGCGGTTTGCTCGATTGCCATCATGTCTGCTGCCGTCTCTACGATACAAAGTACGCGCTCATTGCGGCGCGGATCGCTACATATCGGGCAAATATCCTCATCTGATAAACCACGGCATACTTGGCATTGCTTGATATCATGCATCGCCACAATCAAGGCTTCGCCCAGTGCTTGACCTTGCGGGCGTTTATAGCTGAGCAAATGCAATGCCATGCGCTGGGCAGATTTGGGTCCTACCCCGGGCAGTACTTTGAGTTGTTTTACAAGTTCATCAAATTTTGGCGTAAGCATAGGCGCATTCTTATAAAAATCATAAAAAATAAAAAAAGCTGGCTGGAAAATAAAAAAAGCTGACAATCAATTATCAGCTTTTTATGGGGGTTTGACTGCCTAATCGCAAGGCAATTTTCCACTATTTTATAGCGCTACTTTATAACCCTAGTATAGCCCTAGTGGGTTTAAAATAAACCATTCATGCCTGGTGGCAGCCCCATGCCGTTGGTGGCACTGGCCATTTCAGTCTCATGTAGTTCATCGGCCTGACGCACGGCATCATTGATAGCAGCCGCAATCAAATCTTCAATCATATCAGGGTCATCTTGCAGTAAGCTTGGATCGATTGATAAACGTTTGACCACATGGCGACCATTCATGGTGACTTTCACCAAGCCACTACCCGCTTCGGCATGCACTTCTTTTTCTGCCAGTTTTTTCTTGGCGTTTTCAACGTTTTTTTCGACTTGCTTTTGCATCATTTGCGCTTGTTGCATGAGAGCTTGTAAGTTCATAAGTTTTCCTGTTTGTTTCTAATGTTGGTGGTTCATTGTAGCGAATTTGACCGCAAACTGTCTATTGCTAATCGTTAGCCCAAATTTTTAACATACAACTGCTAATCTAAAACTACTAATCTAAAATCATTCACATAAAAATGCTAAGATACCATCACTCACTAAACCCATTAATAGCAAAAAACTACGACTATGATAACAACTACACCCCCATCGCTAGAGGTCGCTCTCTATAAAGCCGCTAGTGTTATTAAATGTGCGCAAAATATTGCCATCCTGACGGGGGCAGGTGTCTCGGCTGAAAGTGGCATTTCGACTTTTCGGGATAAACTTACTGGATTGTGGCAACAATACCAAGCCGAATATTTGGTCAGCATTCAAGCGTTTGAAAAGGAGCCTGCCTTGGTGTGGCAATGGCACCAATGGTGGCGTGGACAAATCGCCGATAAACAGCCCAATCCTGCCCATTTTGCCTTAGGTGAATGGCAAACATTGGCAAAGCAGCAAGGTAAGACTTGGACGTTGTTTAGTCAAAATGTCGACAATCTGCATGAGCAAGGCGGTGCTACGGTGGCAAAACTGCATGGGAATTTGGCCAAAAATCGTTGTCATGATTGCGGCAAGCCGTATACCAAAGCGATTGCTGTCACAGACACTGAGTTAAAGCATTGTGAATGCGGCGGTTTGATTCGCCCGGATATTGTGTGGTTTGGCGAGATGTTGCCCCAAGACGCTTGGCAAACGGCAGAAACGGCAGCGCTCAATTGTGATGTATTGGTGAGTATCGGCACATCAAGCGTGGTTTATCCTGCAGCGGGCTTGATTGATTTGGCAAAACAACAGGGCGCAACCGTCATCGAGATTAATCCCAATCCGACCCAGACCACAGCGGTTGACATCGTGTTACCCGACAACGCAGGGAAAATATTGCCGTTATTGGTCAAGGCGCTGAAATAAAAAAGCACAATAAAAAAGCCAGTAAATTTTGCTACTGGCTTTTGGGTTCTGGCTAATGGGTTTTGGCTTTATATCAGGCGAGTGTATCCAAACCGCGTTTTAAATCAGCGATAATATCATCGACATCTTCAAGCCCCACCGAGAAGCGAATTAAGCCTTCGCTCACGCCTGCCTCGATTCTTGCTTCAGGTGTCATGCGAAAATGGGTCGTCGTCGCAGGATGGGTAATGGTGCTTTTGGCATCGCCTAGGTTATTGGTAATCGAAATCATGTTGGTACTATCGATAACATGCCAGGCTGCCGCTTGGTCAGCCACCTCAAAGCCAATAATGGCACCAAACGCACCGCCTTGCACATTTTTGAGCGCGGTGTGTTGGCGTTTGGCGATATCATGGGATGGGTGATCGGGCAACCCTGAAAAATGGACTTTGCTGACTTTTGGGTGATTGTGCAAAAATTTAGCGATCTGATTGGCATTTTCGCAGTGGGCTTTCATACGCAGTGACAAGGTTTCTAGACCCTTTAGCAACACCCACGCATTAAAGGGCGATAGACTAATCCCGCCAGTACGCACCACCCCAAAGGCTTTTTCCATCAAGTCATTGTTACCGACCAGTGCACCGCCTAGCACACGACCTTGACCGTCAATATATTTACTGGCGGAATGCAATACCACATCCGCACCCAACATTAAAGGTTTTTGAATAGCAGGGGTAGCAAAGCAGTTATCGACGATTAATAGCGCATCGTGGTCATGCGCCAGCCTTGATAAAAAGCTTAAATCGGCAATTTGCGCCAAAGGATTGGAGGGGCTTTCGCAGTACAGCACCTTGGTATTAGGCTGCATCGCCTGTTGCCATGCCTCATTGTCAAAACAGTCTACATAACTCACCTCGACGCCAAACGCTTTAAAGTAGGTATCAAACAGGGCGACGGATGAGCCAAATAATTGCTTGGCGGCTAGCAGATGGTCACCGGCTTGCAAGTACGCCAAACACATGGTCAAAATCGCGCCCATGCCTGATGCGGTTGCCACGCAGCGCTCGCCTTCCTCTAATGCTGCCAATCTACGCTCAAAAGCGCGCACGGTTGGATTGGTATGGCGCGAGTAGACATTGCCTTTTTTATTGCCATTAAAATGGTCTGCTGCTTCTTGGGCATTTTTATATACGTAGGAGCTAGTGGTAAAAATCGCTTCGTTATGTTCGCCTTCATCGGTACGGTGGTAACCGCCGCGCACGGCGATGGTTTGGTCGGCATAGTCTAGGCTCAAATCAAGTGCATCACTTTGCCAGTTGGGGTCTAATTGGGTCATAATGTTACATCTTTTGTGCATCAAATAAATTATGATAGCATAAGTTGGATTTGACGGTCGCTTTCAAGTGAGTATTTTATGCAAAAACGCCATGACAACCAACTTTTCTTAGGCGAGTGTCACGTTAATCAGTGATTTTTTTAAAAGGATTCAGGCTTTGGTAGCAGCATTTTATTCGGTATCTGTTGGCTTTGTCAGACTAGCATCGCAAAAACTCACGCCCAAAATTGTGACATTTTGCTTGCCATTGCTATTTACGCTGCTACTTACGCCACTTACCGCTTGCCAAATGCTGCCGAACAACCCCCATATCGCCGCTACGCCAACTGTGTCAACGCAGCTGACAGGTGCGCAAAAATTTTCTGAAAAATCGCGTATCCAAGGTCAATATTTAATCAGCCGTATCAGTGCTAGCAAAAACCCCTCACCGAGCAAATTTTCCGGTTATTATCCGCTGATTGATAGCAGTGATGCGTTTGCCTCACGCAGTATTTTGACCGAGATGGCTCAGCAGACCATCGACATTCAATACTATATTTGGCACAACGATGCAGCAGGACAATTGATGCTCAAAGACTTGTACCAAGCCGCCAATCGTGGTGTCAAAGTACGACTGTTACTCGATGATTTGAACACCAATCCGGAACTTGACCAACAGCTACTTGCCTTTGCTGCGCATGCTAATATCCAAGTGCGATTGATTAACCCCAAAGTGGTGCGCGGCTTTACCCCCGCCAATTTTGTGGTAGCACTGCCCCGCTACCAACGCCGCATGCACAATAAAAGCATGACCTTTGACCGCCAGTTATCCATCATTGGTGGGCGCAATATTGGCGATGAATATCTGCGTAAAGATAGCATTGCTGAGTTTGCTGATTTGGATGTTTTGCTTGCCGGCAAAGTGGTCAACCAAATCAATGATAGTTTTGAAGATTATTGGGATAGTCCTCTATCGTATGATATCGAGCGTTTGGTCAAACCCTCAAAAAACCCCGAGCGTAATAAAAGCGATGAGCCATTTTTGGGGACTTTGACGGCGATTGCACCGATCAACAGCCAGTCCCATCTGCATAAAAGCTCGCAACTTTATCGGGTACAAAATGGCGCCATAGTCGATAAACAACTATATCACAAAAAAATCCAATTTCGTTGGCAACCAATGGAATTTTTGGCAGATGATGTCAAAAAACTGCTTAATCAAGATGATAAAGATAACCGATTGGTATCCAAGCTTCGGGCACGTATTGGCACCCCAAAACAGCAATTGACTATTGTCTCATCGTATTTTGTACCCACTGACTTGGGCGTGCTGCAACTAAGCAAACTCATGGAAAACGGGGTAAAAATCAATATTTTTACCAACTCGTATGAATCAACCGATGTGCCTATCGTGCATTCCGGGTATAACGTGGCACGCGTGCCGATGCTCAAAGCGGGAATTGGACTGTATGAGCTAAAATCCTCTGCCGATGCAGACTTTCGCCGCAAAAAACGTAGCTTATATCGCAGTAAGTATAGAACCAGTTTGCATACCAAAGCCTTTGCGGTGGATGACAAATATACTTTTATCGGTTCTTACAATGTGGATCCGCGCTCTGCCAACATCAATACCGAGCTTGGTGTGCTGATTGAAGATAAAGCGCTTGCCAAATCCTTTCATAATACGTTCGACAACTCCATGCTCAATGTCAGTTACCGCGTCAATCTCGATGATAATGGACAATTGATGTGGCAAACCCATGATGATAGAACCAATAAAAAGCTTATCACTTTGGATAAAGAGCCGCATATGACGTTTGTCAATGGACTTTGGCTAAAGATTTTTTCTGCCTTGCCATTTAAGCGCTTATTGTAAGCGGCTATATTACAAAAAACACACATTTTTGGTAGTAAAAATAGTACCAAAATCACTATAGTATGCGGTTTCAAAAAGTAATATATCTCAACTGTTAAATCATGACGTTTGCTTGTAATATTTGTTTAAATAATTAAATTTATTACAGTTTTGATAAATTATTGTTCAATTTTTCAAGTAATTTAATTTGTCATGTGAATAGTGACGAATTTAATTTTTTAGCACGTTAAATAACCTATCTGTTCATTGATTATAAAGCGTGCAAACCTTTAGCCAGCTTCTAGGTGATATTGTCGACTATGCCATTTTTTCATGATGCCAACGAAGAAATTAGGGATTTAAATCGCTACGAAAAAAACGTGGTGTATTTAACGATTTTTGGGGCTTTTTTTGCTTCCTTTGATTTTACGATTTATTTTTATTTTAATGATAGTATCAATCAAGCTTTTTTCCCAGAAAATATACCTGAGTCGTTAAAGTCGATTTGTTTTTTGCTACTGATTTTAGCCGGTTATATGTCAAGACCGCTAGGCGGTTTGATATTGGGTGATATCGGCGATCGCTATGGCAGAAAACATGTGTTGCTGTATAGTTTGCTATTGGTGGGTGCGTCTGGTTTAGTGATTGCCTGTTTGCCTACTTATCATCATATCGGTGTGGCAGCGATTGTTCTCATGCTATTGTTGCGTTTAATTCAAGGCTTTGGCTATGGGGCTGAGGTACCCGCTTCATGGGTATATATTGCTGAGCATATGCCACGGCGTCAATTAGGGTCAGTGTGTGGCGGCCTCATCAGTGCGCTGATTTTGTCGACGTTGATGGGCAATATTTTAAGCTCCACGTTATCAAATATGCTTACCCCTGCCCAGATGCAATCGTATGGCTGGCGTATTCCTTTTGTCCTCGCCAGTATCGGTACGCTATTTGCGGTGCTGTTACGAGCCAAGCTTGAAGAAACCCCGCTTTGGCTGATGGCTAAGTCTAAAAATCGCTTGGTTAAACGTCTGCCGATACGCCGAGCTATTATCAAATACCGTTATGGTACGGTGATGACGCTGGGTTTGTCCTGGTTTACCGCCAGTGTTTATTTGACGATTTATTTGCTTTTGCCGATATTGGGTATCCAGTTTTTTGATGTCGATACCAGTTTGATGATGATATCTAATGGAGTGGGTATTATCTTTGGTGGATTGGGGGCGTTAACCTATGGTTATTTTGCCGATCGTTTTAATTCAGGTCGTGTATTTACTTTAGGCTGTATATTTTTAAGCATTGCCAGTGTTATTTTCTTTGTTTCACTAAAAAACAGTAGCGAGCTATTACTGATTAATTATGCAATTTTAGGGTTTTTCTCTGGTGTGATTGGCTTAGTCCCAAGTATTTGTGTGCGTATGTTTCCAGTGAGTGTACGCCTAAGTGGCATTAGCTTTAGCTATAACGTGGCGTTTGCATTGGCAGGCGCATTATTGCCTGTGCTATTGGTTTATTTTTCACATAAATTAATGCTTTCAAGCGCCTTGTATCTGGTGTTTGTCTGTGTGATTGGCATTATCATGGGTATATTGTTGACCAATTTGCATGGTTTGTACCGCATGGAAGATAAGCGGCTGATGAACTCTTAAGCTTGTTATCTATTATACTTGTTTTACCATCACTTTTTTTAGCGCCCGCTTTTATTGATTGGCTGATAGATTAGCTATAGATTAGCCACTTTTTTGAATATTTGCCTATGACACTGCCTATAACCCTGCCTATGACCACCATGCAGCATAAACGCTTGTCCACCGCACCGATGATTGATTGGAGTACGCGCGACTATTGTTACTTTGCTCGATTATTCAATCCTTATAGTTACCTTTATACTGAAATGATCAGTACCTCGGCGATATTGCAGGGAGATACCGACTATCAGCTGCGATTTTATCCCAATGAACATCCTTTGGTGCTTCAGCTTGGCGGCTCGAATCCTGACGAATTGGCGCGCTGTGCTAAAATCGGACAAGACTACGGTTATGATGAAATTAACCTAAATGTTGGCTGCCCGTCCGATCGGGTACAACATTACAAAATCGGGGCTTGCTTGATGGCAGAGCCCGAATTGGTGGTAGATATTGTCTCTGCGATGCGTGATGCGGTGGATATTCCTGTCACTGTCAAGCATCGCATTGGCATTGATAATTTTGATAGTTATGAGTTTATGGCGGATTTTGTGGATCATGTGGTGAAAGCAGGTTGTCAGCATGTCATCGTCCATGCGCGCACCGCTTGGCTACAAGGCTTAAGCCCTAAACAAAATCGTGAAATTCCGCCTCTTCGCTATGAGGATGTGTACCGCTTAAAGCAGGATTTTCCCGATGTATTCGTGGAAATCAATGGCGGTATCACCACTATTGATGACATCAAAACCCATCTGACGAAAGTCGATGGCGTGATGATTGGGCGGGAAGCTTATCACAACCCTTATATTCTAGCCGAAGCCATGCAGCTGTGGGGCGAGCCTGTGCCTAGCCGAGCGGATATTTTTTATCAGTTACTGGATTTTTTGGCAGCCAGTGACGCGCGTGGCACACCATTGACGGTCATTATGCGCCATTATTTAGGCTTGTTTCAAGGATTGACAGGCAGTCGTAAATGGCGTCAGGCACTTAGCGGGCAAAAATCCCTCTCGGTTGCCCAAGTTCGTGAAGCGGGTGAAGCGGTTTTGGCGTTAAATGCGGGTTAAAAGTTAGCTAAAAAAGACTAACTGTATAAATACTGCCACATCGCCAAGCCATTATTCATCATATGCAACACCACAGGCAATAACAGTGACCCTGATATGATACGCCCATAGCTAAATAACATCGCTAGACAAAAAATCCCCAACAACTCGACCACACCGTATTGCATATGAATCACCGCAAATACAATACTAGTTAGCACACTGGCGCCCCACATACCAAGCTTTGAGCTGGCAAGCCCTGTCCACATAAACCCGCGAAATATCACTTCTTCATAAATCGGCGCAAATACCACCATCGCCAGCACAAGCAGCCACCGTGGATGTGCGGACTCAGCAAGATTGTCCATAAACATCATGGGCTCGCGACCCAGCCAGACGGTGACTAGGTTGATGATAACATTTAGCACAATCAGCAGCGCGCTACATTGTAACAACTGATACCAAGTAAAGGGATTAAGGGCAAGATAATCTTTGATACGGCTGTTTTTAAATCGGATAAACAAATAAACGCAGCCGAGCACCATGGCTAAGGTAAAGCCTAGCGCTAGACTCATTAAGGTGCCGTTTTCACTGCCCTGCAACACTTGTTCAGCGATATCCAAATTTGCGGCATCTTGTAGCACCCATGGTGCAAATAACACCACGCCAATCAATTGACTGGCAAAAAACACCGCTAATAACACCATAGATAGCACAATGGTCTTTGGCAAATCGTAGATGGGGGTACTAGGCTGTAATGATAAATTTTGCACATTAAACCCTTTAATGGATGTTTATGTTGTTACTGACTATCATGATTGACCGAGTGAATAAGCGCTTTGATTCGTTCAACCGTACTGGCTGGGTATTCTAACGGGAACATATGTCCGCCTTCATGCACTTCAAAATCAATGCCCATACGCTGTTTGACCAGCGCAGGGAACCCTCGTTTGAGAAACAGGCTGTCTTTACCAATTATTTGCTTGGCAGGGACAGCCGGCGGATGGTTAGGTTTTTGCCAGTAAAGTGAGGGATTAGTGCGAAACACCGCTACTTCCACCGCTTTTGGAATGGTAAGCGTCACTTGGCCATCTGCCGTATCAGTCAAGCCATAACGAATAAAATCATTAAAACAGCGCTCATCAAAGTATCGATAGAATGCCTTATGCCGCAGATGCTCGTAGGCGACTTCACGGCTTGGCCACGTGTCACGGCGATGGCTTGATAGACCTGCAGGCGTGAGCCTATCTACCAACCGTGGGCTAAAGCGTTTTGCCCAATGTAGTGCCATCGAATAGTAGCCATGAATGAGCGGTGGGTCTAAGGCAATCACTTGGCTAAATAGCTCGGGCGCCTCATAGCTGGCTTGCAGCGTGCACAATGCACCAAGCGAATGCCCTAGCCCGATGACCTTGGTTTGCCCGCGGGCGCTTAAGTGCGCTTGGATGCTATCAATCACTTGTTGGGTCAGTTTTTGCCAATGATTGTCAACCGGATAACGCGGGTCAATGCCTAACGCTGGAATATAGACAATATCAAATTCATCACTCAGCAAATCAAACAGATATTGATAGGTTCGTGATGGAATCCCATTGGCATGCGCAAAGTGTATCAGCGGTTTTTGTCCTGCCACTTCTATGCCTGTCGCTAGATGCGCAGACAGCAAACGATGGGCTAATGGATGCTGGCTAATCTCAGATGACATGGCTATTGCATCCCTTTGTCATTTGCAGCCGCGTGGGTTAATTGGCTGGCAAAGCCTTTGGAGACCGTTTCGCCAAACCCATAGCCGATTTGGCTGGCAAATTTACCCAACACTTTTTTCACCGGGTCTTCTGGGTTATATTCCACGACATTGTCTAGTTTTAGCTGAGACTCAAGGGTGCTGATGCCGCCTTTTTTATCTGCCAAACCGAGATTAATCGCTTGCTCACCACTCCAGAATAACCCAGAAAAAAGCTGATTGGCGTCAGGGTTTTTGAGGCGATTGCCGCGACCTTGTTTGACAGCATTGATAAAATGGGCGTGGGTGTTATCAAGGACACCTTGTACATGTTGGCGCTCAAACTCGGAGAGCGGGCGGCTCATGCTTAAAATATCTTTGTGCGCACCGGCTGTCATGGTGCCATCTTTAACGCCTAGTTTATCCATCAAACCTTGGACATTGTAGCTTGGCATAATCACGCCAATTGAGCCGACCAAGCTTGAGGGATTGACCCAAATTTCATCTGCCGCAGATGCGATATAATACGCGCCCGAAGCACCCATATCTTCGATAACGGCATACAGTTTTTTGTTAGGATGGGCTTTTCTCAATTCGGTCATGGTTTGCCAGATTTCATCGGATTGTACAGGCGAACCACCCGGTGAGTTGATGCGTAACGCCACCGCTTGCGCTTGGTCGTTGTTAAACGCTTCCGTCAATGCTTCGCCCACCGCTTGACTATTGGCTTCATTGTCGCTGCTGATAACGCCTTTGACATCGACGACGGCTAAATGCGGTTTGCTCATATCGATATCACTCATGCCACTTTTGGCAGAGCCACTACAGCCTTTTGCCACTACCGCGCCAAATAGTAGCACATACCCCAAGGTGATAAGCTTAAAGAAAATACCCCAGCGTCTTGCACGGCGCTGCTCCACAAGGCTTGCCATCAGGGTTTTTTCTAGCAATTGCCATTCTTTGCCTGCGTATGGCGCATTGGGTGGCAAGTTTTGTGCATGGTTTGGTTGAACAGGTGGCTTTGACTGTGAGGGTTGGTTGGGATCGGGTGGCCAATTATCTGACATAAAAGTTCCTTAGCAATAGGTAATTTACCGCCCATGATAGGGGGAAGCGGTCAAAATTACAATCACTGCCTTGTAGCCAAATCGTCAAGTATCAGTCCGTATCATCTGGGGTAAGCGTGTAAATTACCGCGCCCACTTGATCGGCATACAGGACTTCGAATGGGTGGTCTGCAGGCTTATCCACTGACCAACTAGCCAGCGATAATTGGCTATCTTCGCCCAGTTTTTGCGACTTATACGCGCCTGTGACCACATGCAGTAAGGAAGGTTTAGTCAACGCTAGCCACGATGGTTTAATGGATAACGTATAGGGCTGAATGAGTAAATGGGTCGCCGACACCGTGCATAATTTTTCAGTCATTTGCATGGGGATATCGCTATTACCTGCCAACATCAGCACATCGTAGGGCTTTCTAGTTGGTGGCTTGAAACGAATGTGAATATAACAGGTTTGGGTCGCTAGCTTTTGCTCATCGGTTAAGGCTAAATCCAAGTGCCATCCCGACACCGCTGTCACTTCCAAGCCATCTTGTTGCCAACGTTGCGCGGTTTGGCAGCTCCTCGGTGTAATCGCACGAAAACTTGCAGATACAGCCTTATCTGTCACATCAAGCCTGCTGTGTTCGACATCATACCCTGCCAGCCAGTAGGCTTTAATAGGTACATGGGTTGCCAGTTGTTGCACCAGCTCATTGACACGAACACTGGGCGTTTGACTAATCACCCCAGTTAATCGGTGAACCTGCTGATTTGCCAACAGCGGATAAATATCACGGTTCAACAGCGAACTGATTTCTTCATCAACTGCAACATTGCTGATAGCTTGTTTGCTTTTCAAAAAATTGGGTTTATCCGTCTGCGCGGCTTTGACTTGGTTATCGGACAAAATCAGCCAGCTATCATCGCCTTTCTTTAATAAACTAATCACCAGTTTAGGGTTATCACCAACTGCTAGAGTCGGTTTGTTGTTATTTAAGCTGCGCTGCTGTAGTGGCAATAATATCAACAAGATAGCCAGTGGCAACATCAGCATTCTAGGCAACAAGCCTTTTAACAACCCCAGTAGCGCAATTAACAAGCACAGGGCAAGCTGGGTTTGTGACAAGGCGAAAAATGATTGTTTGGCAACACCCATGTCGATAAGTTGCTTAAGTAAAAGATGAAATACATTGAGCAGGGTTGTTAGCAGCGACCAAATGATTTGGCTTAGCCAATCCCCTACCACGGGTAGCCAACTAACGACGCCTGCCAACATATCCAAAGGTACAATAACCAAGCCTAAAAATGGTACGGCTAGCAAGTTTACCAAGATGCCAATAACCGATACTTTGCCAAAAAACCACACCACGATAGGCAGCATCCAAACAAATAGCCAAATTTGTAGTTTTAGTAACGTCTTGAATTGATGGCTGATGATTTTAACAAAACCACTCAGCACATCGCTGCGTGCAGTAGGCGCTAGTAACTGACTAACATCCTTAATTTCAATGGCGCTAACTGTCCCTATTGTCTCGCTAAATTTTAACAGTAAAACCACCGCCACAAAGGACAACCAAAACCCTGCTTGCCCGACTGCCGTCGGTTCTAGCCAAATCATGCCTAACGCAACCCAAGCCAGCAGCCGATAAGCAGAAAAATTAACCAATAACTGTTTCGACAGCGTAAGCAGTAACAGCATCCAAAATGTCCGCTGGGCAGGTATTTCAAAACCCACCAGCAGCGCATAAAACCCTGCCATCACTACACTCACCCAGAGTACCAATAAACTACTCGGTAATTTGACCAACAACTGCGGCGCAAGCCACTTAAAAATCCATAATACAAAAACAGATACGATAGAAGCTAGCATCAGCACATGCGGGCCTGAAATTGCCAATAAATGGCTAATCCCCGTGATTTGATAGCGATTCTTAAGGTCGCTATCCATTAGGCTTTTATCACCGGTTAACAGTCCCAATAAGATTGCATGGCTTTGGATAGCGGCCTGAATAGCACTCTGACTAGAAGTTTGAAAAGCGGGTTGGGCAATATCGGTATTTTTAACATTGACTATAGAGGTCGATTGTTTCAGCAGGGTTCTATGCAAATTAGCGAGGATTTTTTGGCGTATTTGCCAGCGCAATTGTTCGATAGCAATAACCATACGGTCTTTCACATGGGATGGGTTAAATTCCCGTAGGCTCGTTTTTTCAATACCGATTATCACTCCCTTCGCTTGCACCTCACGCTGCCTTAACCATTGCGCTTCATCAAATCCTAGCATGAGCGGTTTGGCATTATTGGGTAAGCTTGTAGGCTTAGCCTGTGCAATGGGCTCAAGCTGTAATTTTACATTAAGCTGCATGCCAGGTCTTAACTGCGACAAGGTCGCTTCCCAATCAGGGTTGTCTTTGATGTTAGCGGTAATGAATGTCGTTAGCGGTGGTCGAGGGGTTGCTGACGATGCATCAGCATCACCGTCCTTATCAACGCGGACTTGCAAAATTTGTTTGATGAAACCATTGCCAATTAGGGCATTATCATTTGATAATGGGCTCATTTGGCTCACCGTATCGCTGATCTGATGCGATTCAACGATGGCATCCACTGTGAGCGCTGAGGGCAATAACGCGTTTTGATACAGCTTATGATGATATAAACCATAACTGGCGCTCAACATGAGCGTCAGCAAAAAGATAAAGCTTGATAATAACGGTAAGGCAAAACGGTAGGCGAATGCAGAGTTTGGTGAGGCTCGTTTTAGCTGTTTACGGTTGCAGCCATGGTATAAACCTACATTGATTAGCAGCGCTATCAACAGTACTACTGATAACATCTGCCAAATTTTTGCATCATAACTGGCTATCTCATAATTTGTTAGCGCATAGCCTGTCATCAAGGGTTGGTTTGCTAGTGTATTGACAACTAAAAAACCCAACAAACTGGCAACCGTGATGAGCCAAATCATGTTTCATCCTTGATAAAGATAGCGATAGCTCGCTACTTCCCTTACAATTATCGAATGAACGATATAGTAAAACAAATAGCAACTTTTGGAAATTATTAATCGATGTTGACTCAATTTAGTAGCGGCAATGACAATGCCTCAGCCGTAGGGAAAAAAAGTATCCAAATCACTCTAGGGATTGCAGGATTAATACTGGTTAGTGACTGTGGGTTATTGCTGGCCAATCGTGTTTTTCATATTGGCACCCTAGTGCCATTGGGCATAGGGCTAATTTTTTTAGTCCATGCGGTGTACTGGGAGCGTATCCAACTTTATTTGGCGTCACAGCCGTCATTAAAAAAACTATGGCAGCTGGTTTGGTTATTATTTTTTGTCTGGTTGATAAGTTTTTGTGTCTTTGTCAGCTATTTAAAACAGCACTTTAACACTGATAACCATCCTAAAGCAGCGCAAGCGATTATTGTTTTGGGTGGCGGAACAAAAGATAATAAGCCGACCGATGCGGTAAAACTGCGTTTGGATAAAGCATCTGAAGTCATCAAGCGTTTTGCAAACGCACTTGTGATAACCAGTGGTGGTTTTGATGCAGGGGAGGATGTCAGTGAAGCCAAAGCGATGGCGGACTATTTACACGACACCTATGGCATCAGCTTGGCGCATATTGCGCTTGAAGAACACAGCACCAGTACCGAGCTTAACTTTATCCATAGTAAAAAGATTTTAGCGCAGCAAGGGATTGCCTTAAATCAGCCGATAATCGCAGTCACCAGTGATTTTCACACCTTGCGCGCAAGCCTTATTGGCAAACGACAAGGATATACCAATTTACAGGTGGTCGGGTCTGACACCCCTTGGTATATCCGTCCAAATGTGTGGTTTCGCGAATACTTTGCTTTTATCAGCGGTTGGCTACTCGATGAGTATTAAGCCACCCACGTGCCATTTTGTAAGGCCAATTGTTTATCCGCTAACTGTGCCAATTGCCGGTCATGGGTGACCATCAACAGCGCGGTATTAAAATCTTTTTGTAGCTCTGAGAGGATTTCAAACACCGCCTGTGCATTGGCATAGTCTAAGTTCCCTGTGGGCTCATCTGCCAGTATCAACGAAGGCTTTGTCACCAGCGCCCTAGCAATCGCCACCCGTTGACGTTCACCGCCAGATAGCTCGCCTGGGCGATGGGTCAACCGATGTCCTAGCCCTACTTTTTCCAGTAATTCAATAGACTGTTGACGCGCTACTGCGATTGGCACTGCTTTTCGCATCAATAGCGGCATTGCCACATTTTCAATGGCAGTAAACTCCGCTAACAAATGGTGAAACTGATAAATAAAGCCCAAATGCTGGTTACGAAGCTCACCGCGCTGGGTTTCATTCAGATCATTGATGCGTTGCCCATGAAGCCAAACTTCCCCACTGGTCGGCACATCTAAGCCACCCAAGATATGTAGCAAGGTACTTTTACCCGACCCACTCGTGCCAACAATGGCGATGCGCTCGCCACTGTTAATACTGATATCCAAATGATTGAGCACATTCGTGGTGGTCTTACCATCTTGATAGGTTTTGGTGATATTGTTTCCTGTTAAAATCGCCGTCATGGCTCACTCCTATTCATAACGCAATGTTTGAGCCGGTTGGATACTCGCTGCTCGGCGTGCTGGGTAAATGGTTGCCACAAAACTTATTACCAGTGAGGCTGCCACGATGATGGATACGTCTTTCCATTCAAGTTGTGAAGGTAAATAGTTGACAAAATACGCATCAAATAAATGTAACCCAAATAAACTATTGATACCGCCTACTACATCGCTCACGGTCAACGCTAAAATCACGCCCAAAATAGTTCCTGCGACGGTACCAATCACCCCGATAAACAATCCTTGTACCATAAATACTTGGGTAATGAGCTTAGGCGACGCACCAAAGGTTTTTAAAATCGCAATGTCCGCCTTTTTATCAGTCACCAGCATCACCAAGGATGAGACAATGTTAAATGCAGCAACCAAAATAATCAAAAACAGCAACAACCCCACCATGGCTTTTTCCATTTGAATCGCACCAAATAAATTCCCATGCGTCGATGTCCAGTCACTAGGCATGAGCATATTGGGTGCAAGACTCGCTGCTTGCTGAGCCACTTGTGGTGCGGCAAACAAATCCTTTAGCTTCATGCGAATACCTTGTGCTCCCGCAGGCAGACGCAATAGCGTAGCCGCATCATTCATCGGGATGAATGCCATAATATTGTTGACTTCAGGGCTGATGTCATACACCCCAGTGACGGTAAAACGTTTGAAGCGCGGAATCACGCCAGCAGGCGATGGCGAAGCTTCTGGCAATACTAGCGTGACCATATCGCCTTGTTTCACCCCCAGTGAATCCGCCATTTGCTTGCCAATCACAATGTCAAATTGACCGGCTTTTAGACTATCGACACTACCACTTTCCATATGCTGATGAATAATCGAGACTTTTTTCTCATAGCTTGGCTCAATACCTGTCACCATGATACCTGCGACTTGTCCATTCGCGGTGAGCATACCCTGTAATTGGATAAAAGGTGCGACGGCTTCAACTTTGGGATTTTTTTGAATCGTTTGCGCCAGCGTCTGCCAGTTTGGGATAATTTCACTGGCAGTGACGGTGGCTTGTGGCACCATCCCCAAAATACGACTCTTGAGCTCGCGGTCAAAGCCATTCATTACCGATAACACCGTAATGAGCACGGCGACGCCAAGCGTCAAACCCACCATTGAAATCAAAGAAATAAAAGAAATAAATCGGTTACTTCGCTCAGCACGGGTATACCGTAATCCTAAAAACAAAGCCAACGGTCGAAACATAGCATTCCTAAAAATTATCACTATTTTGATGATACAAGCAGGCAACGAAATAACTTATTTTCAGAACTATTATTTAAGCCTGCTAAAAGCGTGTTAGTCTGACACATTTTTTTACCGTTTTGGCAAAAGTTTTTTTGCAATTTTGCTAAAAATTCGCAGAATCAAACATATCTGCGCAATAAATTGTGGATGTTTTAAGGAAAATAAGGTGAAAAAATTCTGCATGTCCCCATTAACATAGCAGAATTAAATTTCATCCCTGCTTAATCAAGGGTTAATCCATTATTAACAGATAGGTTAATAGCTGATACTCGTTGATTTAACTGGGATGATTTGAAGGCTGATATTAGCCTATTGATAGCTGATAATGTAATCATTAAAATTTTGATAAATATCGTGACAGCTGTTTAGTTTATTAAGTGTGTTTGCAGTATAAGCCTGTTGTTACTGATAAACCTGTTGTTACTTAAAGGACGTCTTATGACCAATACTCACCAACCCCCTTCTTCAAATGCCCCCAATACGATTAGTCTAAACTGTGATCAAGTGGTTGGTCATGCAGATCACTGGTCATGTTTTACCAACAATATTCCCGATGACGTCCCAAATTGGTTGCAATCGCATATCGATACTGCCACCATGCCTACCCCACTAAAGACTACCAACGCCACGTCTTCGCATATTTTACTATCGGGTAATCAGCCGATTCATGTCAATCAAGTGATTGAAGTTGATAGTAATCGCTCACCCAAACGTCTGATTAATGCGTTTCCTTGTGTCAATAGTCCGTATGGGCAATGGGTCACTATTGAAGGTGTCTATAAATGTGACAATCAGATAGAAGCGATTTTGCGCTTAAAAACTGATGACAATACCGTGTTGTATGTATTTGACCAGTATTATGCCATCAATGCGCACAACTATGAAAAAAATCACCGCTACTTAGTCAATCTGAGTGCATTTGCTTACACCGTAAGCTTGAGTAACCGCTCAGAAACCATTGTGGTTGATGAGCCTGAAGCGATTCGCTATCACCGCGCTTTTAATGATATTTTGACCAAAAATAATAACGTTGCCCCAAAAGACCTTGAAGCCCAAATCGCCGCTTGGCAACCTAGCGAAAACGACTTGCCGCTGGAGCCAATTGAAATCAATGTCGGTCATATGTGTGCTTATTTATTTGGTGAAACCATCGGGCAACAAGATGAGGCGTGGTGCCAAGGTCAAATTATTGGCAAACAGACTACCAGCTTTAATGGGGTTGAATTTGTATTGCTTGATGTGGTGATATTACGTGAAAGCCTTGATAATCCTGTCGTTATTCGTTTAGCGGTCAATGCCGATAACATCGATGCAACCATTCAAGTCAACGATTATATTCAAGCCAATATTTGGCTACAGGGGACTATTTTTATGGAAAACCAGAAAAAAACAGCCACCAATTACAGAGCGTTTTAAGCCTTTCCCCTGTCAGATTATTGATTAATTTTCTTGAAGCCACTGCCGACTATGACAGTGGCTTTGTTATTTTGTAAATAAATGTAAATTTTGCCCTTTATTTTATTTAATTCATTGAATTGACTATAATTTTATATTATCGTTATTTTAAATTTGGTTTTAATCAATTTTTATCAATCAACGTCATAAATCCTATAGTGGCTCAACAGCCTACCTAACATTATCCGCTAACGTTTATGAGTGTTCTATCAGTTATTTTGGGAAGATGACCCATGCCAAATCAGTCGACTAAATCCGCAGTTTCTACTTCAGACGCTATCCAAGCCCAGACTGGATTGGTAAATCACAGCCCACTCCCACTATCTGCTCAAACCACCTTAGCCACTCAAACTAGCCCAGTCAATGGGCTGATGGTTTATACCACAGGTTTGCTACTGTACCCCACCCAAGCAGGCGATAAAAAAAATCACCGAATGTTATCGATGATTTTCTTTGTGCTCGGGGTATTAGTGATATTTCGCTTAACACACGGATAAGGCTCGCAATATCCAAAATTATTTGATTAGCCCGATTACACTTGTGTATTGGTTATACTTGTGTATTGGCTAAGATGTCTTTGAAAAGCTGTTTTTGCTCAGCGCTTGGGCTTGCAGTTTGAATAGACATTAATTGTCCCATATCGCCTTCGACACGGATTTTGCCAGACATAAAGGCTTCCATTGCCCGGTTCATATCACGATCTAAAAATATCGCCTTTAAGGTATCGGCATCAAGTTTTAAGGTGGTTAAAGCGCCATCTTTTGAACCTTGATGAATTGTCCCATCATAAAAAGCGGCATTGACTTCTTGATTGTCGCTATCTGTGACTTGTAAATTAATTGACATATTTTTAATCGCGGGTGGTAGATTTAAGTCACCGGCTTTGTTGGTTAATTCGTCAACTTTATCAAACCATTCTTGTGTTAAAATTTTAGCCATTTTAAATCCTCATTATCGTTAGTTGTATTAAAACTTGTGCATCTTACCGAGATTTTGTATGAATGACAATTCTCTGACGCATAATAAACCTATTTATAGAGCAACGATAATGGCGCTCGGTTAACCATTTTTAGCATTGTTACTAGATAGTGTATAGGATGTTAAAAAAATCCCCACAATTTACATGGTTTTTTTTATTTTTCATATTATAATGGTTGGTATGTAATTTTTTTTTGCGCTATGAACGTTACATTAGATGATATTTAGCAAAGATTAAGTTACAATACTTGGTGAGAATCGTGAGTTTGAGCCTATTTTACTGCTTGTAAATTTACTGTTTTGCGTCAAGATTTAGCCGCTAATTTCTTTAAAATCCATCCTGAAACTAGCCACTAAACAGTTAGCCTATCTTATAAAAAAATAACTAGCGCCAACGTATCTGACCGGATAGTTTTATTGACAGGCACAAAGGAGATTTCTGCTTAAACTTGTTGATAATATAGGCTGTAAAGGAAATCATCGAATGAATTTACAAAACACAGCAATACCTATTACCGATGATTATGAAGTGGACATCATTAAGTTGTTCTCAATCATGGCGGTAGTATATGGTATTATCGGTATGGCAATTGGGGTGTTCATTGCATCACAATTGGCATGGCCTGCCCTCAATTTTGGTATCCCTTGGCTAACATTTAGCCACTTGCGTCCATTGCACACCAACGCGGTGATTTTTGCATTTGGTGGTTGTGCGTTATTCGCAACTTCATATTATATCGTTCAAAGAACGTGTAAAACGCGTTTATTCGCACCTTATCTAGCCTGGTTCACCTTTTGGGGATGGAACCTTGTTATTGTTGGCGCAATTATTACCCTACCCTTGGGTTTAACCTCAGCGAAAGAATATGCTGAGCTTGAATGGCCCATTGATATTTTAATTGCCGTGGTGTGGATATCTTATGCTATTGTGTTTTTTGGTACTTTATTGAAACGCAAAACCTCGCATATCTACGTTGCTAACTGGTTCTTTGCTGCATTTATTTTGACCATTGCGTTACTGCATATTGTCAATAGTATGGCAATCCCTGTGAGCTTTTGGAAGTCATATTCCTTATTTGGCGGTGCGACTGACGCTATGGTGCAATGGTGGTATGGTCACAACGCCGTAGGTTTTTACTTAACAGCCGCCTTTCTGGGTATGATGTATTACTTTGTGCCTGTACAAATCGGTCGTCCTGTTTACTCCTATCGTTTATCTATCATCCACTTTTGGGCGTTAATCGCGTCTTATATGTGGGCGGGTGGTCACCATCTTCACTATTCAGCACTCCCTGACTGGGCACAGTCTTTAGGGATGGTATTTTCTATCATTTTATTTGCGCCTTCATGGGGCGGTATGATTAATGGTGTACTTACCTTATCTGGCAGCTGGGATAAACTTCGCACAGACCCTATTATTCGTTTCTTGATTGTTGCACTGTCATTCTATGCGATGTCAACATTTGAAGGTCCGATGCTGTCAATCAAAACCGTCAATGCGTTATCCCACAATACTGACTGGACCGTTGGTCACGTGCATTCTGGTGCGTTAGGCTGGGTTGGTATGATTACGGTTGGTTCATTATATGTATTGATTCCACGTATTTGGAACAAACAAAAAATGTATTCAACTGATTTAATCACCACGCATTTTTGGCTGGCTACGGCAGGTACTATTTTCTACATCGTATCGCTTTGGATTTCAGGTATTGGTCAAGGTATGATGTGGCGTGCTACAAATCCAGATGGAACGCTGGTATATAGTTTCGTTGATACTGTCTTGTTCTCGCACTATCCTTACATTGGTCGTGCATTTGGTGGTTTATTGTATGTCACAGGTATGGTAGTCATGGCTTACAACGTTTACAAAACTATCACGATGCCAAGCACTAAAACTGTTGAAGTAGCGGATACCACTACACCTGTAGTAGAAACTGCTACCGTAAAACAGATTTAAGGAGAGACTCATGCAACTCAATCATGAAATTATTGAAAAAAACACGGGTCTTCTACTTATCCTAATCGTTGTAGCTATTAGTTTTGCGACTTTGGTAGAAATCGTGCCATTGATTTATACCAAAGAAGTTAACCAACCTTTGCCCAATATGAAGCCATGGACCGCACTTGAGATGGAAGGTCGTGATATTTATATTCGTGAAGGCTGTCACGTCTGTCATACCCAAATGGTTCGTCCTCTTCGGGCTGAAGTGGAACGCTATGGACCTTACTCGCGCGCAGCTGAATCCGCTTGGGATCATCCCTTCTTATGGGGGTCCAAACGTACTGGACCTGATCTTGCGCGTGTGGGCGGACGCTATTCTGATGACTGGCAACGTGAACACTTGATTAACCCACAATCATTGGTACCTGAGTCTGTGATGCCATCATTTGCTTGGTTAGCAAAGAATGACGTTAACCCTAAAGAAGTACAAGCAAAAATGCGTCTATTCCGTGACCATTTTGGTGTGCCTTATAGCGATGCTGATATTGCAGGTGCACCTGATGCGGTACAAGGTAAAACTGAGCTCGATGCTGTTGTTGCATATTTACAACAACTGGGCACTGCAATGAAAGGTCAACGTTAATGTTGGGCACATTACACAGTATCGCAACGGTCGCAGCGTTTATCGCTTTTATTGCGATTGTTTGGTGGGCTTACTCGCCAAAGAATCGCAAACGATTTGAAGAAGATGCAAAACTTGCGTTAGATGACGAAGACCTAACAGGTGCATCACAACGCAATAAGGATAAAAAATGAGTGGATTTTGGAGTTTTTGGATAACCCTATTTTCCATCGCTTGTTGGGCTTGGATTTTGTTCTGGTTAGTCGGTGTATTGGGTTATCGCCCAAAAATGTCGGATGACGGTACTACAGGCCATGAATACGATGGTATCCAAGAGTTTGACCGTCCATTACCAAAATGGTGGTTAGTAATCTTTTGGGGTTCATTAGCTTGGGCACTACTATACATGCTATTGTTCCCATCAGTAATGCCAGGCTCATGGAAAGGTATTACTACGGTAAAAGTAGATGGTCAAGATGTTCCTTGGACCAGTGCTAATGAATTAGCATCCGATCTTGAGCGCAATAATGCTGTATTTACTGGCACGTTCAATGATAAAATCTTAAAAGACAAAGCGGTAACGGCGCAAATTGATAGCCTTGCTAAATTACAAGCGCAGCAAGCTAAAAATGCAGAGCCCAATGCTGAATTAAAATCGCAAATTGATAAAGGTATTGTAGGACTGGCACCTGCCGTTCTAAAACTTTCTCAAGATCCGCAAGCGATTAAAATTGGTCAGCGTTTGTTCTTACAAAACTGTTCAGTGTGTCATGGCTCACAAGCGCATGGTGCGCCGGGTTATCCAAACTTGACGGACAATGACTGGATTTATGGCGGTACACCCGATAAAATCTTGTTAACCCTAAATCATGGTCGCGTGGGTGGTATGCCAGCTTGGAAAGCGCAGATTGGTGAAGATGGTGTTCGCGCCGCAGCTGAATACGTACTATCACTATCACCCGGTCATGGTTCAAAAGAAAATGGTCAGTTGAACCAAACTTTGGTTAATCAAGGTAAGGCTATTTTTGATACTAACTGTGCGGTATGTCACGGTAAAGATGCCAAAGGTAACCATGATATCGGTGCGGTGAATCTTACGGATGACATTTGGTTATATGGTGGCGACCGTGAAACGGTTCGTACTACGTTACGTAACGGCCGTGCCGGTGTGATGCCACATTGGGATACCAAATTGGGTAACGAGCGTATTATGTTATTGGCGGCGTATGTTTATTCATTAAGCGATCACAAACAAGACGCTTCTGTGATGACGCCACAAACTATCGTCAATAAGGAACGTGGTGCAGCCTCTACCCCAGTTGAAACTGCAAATGCGGTCAAATCTGCGGTTGCTAGTGCGGTAAAATAATTTTTACCCGCCACTTAAAAAAGCGAGTTTTAGTTACTCGCTTTTTTATTGCGGATTGACTTTTCCTTGTCCCTCTTTACTTGCCTAGTTTTACATGCCTAGTTTTTCAAAGGCAGTTTCATCAAAACCAATGATTAACTCATTGTTTGAGACGACAATCGGGCGCTTAATCATACTTGGCTTAGCCACCATCATATCTAAAGCAGCATCCACATCTTGCTTTATTTGGGCTTTTTGCGCATCGCTAAGTTTGCGGTAGGTTGTGCCTTTGCTATTCATGATTTTGTCGATACCAACTGTTTCGACCCAATGTGCTAATGTCGGTTTATTTATCGCCTGTTTTTTGTAGTCAAAAAATTCATACTCCAAACCCAGTGCAGTTAATTTATCAAACGCCTTTTTCATGGTGCTACAGTTTTTGATACCGTAGATGGTGATGCTCATATTGGCTCCTTTTTTTATCGCAATTTTTACGGTTTTAGGCTATGCTATGGGGCTTAATATATTTTCCCATTCAAATACTACAAATTCAGACCATTATGAGTAATTCAGCTTTAACCAGTCAATACCAACCCCAAGTTATCGAGCCCGCCCAACAACAAAAATGGGAACAGCAAAATCGCTATCAAGTAAACAACGCGGCATCAGATAAGCCATCACGTTATTTGCTATCTATGTTTCCCTACCCCAGTGGCAAGCTGCATATGGGGCACGTGCGCAACTACACGATTAGTGATGTTTTGAGCCGTTACTATCGGTTAAAAGGTTATGAAGTATTGCAGCCAATGGGCTGGGATGCGTTTGGTATGCCTGCAGAAAATGCAGCGATTGCCAACGCTGTTGCCCCTGCTGCGTGGACGTTTTCAAATATTGATAACATGCGCGCACAGCTCAAATCATTAGGACTATCGATTGACTGGTCACGTGAATTTGCCACTTGTACGCCCGAATACTACAAGTGGGAGCAATGGCTATTTGTACAACTGTTCAAAAAAGGCTTGGTATACAAAAAACTCTCAACAGTGAATTGGGACCCTGTTGATAATACCGTCCTTGCCAATGAGCAAGTGGTGGATGGTCGCGGTTGGCGCTCAGGTGCGCTAATTGAAAAACGCGAAATCCCCATGTACTACTTTAATATCACCGCCTATGCAGACGAGCTGTTAAATGATTTGGATAAGCTAGAAGGTCATTGGCCACAGCAAGTGATTACCATGCAGCGCAACTGGATTGGTCGCTCTGAAGGCATGGAAATTCATTTCCCCTATAACTTAAATGGTGAAGAAAAAACCCTAGACGTGTTCACTACCCGTCCTGATACCTTAATGGGCGTGACTTATGTATCGGTGGCAGCTGAGCATCCACTAGCAAAACACGCTGCCGCGAGCAATCCTGCCCTACAAAGCTTTATTGAAGCCTGCAAAAAAGGCTCAGTTGCCGAGGCAGACTTAGCCAAAGCTGAAAAAATGGGTATGGACACGGGTCTGACTGTTACCCATCCGTTGACAGGTCAGCAAGTGCCTGTTTGGGTCGCTAACTATGTATTAATGAGCTACGGTTCTGGCGCTGTCATGGCAGTCCCTGCGCATGATGAACGCGACTTTGAATTTGCCAATAAATACCAGTTACCTATTAAGCAAGTGATTGACCTGGACGAAAACCATAAGCAAGGTCAACAGTTTGATGCGACGACTTGGCAAGACTGGTATGGCGATAAGCAAAATGGCGTGGCTATTAACTCGGGTGAGTTAGACGGTTTAAATTTTAAACAAGCCTTTGACAACATTTTAACCCAACTTGAGCCAAAAGGCTTGGGTAAAAGAACCATTAATTATCGGCTACGTGATTGGGGAGTATCTCGTCAGCGTTATTGGGGTTGCCCAATTCCAGTTATCAACTGTGCCGACTGCGCTACAGTGCCTGTCCCTGAAAATCAGCTGCCTGTGGTATTACCTTTAGATGTAGTGCCCGATGGACGCGGCAATCCCCTCAACAATCTCGCTTCATTTACTGATGTCAACTGCCCATGTTGTGGTAAGCCTGCCAAACGTGAAACTGATACCTTTGATACTTTTGTAGAATCAAGCTGGTATTACGCGCGTTTTGCCTCACCCAATTATACCGATGGGATGATTAATAAAGTCGCGGCCGATAAATGGCTACCTGTAGATCAATATGTAGGCGGTGTTGAGCACGCTGTGTTACACTTACTGTATGCGCGTTTTTTCCACAAACTTATGCGTGATGAAGGCTTGGTGCAGGGAGATGAACCCTTTGCCAATTTACTCACCCAAGGCATGGTCTTGGCGGGTACTTATCTTCGCGAAAATGCCGATGGTAGCAAATCCTATTACTTTCCAGAAGAAGTTGATATCCGCTACAACGACAAAGGTCAGCCCATCGAAGCGACCTTAAAAGCCGATGGTCAGCCAGTCAAAATTGGCAAAATCGAAAAAATGTCAAAGTCAAAAAACAATGGTGTCGACCCGCAAGCGACTATTGATCAATATGGCGCAGATACGGTTCGACTTTACACCATGTTTACCGCGCCTGTCGACCAGACGCTTGAATGGATTGACGATGGACTAAAAGGTCCGTATAACTTTTTGAAAAAAGTATGGCGTTATACCATCGAGCATGCCGAAACATTGGCACAACAATCTTTAACCGCAACAACGCTATCGGTGAGTGACACCCAGTCGCTGAGTAAAGCCGCTAAAAATCTACGCCGTAAAACACATGATACGATCGGCAAATTAGATGACGCGTTTGGCAAAAACTTGGCGCTCAATACGCCTGTGTCATTTTTAATGGAACTGTCGAACGAACTCACTGCATTTGACATTCATTCAGACAGCGACTTGGCGGTAGCCAATGAAGCACTCATAACATTATTGACCTTGCTCACCATGTACGCGCCGCATATGGCAGAAGTCCTACTTGAGGAGTTAGGGATTGATGTGATGACACTAACCTATCCAACCGTTGATACTTCAGCCTTGGTACAAGACACTATTACCATGGTGGTGCAAGTCAACGGCAAAATCCGGGGTCAAATGGATGTGGCGCCAAACAGTGATAGCGATTGGTTAAAAGCCGAAGCGAAACAACTCGACAGCGTCGCTAAATTTATCACCGGCGATATCGTCAAAGAAATCGTGGTGCCCAATAAATTGGTTAATATTGTGGTAAAAGCCTAATTGATTACAAGGGCTTATTGGCAACCTAAGCCCTTTTTTACCTTAAAGCTTTATAATAACTTGAAGCTTCATAATATAGTATTATCACAAGAAATACCGACAATCATAGACAGGTAACTATATGAATCAGCCATTACTTCGTATCCTCCTAAGCAGTGTGTTACTGACGCAGCTACCTGCCTGTGGTTTTCATCTACGCGGGTATGATGCGCCTATGTCACAGAATATCCCAACCACTGAGCTGATTTTTAACAACACGCCTGAAGCCTATGCGGTAAAAAATGCCTTAAAAAAACAACTCGACCAGCTGAGCATTAACACCCAAGATAGGGTGATTGATAACAAGGCAGCCAACCAATCAAATACCGCCTTGCCTGCCAGTATTGAAGTCAAAAACATTCGCCTGCAAAACTACCAGCTACGCGGTATTTTGACCGAAATTCGCATGGTGCTAAGCGCAGAGGTGAGCTATCGCGCCATTGAAAATGGTCAACCCCGCACGCTGACCAATACGATTCAAGTACAGCGCAGTTATCAGTATGACCAAGGCGTGGTAGCCACTGACAATCCCCAAGCTGAGCAAATTAAAGTATGGTTGTATGACAACCTGGCGCAGCGTATTGCTGACCAATATGTCGCACTGAGCCTTCCAAAAATCACCAAAGTGCCGACCGCAACTACCCCCTAACCCTACCTAACCTAATTGATAATACGCTGATGCAGTACAATTTTTTAAATGCCTTTCAACATCTCAAAAATAGGCAAGACCCAGCCACTGGCCTGTGGCTAATGCATGGCGATGAAGATTTGCTGTCACAGTGGCTGATAGAAAAAATGTCGCCCAATTGGCGGCAGCATAATATGGCAATTTCGCGCATGGATATTACCAGCGCCAAATCATGGCAAGCGGTTTTGGCAGAGCTGAACAGTCTGTCACTGTTTGACGACAACAAAGCCATTATCGTTCACGGTAATCATAAACCCGATAAAGAGGCGTTAGCAGAATTAGCGCAATTTGCGACGAGCAATCCAAGCAATTGCTTAGTCATTATCAGTGATAAATACGATAAAAAAAGCCAAAGCAGTGCGTTTTTTTCGCTTTGCGACAAATTTGGTCAGGTCATCGAATGCCATCTTTATCAAGAGCAGCAACGCGAACAATTGCTACAGCAACACGCCCAAGACTTTGGGCTCGAACTCACCAAACCCGCTTGGCAAATGCTGATGGCACAAACTCAGCATAATTTGCTGGCAGCTTACCAAAGTCTGTGGCGACTCTCCTATCTCTATGCTACAACAGATGCGAATCCTCCTACCCATTTTGTGACCATCGATGAGGCTCAGCTGTTTGATGGGTTGGTGAGTCAATCTATGTTTACCACCTTTGACTTATCGGATGCCATGTTGGCAGGTGATATCGCGCAGGTTGCAAAAATCTTACAGCAACTCAAAGCCAGTGAAGAACCAGAGAGTTTGGTGTTATGGATGATAGCCAAAGACATGCGCAATATTTTAAGCTTGCAATCAGGGGCAAGCTATCAAAGCCTCGGCATTTGGCAAAGTAAGCAACAGCTGTATAGTAAAGCCCTGCATCGTCATTCCCATGACGCCACCCGAAACTGGTCGGATGCACTGTACAAAGCCGACCAAGCCATCAAAGGTCTGGTGCAACAACCTGCTTGGGAGCTGCTCTACCAACTCGCTTTTCGCCTAGCGGGTCAACCCCTATTTCACTAATTGCTTTAAAAGTTACTTTTAAAGTTGCTTTTAAAAATGCTTCGCAACCTTTGCAGATTTTCGAACAGCACGCCCATCAAGTCACCGTACAATCCACTATCCCCAAATTTTTAATGCATTTTTCTTACTCATAACATTTATTTTATAATCCAGTAAGATTATGTCGTTATAATTAAAAATCCTTGCGACTTACCTATTTTTATTGCAATTTATTCTCATTTAGCTTTTAATGCTCAGTGGTAAAAAACTTTGTTTGTTCACTTTTAATTTTTTTTCAATTGTTTATCCCTTGATAAGGCTTGGCACGATGACCGCTACCCAAAAAAAATGGCTCAAATGGGCAATCTTAAGTTTGATCGTTATTTCGCTGGCAGCGTTAGCTTATTGGTACTTTAAACCCAAACCCCAAAAACCCAATTACATCACCGCCAATGTCGAACGTAGCGATATTGAAAACAGTGTGATGTCGACGGGCAAAATTGAAGGCATTAAACAAGTGGATGTGGGGGCTCAGGTGTCAGGGGAAGTGACAAAATTGTATGTTGAAGTGGGTGATACGGTCAAAAAAGGCGATGTTATTGCTCAAATTGACCCAGTTACCCTGCAAAATACCTTAACCACGCAGCAGGCTACTTTACAGCAAAGCAAAGCGAATTTGGAAAGTACCAAGTCCGCCTATCAGACCAAACAAGCCGCGCTTGCCACAGCGCGAGCCGACTTGAAAGGTAAAATAGCAACCTTGCAACAATCGCAAACAGAATACAATCGCCTAAAATCCTTGCTTGCCATGAATGCCATCTCCAAACAAGAGCTGGAGCAAGCGGGTACCGCTGTCAAAACAGCGCAAGCCAATGTAGACAGTGCCAAAGAAGCGATTGCGACTGCCCAAGCAAATATTGCCTCATCGCAAGCCGATATTGTTAGTGCACAACAAACCATAAAAAAATCGCAAACGGACGTCAATACGGCTGAAAAAAATCTTGGATATAGCCAAATTGTTGCCCCAATGTCAGGCACGGTGATTTCTATCACCACCAAACAAGGGCAAACAGTAAACGCCAATCAATCAGCCCCCACCATTGTGACATTGGCAGATTTGAGCAGTGTGCGCGTGAAAGCCAAAATATCAGAAGCCGATGTCGTTAACCTCAAAGTAGGGTTGCCTGTTTATTTTAATATCATTGGACGCCCAGATAAGAAATACCAAGCCACGCTGTCGACCATTGGACCAGCGCCCGATGGTACTACCGCCAGTGATTCATCGACGTCAACGGATTCAGCAATTTATTATATTGGTTATTTTACTGTCCCCAATCCCGATGGGGCGCTACGCATCAACATGACAGCGCAAGTCTATATTGTTGAAAATAAAGTCAGTAATGTGCTTAGCGTACCGGCGGCGGCAATCAAAACTGACCCAAAAATGGGCAGTTATGTTGAAGTCGTACAAGCCGATGGTACTACCAAAAAACAAGCGGTCAAAACAGGTGTCACCAATCGTATTACCACCCAAATTCTTAGCGGCGTCAACCAAGGGGATAAGGTGGTTGTAGGGCAAGCAACGGTGAGTAAATCAAGTTCATCATCTAAAAATAACGGTCGTCCACCGATGATTTAGTCATCGGTAGATGAGAACCCTAGATTGTAAACGTTGATTGTAACCTATGACGCATGCTAACTGTGAGATACACGGCTGATGATAACGCAAGACACCAAACAACCTATTATGGAAGTGAAGGATTTAATCCGCGAATTCCCTGCAGGTGATGAAAAAATTCGGGTTTTACATGGGATTGACTTGACCATTTATGAAGGCGAAATGGTCGCAATTATCGGTCAATCAGGCTCTGGTAAATCCACCTTAATGAACATCTTAGGCTGCTTAGATCAGGCGACTGCGGGCAGTTACCACATCTATGGCAAAGCGGTGGACAAACTCAGCGCAGACGAACTTGCCGAGCTTCGCCGTGAACATTTTGGGTTTATTTTTCAGCGCTATCATTTACTCGGTGACCTCAATGCCCGAGACAATGTCGCCGTCCCTGCCGTATATGCAGGGATGCCGGTGCGGCAACGTGAAGCGCGCGCCACCCAATTGTTAGACGACTTAGGGCTTGGGACAAAAACCCAAAATCGCCCGAGCCAACTCTCCGGTGGTCAACAACAGCGTGTGTCTATTGCTCGTGCGTTAATGAATGGTGGCGACATTATCCTGGCTGATGAACCGACTGGGGCATTAGATAGCCAATCGGGCAAAGACGTGATGGCAATTTTGAGAAATCTAAATAGCCAAGGTCATACCATCATTATGGTGACCCACGATCCTTCTATCGCTGCCCAAGCCGAACGCGTGATTGAAATCAAAGACGGACAGATTCTTAAAGATTATTATACCGACAATAGATTTGATAAAACCAAAGCGGTTCAACACCTAAATTTTGCCAAAAAGTCTGGTGTTACCGCGTTTTTAGACCGCTTATCTGAAGCCTTTAAGATGTCTGTTTTGGCGATGAAAGCCCATAAAATGCGGACATTGTTAACCATGCTAGGTATTATCATTGGTATTGCCTCTGTGGTATCGGTAGTGGGTCTAGGGCAAGGCTCTCAACAAAAAATTCTCAATGATATCAGCTCCTTAGGCACCAATACTTTAACCGTACGAGATGGCTATAAATTTGGTGACCCTCGCCGTAAATACCATGATAATAATTTAACAGATGCCGATGCCAATGCTGTCGCAGAACAGCCTTATGTGCAAAGCGTCAGTCCACAAGTCAGCAGCAATACCGCCACCGCCCGTTACCGTGAAACAGAAGCTTCTGTGAATGTCAGTGGCGTGGGCAAAGATTATCTAACGGTGAAAGGCGAAAAACTCGCGCTTGGGCAAACTTTTAATGACAATAGTATCACCTCGATGACCCAAGATGTGATTATTGATAATAATGCAAAAACCGCCTTTTTTGCCAATGTCAGCGATCCCATTGGTGAAGTGATGTTGGTGGGTAGTGTGCCCGCTCGCGTCATCGGTGTATTGCAGCCGTCTGAGCAAGCTTTTGGTCCAAGTTCAGACACCCCTACCCTATATATGCCTTATACCACTGTGATGCATAGAATGGTTGGTACTAGTCATGTAGATAGTTTTATTGTGCTACTAAAAAATACTATCTCGTCTAGTGCCGCTGAGCAAGCTGTTTCTGATTTGATAGAGCAGCGACACGGCACCGATGACTTTCGTATTCAAAATTCTGATTCAATTCGTCAGACGATTGAATCCACCACAGGCACGATGACATTACTGGTTTCGTCGATAGCCATTATTTCTTTGATCGTGGGGGGTATTGGCGTCATGAATATCATGCTCGTCTCAGTTACCGAACGTACCAGTGAAATTGGTGTGCGCATGGCAGTGGGCGCAAGACAATCTGATATCATGCAGCAGTTTTTGATAGAAGCGATTTTGGTATGTATCTTGGGCGGGATTTTAGGTATTAGCCTAGCGTTTGGTATCGGCGCTTTAATTAACAAATTTGCAGGGGGTAATTTCCAAGTGGTGTATTCAACCACCTCTATTGTAGCGGCGGTGGTGTGTTCCACTCTCATTGGTGTGGTTTTTGGGTTTATTCCGGCGCGCAATGCCGCCAGACTCAATCCTGTTGATGCCTTATCAGGTGGTGAATAATCAGGTGGTGAATAATCAGGTGGTGAATAAAATTTTTATCACCTATTTAGTCATCATCTAGCTCGTCAATACCTATCTAATTAGACTTATCTAATCAAGACTAGATAAGTTAAAGGTATGATAAATCGATGAATTTACGCCTGTATTTTGATGCACATCCTTAGTTAAAAAATTTGTGCAAAAAGGCTTGCAAACTAAGATTTAATGCGTATAATATGCACTCACTTAACGGCAATAGCCAAAATAAAAACGTGAAAATCGTTTTGTATTGCCTTAACAGTTTTGGATCGTTAGCTCAGTTGGTAGAGCAGTGGACTTTTAATCCATTGGTCCCGCGTTCGAGTCGCGGACGATCCACCATATTTTGAAAGTTTCACAATGTCATTTTATGAATTTGACTTGTGAAATCAAAATTGCTTTGCAATTTTTTAATGCTTTAGCAAATCATAGATTTGCTCTTGCGAAGCTAAAAACGTCTCCCAGACGTTTTCTTAACGCTTCTCAGGATCGTTAGCTCAGTTGGTAGAGCAGTGGACTTTTAATCCATTGGTCCCGCGTTCGAGTCGCGGACGATCCACCATATCCAAAGCCCTTATCGAATTGATAAGGGCTTTTTTTATACCCTTGATTTTTAGCGCTATGATTTAGGCTAGCAGTTTAGGTTAGAAAAATAAAAATCACCTAGTTGAACTTATCTTTGATTGTATCAAATAGCTTGCCTAACGTTTAGCAAAGAAAAAAGCCAAACCATTAAAGGGTTGGCTTTTGACAGCATCGCTGTCGGATGCTGTCGAGATAGGCTATGACTTTTAGTATAGCTTATTTTTGGTATGGGTAGTTAGGTGATGTACTTAATACATAGCCTGTTGCCCCGCCCGCTGCTGCACCGATTGCCGCAGCTTTACCGATGTCGTTACGGTTGCCATCTGATTTTGCCAGTGCACCTAATGCTGCACCCGCTACCGCGCCTTGCGTCGCCGCGCGAGAAGAGCCTTGGGTAGTGACGCGGTTGCCATAGGCATCAGTGGTTGCACAAGCTGTTAATGCTGTTGAACCAACAACTGTTGCAAGTACCGCAAGTGTTTTAAGTGATTTCATAGTTTTCTCCAGTAGGGTTTCCATTTGCTAAAATGTCAGGTGCTTTTAGCAACTTACGGAAGATATATTAGCGTAAATTTTTCACCCTATTGTTATAAATAAAGACTGATTTATACGTGTTTTGTAAGTAACCTTGCTATAATTTGGGCAACAAATAGCTTACTCAAGGTTGCGTTAACTTTTTCTACAATACCGCACATATATTAGGCATGATACGTGTTCAATAAATCGGTGAATTGCGCTTCAGTCACCACTTTCACCCCCAGTTTTTCAGCATTGGCAAGTTTACTGCCCGCTTTTTCGCCTGCGAGCAGTGCGGTGGTCTTGGCAGAAACGCTGCCTGAGACTTTTGCCCCTAATGCTTGCAGTTTGGCTTTGGCTTCGTCACGTCCCATGCTTTCAAGGGTGCCTGTAATGACCCAACTTTGACCTTTAAGCGGCTGATTACCTTCAGGCACTTGGCTGACAGGCTGCCAATGAATACCCGCTTGTAATAGTCGATTAATGACTTCGATATTGTGCTCGGCACGAAAAAACTCAAAAATCGAGTCTGCGGTTTTTTCACCGACATCGGGGGTTTTTTGTAAGGCTTCAATACTCGCTGCCATGAGCGGCTGCAAGTCGCCAAATTGCATGGCTAAATTCATCGCCGTGCTCTCGCCTACGCCACCAATACCCAAGGCAAAAATAAACCGCGGTAAGGTCGTATCTTTACTTTTTTCAATGGCGGCTAGCATATTTTCGACAGATTTTTCCCCTAATTTTTCAAGGTTGATGAGCGCATCGCGGTGCTTGCTCAGCGCATAAATATCTGCGACATTTTTAACAATACCTTGCTCAAAAAAGTTAATCAACCAGCGCTCACCAAGCCCGTCGATATCCATCGCTTTACGACTGACAAAGTGAATCAGCGCTTCTTGTTGCTGGGCTGGGCAAAATAGTCCGCCGGTGCATCGTGCCAGCGCTTCACCTTCTGGCATGATAACGGGTGAATCACACACCGGGCAATGCGTCGGCAGGCTCACCACTTGGGCATTGGCGGGGCGTTCATCTTGCCAGACGCGCGTAACTTTGGGAATGACATCACCGGCACGGTGTACGCTGACCATGTCCCCTGCTCGAATGTCTAAACGCTGAATTTCACCGATATTATGCAGGGTCACATTGCTCACAGTGACGCCACCGACATTGACAGGTTCAAGTTTGCCCACAGGCGTCAACTGACCTGTGCGCCCAACTTGCCACTCAATCGCATTTAGACGCGTCATCACAGTTTCGGCAGGGAATTTATAGGCGGTTGCCCAGCGTGGTTCACGGCTTAAAGTGCCTAATTGCTCTTGCAAGGCTAAACTATTGACCTTAATCACCGTGCCATCAATTTCAAAGGGTAAGTGACTGCGTTTTTCAATCACCGCTTGATAATACGCTTGTAGCTGCGCGGCTGTTTGCACGATTTTGATATCGCTGATGCTAAAGCCCAACGCTTTTAGCCAAAATAGCGCATCGGATTGGGTGGTAATCTCAGCGGGCAAGCCTTGATTGACGGAATAGGCATAAAACGCCAGCGGACGACTTTTGGCGATATTGGGGTCAAGTTGGCGCAAACTCCCTGCGGCGGCGTTACGCGGATTGGCAAAGGTTTTCTCCCCTTTTGCCTCTGCATCCCGGTTAAGCTTGGCAAACCCCGCTTTGGGCATGAGTACTTCGCCGCGCACTTCTAGCCGCGGTATATCAATCGGCAACTGCAGGGGTAGATTTCGAATAGTACGCACGTTTTGGGTAATATCTTCGCCCGTTTGACCATCGCCGCGCGTGACCGCTTGGGACAACTGTCCGTTTTGGTACAACAGTGAAACCGCAAGCCCGTCAAGTTTGAGCTCGACTTCATATTCAGGATTTTGCTGATGGTCCGCCAAACGGTCATTGACCCGGCGCATAAAGTTCTGTAAATCATCAAAGGTAAATAAATTACCCAATGACAGCATGGGTATTTGGTGGGTGACTTGGGTAAAAAACGGCAACGGTTTGTCGCCTACTTGGTTGGTAGGGCTATCGCTTTGTACCAATTCAGGATGCGCGGTTTCTAGTGCCAACAGTTCTTGGCGAAGTTGGTCGTATTCGCTATCTTCTAACAGCGGATTATCTAAGACGTAGTAAGCGTGGTTATGTTGTTTTAGCTGTGCAATGAGTTTGCGCATTTGCGCAGTAATGGCGGCTGTGTTCATAATCATGATGATTTAAAAAAGATAACGGATATTTTACAACAAAGTGAGGGTTTACTTGGTCAATTTTTTCAGTCATCAGGTCAGTCAACACAATAAACATTTTGACCATAAAGCTTTTTAACCATAAAAAAAGGCACTCGCGAGGAGCACCTTTTTTTATTTTAGTAAAATCTATCGACCAAAATTAATGGCAAGCTCGCGCATGGCTTGGGTATTTTCTTTGTTAATCGGCTCGCCTGTGTCGTCATATACTGTGGCATTTAGGTCATTGGCAAGCAATCCTGCGATACTCATCATGCTATCAAAGCCTTGAACAGGGCGTGGGTGTGGTAGCGATAAAAATAATACCAAGCCTTTCATGGTTTGTGTGGGTAGTCGATTGAGATCGAAAGGTGAAATACCCTCATTGTCAATCATCATCAGACTAAACCACAATAAGCCTGTCCCGTCTTTGTTTTCGTAGCGGTGGAACATATTCATCGCACCAAACTTCAAGCCATACTTGTCAATCAGCTCTAACAGATAATCGCCTTTAATGTCGACAAACTGCTGATTAGGAAAAATACTGATGTTAATATTTTGAATGGCGTTGTTGAGTGGGCTGTTTTGTTCTTCGTCAATTTGCGCTTGGATATGGGTGTCCAAAATTGGGCTGTTATCGGTAAAGCTGTCTTTTTTTAGCTGATTTTCATCGAAAGTATGCACAACCGGGGTGATAGTCTCTGTGGCATTGGCAAGCATGCTAAAAGCGTCGTTTTCGTTTTCCACAAATGTATGGGTTTCTGCCAATAATTTGTCGTTGGCAGATTTAGTAGCATTGGCATTGGCATTGGCAAAACCGCCATTGGCTGGATAGTTGTCTAGGTGTAACTCGGTATCGTCCGCGCTTAGCTTTACTTCGCCTTTAGGATTGTCGGATGTAATTTCCGCTTTAAATAACTGGCTTTCTTCGGGCTCAGGACGCTGATGGCGTGGAATAATAGGTAGACCATCTTTGTCATGTTCAATCGCGTCAGTCGCTAATACATCTTGGTTTTTTTGACGAATGGATTTTAGTAGCGTGTAAATACCCCAAACGATAGCAACAACCGCAAGAATGATAAGAATAAGCTGAGTGATAGACATAAACAACGACCTTTGAGAAAGACGATAACGACCCTGTTTGTAGTGTAAAAATTTTTACATCGGTATTTTTGCCGTTATACTATCATGACTTCATAAAATCAGCTAGAAAAAACCGTGACGAGGCTTGACTTTTTGCGTATTTGACAGGTGAAAATCATTTATGCCAAATAAGCTTCCACCTCCCTCATATCCACACTGACCAGCTTGGACACCCCCGCCGTTGGCATGGTCACACCTTTGAGCTCATCGGCAATTTGCATGGCAAGTTTGTTATGACTGATAAAAACAAACTGCACGTCTTTGGCAAGCTGCTCAATTAAGCGGGTAAAGCGAGCGACATTAGCATCATCGAGCGGCGCATCGACTTCATCGAGCACACAAAATGGCGCGGGCTGCTGTTTAAAAATAGCAAAGATTAAACTTAGCGCCGTTAAGGTCTTCTCCCCTCCCGATAACAGCGCTAGCCGGCTATTCTTTTTGCCTTTCGGCTGCGCCATAAGTTCTAGCCCTGACTGCCAGCCTTTGCCGCTGTTATCTTTGTCATTGGTATGGTCTGATAACACCAGCTGCGCTTGGCCGCCGCCGAACACTTGGGTAAATAGCTTGTTAAGTTCGATATTGACTTGGGTCAACATATCCATAAAAAGCTGTTTGGTTTGACTGTCAATCTGCTGGATAGCAAGTTGCAATTTGTCAATACTGGCGGTCAAATCCGAGATTTGCTCAGCAAGGGGCGCCAAGCGGCTGTTCACTTCGCTGAGCTCAGCCACTGCGGCGTGATTGACTGCCCCAAGATTAATCACCTGTGATGCTAACTGATCGAGTTGTCGCTGTAGTTGCTCGCGTTTGCTGCTACCCAGTAACTCAATGTTGTCAGTTTTTGGCACGGCGATTTTGCGACTAGTCAATTGCTCACCAATCAATGCCACGTTTTGCTTGGCTAGTGCCCATGCGGTGTCGGTGGTGTGATATTGCTGTTGTAGTTGGCTTAACTGCTGCTGAGACTCTTGCACACTCAGCTGCCCTTGATGCACCTCGGTTTCCATGGTTTGCAAGGTGATTGTCAATTGCGTAACGCTGTCATTGGCGGTTTGCAGTTGCGTCGAGTCCACCGTGAGTTGCTGTTGTAGCTGGGGCAAGCGTGCCTGCTGCTCGCTAATTTTATGACTCAGCAGCTGCTGCTCACTGGTGAATCTTGCTTGGTCTTGCAAAGCTTTGGCAAGTTGCTGCTCACTTGCGGTGATTTGCAATTGTCCGGTTGCCAGTGTTTGGGTGATGCGATTTTGTTGTTGTTCTAGCTCGCGCTGTTGACTGGCAAACTGGTTTAAGCGTTCATCGAGTAACTGGCGTTCGCTGATTTGCTGCTGTAATTGCGGTTGTAAATGCGAAAGCGTGTTGCTTAGCTCATAAACCCGCTGTTGCTCTTGGTGCAATTTGTCCGCAAAACCTAGCCCCTCTTGTTGTAGACGCTCGCTGTCACTGTCTAGACGTTTTTTATCTTGATTAAGTTTATCGAGTGCGGATTGATAGCGATACTGCTGTTGTAGTTTTTGTTGCTGGCATTGCTGTTGTTGCTGGGTTAGGCTTAGCAGTTGATTACGCGCGGTTCGGTCTTGGGCTTGCCATTCTTGCAGACTAACCTTCGCTTGTTGCAAGCGATCGGCTAGACGCCGTAGTTGCGGTTGTTGCTGCGCCAAGTGTTCATCGAGCTCTTCAATACGGGCTTCATTCATCAACTGCTGGCTAAAACTGATAACCTGCTGACCCTCAGCTTGCAACAAATGGCTTAGGTTAATCAGCAGCTGCTGATTACAGAGTATCAGTTGTTGCGCTGAGGTCTGCACCAGTAACCAATCGCCCGTTGGTAAGTTATCGAGCAGCCCTTTATCCTGCACATCTGCCCAGTCAAGTGGCGTCGCACTGATCCAAACCTGCTGAAAAATAGCCAGATTGGGCGCCGCAATCAAAGCAGACAATGGCAAACAACCTTCTACCAGATGACTGTTCGCTGTGTGATTTTTCGAGGTGTGATGTAAAGCTGATTGATTATCAATAAACACCGCATGGTCATGGATGATTTGGGCAAAATCTTGGTCAGCCGCGATAGACCATTTGGCAAATACCGTAACTAGGGTATCAAAAACATTGGCATACCCCTTACCTGTTTCGGTCAATTGCAGTTGACTGATAAGTTTTGGCAAACTGCTAGTGTGTTCTTGATTGGGTGACTGGTGGATAAATTGGTCAAGGGCAGTTTCTTGTTGTGCTAGCAAATTTTGTAGTGTCGCGTGCTCGGTTTGCCACGCTTGGTACTGCTGCTCAGCTTGGCGATGCTGACGGGTTAAGCTGTCAACTTCATCGGCTTGGTCAGCGATAGACTCTTGACGGGCGATGATATTGGCTTCAAGACGATTAATCTCATCACTGAGTCTCGTCATTTGCGTGTCTAGTTCGTTATTCTCAAACACTGCAAATTGCTGATCAAATGCGGCCTTAGCAGTCTGCCATGCCAATACGGCTTTGTCATGTTCGCTTTGGCGTTGTTGTTGGCGCTGTTGTTGGCTGGCATGGTGTTTGAGGGCGTTTTCACTGACGGCAAGATTTTTTTCTACGTCTTGCTTTTGCTTATTTAATGCCACTAAATTTTTCGCAATTTTCTCACGCTGCTGTTTGCAATCATCTTGTTCCTCACGCAATTGGCGCAACTGTGCGGTGAGCTGTTCAAGCTTTGCAGGTAAGCCTTCAATACGCATTTGTGCTTGCTGTTTTTGTGCTTGCAACTCTTGTTGATACTCAGCAAAACGCCCCAATTCAACATTGAGGACATTTTGGCGTTGTTGGTCATTGGCTAGGGCTTGTTCAGCTTGTTTCAGTAGACTTTGCGTTTCATGCTGCTGCTGCCAATAATCCTTAGCAAGATTTTGCTGGGTTTGTAAAGTGTCATGTTGTTCAGTCAGAGCCTGCTGGGCAAGTTGCTGCTGCTCGATTAATTCTTCAATGAATATTTGCTGGGCGTCAACGCGCTCACTGATCGCTTGAAAATCTGCCGCGAGGGTTTGCTGTTTTTGCCATGCCCGCCCATAGTCATCAATGAGTAGCTGCTCACTGATCGCTTGCTGCGCTTGTTGCCACTGCTGGGCTTGTTGTGCCGTTTTGGCTTGTTTTTCTAGGCGTTTTTGTTGGCTGGTCAGTTCGCTGACCATATCATGCAGCCGCGCTAAATTATCGCTTGCGGTATCGAGCTGTTTTTGGGTGTCATCACGCCGGCTTTGGTAGCGCGACACGCCCGACGCCTCTTCAATAAACTCTCGTAGCTGCAGCGCATTGGCATCAATGATTCGCCCTATCATACCCTGCTCAATGACCGCATACGAGCGCGCGCCAAGACCTGTGCCCAAAAAAATATCGACCACATCGCGGCGACGTACTTTGGTGCCATTGATAAAGTAATCGGATTTGCCTTCTTTATTGATTTGCCGGCGTACCGATAATTCTTGATACAGATTGAGCGCGTGGTGGATGCCGCTGCTACCATCTTCGCCGCGGGTATGTTCAAACACCAATTCTACGCTTGCCAAGCTTTTGGCGGACTTGTCTTGCGTGCCTGCAAAAATGACATCACTCATCGCGCCGCCGCGAAGCTGCTTGGCGGAGGATTCGCCCAGCACCCAGCGGATGGCATCAATCACATTGGATTTGCCGCAGCCGTTGGGCCCGACAATCGCTGTGATGGTTTTGGGAAAATGAAACGTTGTAGGATTGGCAAAGGATTTAAAGCCTGCCAGTTTGAGCTGTTTTAACCGCATGTTGCTAGAGTATAGATATCAAAAAAGGCGCTTATTTTAGCAAAATTTTAGCAATTATTCATTAAATCTATGCTGACTGGGTACACAGAAATCAGACTAAACCTGCTAAACCCTCAAGCTGATAAATCTGCCATGGCATAAAAAAAAGCATAAAAAAAACCGCTAAGTGGATTAGCGGTTTTATCAATCATATTCTCGCCACTATTATTTTGCCGGTGACGCAGTAGCAGTCGCTGTATTTGCCGTTGCAGTCGCTGTATTGGCAGGTACAGACGCTATTGTGGTGGTCGTCGTCGTGGTAGTGGTTTCAGTTTTGGCTTCTTCTTTTTTACCACAGCCCACAAGGCTGATGACTGTCACTAATGTGATTAATAATTTATTCATAGTTTTCTCCAAAAACGGTTAATGTAATCATCCATCTGATAACTTGATAGTCCGATAACTATATGATCCCAATAACTATATCACTAGGTCAATCAGTATCGCTGGGCTAGTCAGTTTATAAAATCTCAACTTAATTTCATCAATCATGTAATCAAGACGTCATGGCATTTTATGAGTTTTCTGACCGTTTGGGTAGCGGCTGTGACGATTTTTTTAACGGTTTTATGTAAATATTTATGCGTGTCATCAGTCAATACGCCCAATACGCTAAATTTTACCCACGCGATTATGTGTTACAATGATTATTAAAAATCAATCACTAAAAATTAACCGCTAAAATTTAATCGCTAAAAATTTTTAAAAGAATTATTGCTATGTCTATGCTGCTCTCCTCACCCAATGTTCAAGCCGTTCGCGCCTATTTACTTGATTTACAAGACCGTATTTGCCAAGCGCTAGAACACCAAGAAGCCACTGGCGGCTTTAATCTATATGCTGAAGGTGCCAGCAATGCCAAATTTGTCGCTGATGTTTGGGAGAGACCCACTGAGCAAGGCACCCATCAAAATTTGGGCGGTGGTCGCTCCAATGTACTTCAAGGCGGCAAAGTGATTGAAAAAGGCGGGGTGATGTTTAGCCACATTGTTATCAACCATCTGCCAGCCACTGCCACCGCTCGCCACCCTGAACTTGCTGGTCGCCAAGCACAAGCACTCGGTGTCTCACTGGTGATTCATCCGACCAATCCTAACGTGCCAACCAGTCATGCCAACGTACGGATGTTTATCGCGGAAAAAGAAGGCTACGAGCCGATTTGGTGGTTTGGTGGGGGCTTTGATTTAACGCCGTTTTATCCTGTGATGGAAGACTGTGTGCATTGGCACCAAGTGTGTCATGATTTGTGCGCGCCGTTTGGGGCAGATATTTATCCCAAGTTTAAGACGTGGTGCGATGAGTATTTTTATTTAAAGCATCGTAACGAACAACGCGGCATCGGCGGCTTGTTTTATGATGATTTGAACACGCTTAGCATGGGCTGGGATTTTGATAAGTGCTTTGCGTTTATGCAGGCGGTAGGCAATGGCTACCTTAAAGGTATTATCCCGATTTTTGAGAAACGCAAACACACGCACTATACCGAGCCGCAGCGTAATTTTCAGTTGTACCGTCGCGGTCGCTATGTCGAATACAATCTGGTGTATGACCGCG
This sequence comes from Moraxella sp. CTOTU47616, assembly GCF_032017465.1. Lineage (NCBI taxonomy): Bacteria > Pseudomonadati > Pseudomonadota > Gammaproteobacteria > Moraxellales > Moraxellaceae > Moraxella > Moraxella sp. CTOTU47616. The sequence goes on from NZ_DALZPU010000002.1 coordinate 425,019, forward strand.
GTACTTTGTTTGGCCTACAATCAAACGGTCGCATTGAGTCGATTTTGGTCAGTCTGCCGCCGCTCACCGGCTGGGAATATCGTTATGAGCCTCTCGCAGGAACGCCTGAATTTGAACTCACGGATTTTTATCTAAAACCCAGAGATTGGCTGAACCTCAAGGCTTAACAAAACGCAATCTTAATAAAACACCATAAAAAAGGGCAATCACAGTTGCCCTTTTTTTCATGGGCGATTAACCCATTAAGTTTGGTTGTACGATTTCTATCCAGTAACCATCTGGATCCAAGATGAAGGCAATATCTTTCATCGTACCTTCTTCAGGGCGTTTTTTGAAGGTGACTTGGTGTTGCTCAAACCAAGCAACCGCTTCTTGCAGATTTGGCACGGCAAAACAAATATGCCCAAATCCTTGTGGTTCGCTGTTGCCACTGTGATAGTGAAACTCTGCATCAGACTCCGTGCCATAATTATGGGTCAATTCTAGCACCCCTGGCTGACTAAAGGTAAATGCTGCTAGCGCGGCAGTATCGGTCGGCAAATTTGCCACCTGTTCATCGGTAAGCTTTGCCAAAAAATACAAATCAAATTCCGCTTGTGGATAGCGTTTGGTTTGTAGTAGCGTCATGCCTAATACATCTTGATAAAAAGCCAAAGACACTTGCGGGTCTTTCACCCTAAGCATGGTGTGATTAAAGATAAACCCATTGGTAGCGGACAAGTTTGACATAGTGATCCTTATTGTAATATGCCTCTAAAAGAAAAAACCTTAAAAGAAAAAGACGTTGACTAAACGTCATTAATAACGACAGTTTGCCAAAAATTCAATACTGTTTAATTTTAATTAACTTTTGGGTAAAAATATAGCCGTCATTTCTCATAACATCATGGCTAATAATATTACATAACATTGCACTTAGGTAAGCTGCTCAATTGGCTATTTACTATTCTCTATGCAATATTTGCTACTCAATAAATGTCACTTTACCGGTGTCCAAATCATACACCGCCCCAACAATAATTAAGCTACCATTATTAACCGCATCTTCAAGAATACGAGAGCCGTGTTTGAGCTGGGTGACTGACATACGCACGTTGGCTTTAATGCCTCGATTAATCAACTCTTGCGCGTCAATGTCTTGTCCATTGGCGGTATAGATTTCATGCAAGTTGTAAACACTGGGGCGGATACGGTCAACAATCGAACGTAAATTGGGGGAAAACTGCTGATCAGGATTGATCAGTGTCTCCACACAAGCCGTCACCGCACCGCAATGGGAATGACCCAACACCACGACTAACTTGGTACCGAATTTTTCAGCGGCGAACTCAACCGAGCCAATCTGAGACGGCGCGACTACGTTACCTGCTACACGAATGACGAATAAATCACCTAAACCTTGATCAAAGACAATCTCAGCGGGCACGCGCGCATCAGAACACCCCAAAATAATCGCAAACGGTTCATGCACATGGGTGAGCGCATTAGACGCAAGCAAGGTTGATTGGGGGTTTTGCACATTCTCTACGAATCGTGCGTTGCCTTGTTTGAGCATCTCGAGCGCTTGCTCGGCAGTTTCGGGACGCGGTAAGTGACTGTTTGGCATTTGGTTTTCTCCTTTCATCCTGTGATAATAACGAACTGTATTATGATATAAAACGCGATATTTTTTATCATTTTAAACTTTTTAAAACGCAAAATTTTTTTCAAGACGGCTCTATAGCTACTATAATACCTCATCGCCTGCCACAGCAATATGCCCATCGGCTATTTGGTTCATAAATTGCGCATAATCTTGGGCATTGCGAGCCGCAGTTTGCTCGGCATACCCTTGCATGACAGAGATGATTTCACTACCATTGCCCAGATAACCCATAAGCGTATCGGCATTGCCCGCTTTGGTATGCGCATGCGCCAAGGCATGACCACAGCTTTCGATATATTCGTAAAAATGGGCAGCCGTCATGGTCTCAAGAGACGCCGAATACTTCATGTCCCGCAGCTGCCTGACATAAAAATCCATCTCAAAGTTATCGAGCGATGCATAGCCCAAGAAAATATCACTCGATGCCTGCATCAATTGTTGCCCTTCCACCAAGCGCTTGCCTTGATGGCTAAATTGTTTTGCCAGTAAGGGTGCCAAGATAGACGCTTTGGCTTGCTTCATTTGCAATATCAGCGGCTCATGGTCGGCATCTTGGAATAATGCCACCGCACACACGGTACCGACACTCCCCACCCCAACTACTTTTAATGCCACATCGGTAAAATCATACCGGTCAAACAACACTTGTCTATCTGACTTCAGGGTATCTCGATAAGCGTCAAAAAAAGCGTGGCTACCGCCAAAAAATGGCTGTCCTCGGTGTGGTGGTCGCTGCAATTCACCGTCCGTTTTAAACGCGCGTAACCCTGTGACAGTATCACGCTCAGTCAATTTTGGCAGCATTTTTACCGCATCATTTTTTTTGGCTTTTTCAAAATCGGCATGACGGCGTTTACGAACAGTCACGTCTTCGGTATTTGCCAATATTTTATGGGTGTCGATTTTTTCATACCACACTTGTAGTGGTGACAAGCTGCGATGCGCTTCTAATCCATCAAGGTAACTGGTCAGCAGTTTTTCTATCGCCTTATAGCCCACCGATTCTACATACTTAAAACTTTGACTGGCGATTAAAATACTGGCGACCAGTCGCTGCAAATCCCATTCAAATGGTGCAACGATGGTTTCATCAAAATCATTAATGCCAAATAATAAATTGCGTTCAGGACTGGCATAACCGCCAAAATTACTGACATGACAATCGCCGCAAATCTGCTGAAATAGCCCAGAATGTTGCCCCTGCCATGCTTGGTCAAACAGCATCAAAGCGGGCATCCCGCGAAAAAAAGTAAACGGCGATACACTCATGCGCTTGGCACGGATGGGCAGCAGTTCTAATAAGCGACCTTGATTAGACCAATGATAAAGACTGAGCGCGTCGATGGCAGTCGGACGTTGGCTGATGGCAGCCAAGTTTTTTAATGGATACGCCTTACGCTGCTGTTTGCCAAGTGCAATACTATCTGCTTGGCTTAGAAGCTTGCCTTGGTAGCGATGGCGCGTCAAATCCACACACTGAGCATGCTGTAAGGATTTGGGCAGAGCAATAGCGATGGGCAGCGCCGCTGTTGTGTCCGTTGTTGGTTTTTTGGTCGCTGTTTCTTTAGCGGTTGGTTTTTTTGCAGGTATTTTGTTAGCCGTGGTTTGATAAGCCGTATTGTTTGCACCTGTTTGAGTGGTTGTTGTTTCAGTCGTTGGGTTTTGAGGCTTTTTTTTGCTAGGCATGGCGTGTCTCTTAAATGTTCAATCGGTAAATATTCAATAGCTAAATGCTCAATCGGTCACTGGCTAAATTATCATCACATAAAAGTCGTTCAAGCTTGCTATTTTAATGGCTTTGGTAAAAAGTTACGTTGCTGATTTGTGCCAAATCAACCCCTTATTCTCTACTAAAATTAGCCACTAAAATTTTATGAATAGTAGGTCAATTTTCAGTAACATTTTTTAATTTTAGCCGTTATACTGAACGCAACTTTTAACTGTATTTTCACAGGTGAAACTATCGAAAAACTCTGTATTTATGTTGTCATGCTGATTGCGCTTTGACCCTATCATAAATATGCCATTTTAGCCCGCTATTTTAGCCTTGCCGTGAGATTGTGCCTATGTCTGCATCAACGTCCGCATCAACGCCACAAACCACCCTAAACGCACCATCAGCTATGCCTGATAGCGCCCAGCCGACCAACCAAAAACCTGTACTACTACAAATCCGTCATTTATCCAAATCTTATGGCGACACCCAAATTTTGCAAAATATCAATCTAGATATTTATGACGGGGAGTTTTTGACGCTGCTGGGTCCTTCTGGCTGTGGCAAAACTACCCTACTACGCTTGATTGGCGGGTTTGAGCTGCCCAATGCCGGTAGTTTGCAGTTAGAAGGGGTTGATATTGCAGGCTTACCTGCGGAAAAACGTCCGATTAATACGGTGTTTCAGCAGTATGCCCTGTTTCCGCACATGAACGTGTACGACAATATCGCCTATGGACTAAAACTTAAAGGCGTACCCAAAACCGAAATCGACCAGCGGGTGCGTGAAGCGCTGGCGATGGTGCAACTTGACCATACCATCAATCGTCGTCCGCAAGATTTGTCGGGGGGTCAGCAGCAGCGTATCGCCATCGCCCGTGCCGTGGTTAATCGCCCAAAAATGCTGCTACTTGATGAACCTCTCTCAGCGCTCGATGCCAAACTACGTGAGCAAATGCAATCAGAACTCAAACGCTTGCAGCGTGAACTGGGTATTACCTTTGTGTTCGTGACCCATGACCAACAAGAAGCTTTGTCAATGTCTGACCGGATTGCCGTCATGAAAAACGGCGTATTCCAGCAAATTGATACGCCCATTGGTATCTATGAATCGCCTGCCAATTTATTTACCGCAAGCTTTATTGGCGAAACCAATTTGTTTAAAGGTAAAGTGCTAGAGGTCAATCCAGCCACCATCAAGGTGGAAGTGGTGGAGCAAAATGACGGCTTTCATCCGATTCGTGAATTGCCCCGGCCAAAATTTGACGTGCAAGTCGGTCAAAATGTCAACTTACTGTTGCGTCCTGAAGATATCCGCGTGTACTACACCCATGAAGGTCATGAAGGCTTAATTGGCAACGTGGTAGACAGTGCTTATAAAGGCAGTACCCTGGATTCTGTGATTCGATTAAAAAACGGTAATATCGTCAAAACGTCAGAGTACTTTAACGAAGACGATCCAAATTTTAACTATAAACTGGGTCAAGAAGTGCGTATTGACTGGGTCGATGGTTGGGAGTGGATTTTGCCAGATGAATAATACTACTTCACCTTCGACCTCTAGCGTTTCGGCTGCTAGCACGCCTGCCCCTGTTATGACAAAACAAGGCGGGCGCGGCTTTCAGCGTGCGACCCTGTTTGTGATTTGGGCATGGCTGATTATTTTTGCCCTGATTCCCAATATCTTGGTGATAGCCGCCAGTTTTTTGACCCGTGATGAAGATAAGTTTTTAACGCTGCCGGTCACCCTTGACAACTATATTCGATTGATTGACCCGCTTTATTTAAAAGTGTTTTTGCATTCGCTGTCGATGGCAGGGATGACGACGATTATCTGTTTGCTGCTGGGTTATCCATTTGCCTACCTGGTCAGTAAAGCGGATAAGAAATGGCAGTCATTATTGATGTTATTGCTAGTGATTCCGTTTTGGACCAACTCATTGGTGCGGCTGTATGCGGTGAAACTCATTATGGCGGCCAATGGTCTACTTAGCACCTTGCTGATTAACCTTGGGCTTATCAACGAGCCACTGCAAATTTTATATACCCAAAAAGCTGTGATTGGCGGTTTGGTGTATTTGCTGTTTCCGTTTATGGTACTGCCCCTGTATGCGGTATTTGTGGATTTGCGTGACGATTATATTTTGGCATCCAAAGATTTGGGCGCGAACAAGCTACAAACCTTTTGGCACGTGATTTTACCGCTGACTACACCAGGGATTATTTCAGGGGTATTGCTGGTACTGTTGCCTGCCATGGGCATGTTTTATGTGGCGGATATCTTGGGCGGTTCGCGCAACTTGTTGGTGGGTAATATCATCAAATCGCAGTTTTTGGATGCCCGTGACTGGCCATTTGGTGCCGCGGCGTCCGTACTATTGACGCTTGCCATGGCATTGCTGATTATCGCGTATCGAGCCAGTAGCAAACGCATTGGCAAAACTGACTACAACGAAGTGGCATAAGGGGGACGCTATGTCTAATACTATGAAATGGCTGTCTCGCCTGTATTTGACCATCGTATATCTGCTGATGTTCTCGCCGATTGCGGTGATGGTGATTTTCTCGTTTAATGCCTCAAAAGTCGGCTATCAGTGGGGCGGTTTTAGTACCCATTGGTACAGCGAGTTATTTAGTAATGCCGCGATGGTACAAGCTGCCATCAACTCGGTGATATTGGCGGTAGTGGCTGCGACGATTTCTACTGCGATTGGCGGTTTGACGGCTTTAGCGTTGCAGCGTTATGACTTTAAAGGTAAATCGATACTACAAAGCTTGCTATTTGTACTGATGATGTCGCCTGAGATTGTGTTGGCGATTTCGCTATTGGCGTTATTTTTGATTGTGGGGATACAGCTGGGGTTTGTGACGTTGCTAATTGCGCACATTACCTTTTGTCTGCCCTTTGTGGTGATTACGGTGACTGCGCGTCTATCTAGCCTCGACACCCGCGTGTTGGAAGCGGCGCGTGATTTGGGTGCCAATGAATTCACCATGATTCGTACCGTGCTTGTACCGATTATTTTGCCTGCGATTTTGGCGGGCTGGGTGCTTGCCTTTACCCTATCACTTGATGATGTGGTGGTATCGACGTTCAATACAGGACCTGAGTTTGAGATTTTACCATTACAGATTTATTCGATGGTGCGTGTCGGGGTAAAACCTGAAGTCAACGCCGTTGGTACAATCTTGCTCGCAATCTCGCTACTGGGTCTGATTATCTCGCAGTTATTACTTGCCAAAAAGTCGATGAATCTACCATCGACCCAAAAACGTTAAGGAGACTTATATGATTTCTCGGATGCTCAATAGAAGACGTTTTTTAGGGTATGGCTTGGGTGTTGGCGGTGCCGTTTTAACAGGGGGGCTGGCAAGTAATCTAACGGGTTGTCAAAAAGCGAGCGAAACCGCGACTAGCACTGCGGCGTCTGCGCCTACTACCAGTCAAGGTGGCAAGGTCGTCAATGTCTATAACTGGACAGAGTATATCTCTGACCAAGTGCTTAAAGATTTTACCGCAGAGACAGGTATCGACGTTATTTATAGCACCTTTGATTCTAACGAAGCCATGTATGCCAAGCTCAAACTGATGAATGGCAGTGGTGAGTATGATGTGGCATTTCCAGGGACGGATTTTGTCGATAAAATGCGTAAAGAAGGGATGCTTGAGCCGCTCAACCATGCCAAATTAACCAATTTTGGCAACCTCGGCAAAACCTTTATCAATGCCCCTTTTGACCCTGAAAACAAGTTTAGTATTCCCTATCTGTGGGGCTCATCAGGCATTGCAGTCAATACCAAACGCATTGCTAAAGCAAGCTTGAGCAGCTGGAATGACTTATGGAAGCCAGAGTACGAAGGGCGCGTGATGCTAATGAATGACATCCGTGACGTGTTTACCATGAGTCTATTGACCCTTGGCTATAACGGCAGCACCAAAAATCCTGAAGCCATCAAACAAGCGTATGAAAAACTCACCAAGCTGATGCCCAATGTGCGCACCTTTAACTCAGATGCACCACGCATGCCGTTTATGGAAGGGGAAACTTACTTGGGCTTGGCTTGGAACGGTGAAGTCATCATGGCGCAAGACCAAGGGATGCCAGAGCTGGACTTTGTGTATCCAAAAGAAGGCGCTATTATGTGGATGGATAACATGGTCATCCCCAAAAATGCCAAAAACAACGACAACGCCCACAAGTTTATCGATTTTATCTTGCGACCCAAATACGCTGCCATGATTAGTGAAGAAATCGGCTACGGCTCGCCCAACGAGGCGGCTAAAAAAGAAATGCCACCTGAGCTTGCCAACAATCCAATTGTGTATCCGCCAGCTGATTTGCTAAAACACGCGATGTTCCGTGAAGACGTAGGCGATGAGATAATGGCGCTGTATCAGCAATACTGGGATAGGCTCAAAGTGGATATGTAATTTTTCAATAAGCGGTCATTAAAAAACTATAAAAAAAGCGGGCTTATGATTAAGTCCGCTTTTTTACCCTAAAAATCTGCTTAGCGCATGGTGACAAACTCTTCTGAGCCAGTCGGATGAATCGCCACCGTGTCATCAAAGTCACGTTTGGTTGCGCCCATTTTGATAGCAACGGCAAAACCTTGAATCATCTCATCGACGCCAAAACCTACACCATGCAAGCCCACCACTTTTTCTTCCTCACCCACACAAATCAGCTTCATGTGACACGGCTCACGGTGCTTGGTCACTGCACTATACATCGGGGTAAAACTGGATTTATAGACTTTAACTGCATTGATGCCATAGCCTTTAACCGCCTCTTCTTCACTCAGCCCTATAGTACCAATCGGTGGATGGCTAAAAATCACGCTCGGCACTAGGTTATAGTCCAAATGCTCATTGGGTTTGTTGTTAAACAAGCGCTCAGATAATCGACGACCTGCTGCCACCGCCACTGGGGTCAATTGAATACCATGTTCGATAATATCGCCGACGGCATATATCCCTTCGACATTGGTATTTTGATAGGCATCGACTTTAACAAAGCCTTGCTCATTGACTTCAACGCCCGCTTTATCAAGATTGATGGTATCAGTTGCAGGTTCGCGACCCGTTGCCCAAATCAAACAATCCACCGTCAAGGTCTCATTGTTTGACAATTCAATGCTCAATGAGCCATCTTGGTTTTTGCGCACTTGTTGTGGCAGCAATCCATAATGAAATTCAATACCATCATCGTGCATGATATGGGTGAGCGTGGTGACAATGTCGGCATCGAAGTTTTTGAGCACCCGCTTGCTACGCACAATCAAATGGGTCTTTGAGCCCAATGCATTCATCACCCCTGCAATCTCGACACCGATATAGCCTGACCCCACAATCGCTACCCGCGGTGGCAACTCGGTCAAGTCAAAAAAACCATCCGAGTCAATACCCAACTCTGCCCCTTCAATCGCGGGGCGAACAGGTCGTCCCCCCATCGCTAGCAAAATATGGTCAGCGGTAATGGTCTCTATTGTGCCGTCATTTTTATACACCTCAACCGTATGCTTATCGGCAAATTTGGCAAAACCATGAATCACATCGACTTGGTTATTTTTCAGACCATTGTTGTACGACTGATGAATACGGGTGATATAGGCTTGGCGACTTTGTACCAATTTCGCAAAGTCAAATTGTTTAACATCCAAATCAAAGCCATAGTCAGGCGCATAATGATGGATCGCTGCTGCCATATTGGCGCCATACCACATCACTTTTTTGGGTACACAGCCCACATTGACACAAGTACCGCCTAGCTGCTTGGCTTCAATCAAGGCACATTTTTTACCATAGCTGGCAGCACGGTTGATGGATGCAATGCCCCCTGACCCACCACCAATCGCGATATAATCATAATGTTTGCTCATAATTTTTCCTGTTTTTTGGTCATTTTCAAAGTTATATGCGGTTATTTTACCAAGTTTTGGTGGCTAGAAAAGTTGTTAATTCTCACCTTTCTCATTGATAAAATAAAACGAATTAGCTTTTTTTTTGAATAATTTTAATGAAAAAGGTTTAAACACCCTTGCGTCACTTCAAAAGGCATCAGATAAAATCGGGTTTTTTTGGGTTGGCAAAATTCAATCTGCTGTGCCATTAACTGTGTGCTTAGTGTTGGGACAATCAGCCAAGCTTCATCGGCATCAAACTCACTGGCGTAGGTAAGTAGTTGGTACATATCAGCCAAGCTTATGTCGTTGAAAGTAGCAGTTTTTTTCCATTTTACATCGGCAATAATGAGTTTGTCGGGAGACTTTAGCCAAATATCGGGTTTGATGGTTAACCCTTGCTGCACGGTCAATGGCTGTCTTTTTTGCTCAACTAGCTCAAAATTCTGCCCTACAAATTGTTCATGGATTTTCCTGCCCACCCATTTTTCAAAGGCAAATGGCATATTCACCAGCCAAGTTGGGGTCAAAAACTGCCCTTGGTTACTGGCTTGTTGTAGCGTCAGCAGCGCATAACAAAAGCTGATAAAAGTATAATTACGCTGGGCAAGCAGACTGGGCAACGCGGTCAACTCTTGCAGCGCTTGAGAAAATAAGATGTCGTATAAGTCTTTGGCAACGGTACCCACTACCTGCCACTGAGGCGGTAATGGGAAAGCCATGCTGCCAATCACCCGCTCGATGGTGGTTTTTACCAAGCGATTGCCCGCGGTATCCATCGCAAAATTTTCAGTCTGATGATAAAACTTATGCGGCTGGTGGAAGTTATGCTGCAATTGCTCTTTGACCAGTAATTTACCCTGCAGATAGGGCTGATTTTGCTCAAATTGCTGATATTGCTGATTGGGCACATACTGGGCAAATCCCTGCCAAAAATACGCTTGTAGCCACTCGCTAAGCGATAGTGAATGATTGCTGGGTGGAGGATTGGGGGCTGGAGGATTGATGAGTAGTTGATTGGCTAGATTGGGTAACGACTTGGGCAATAAGGCTTGCCACACCGCTGTCAGCATCTGTTGCACCCATTGACGGGTTTGGGCAACTTCATCGGCATGGGTAATTTGGCTTTGTGCAAGTTTTGGCAAAATCTCAATTTGCCCACCACTGGGCAACCCAATCACACCGATATAGTGGCGCACTTTGAGTTGCCACTGCTGCTGTTTACGCTCAATGCGAAACACGTCAAAATTTTGCTCAATAAGCCAGTCAAAATCCTGCCCATCATCAAAATCTGCCGCGGTCAGGCAACTATGTTCAAACGTGATGATGGCTTTCATTGGGTGCTTTGATAGATTGCAAGATAGCTATTTGGGTCATCAAGCGCCTGGGTATTGATGTCAAAACCCGCTTGCTGCGCCATAAATCCAGTTGCTTTTTTGTTATCAATCAGCCTGATAAAGCGTTGCCCAAAGACTGCTTGCAAGATTTGTCCATGGTGCTGGCAGGATTGCGCCACTTGCGGGATGATGGATTGGCTAAACGCAGCGCTTAACGCTTGCAGCGAATCAATACCCCACAAAAAACTATGCCCTAACTGGCTGTCTTTTGCCAAATTCTGCGAGATTCTTTCATTGAGTGCAGTCAACAATTTGGCTAAATCAATCTCAATCCCATTTGCCATGACTTTACCCAATAACTGTGGCTGTGGTCGACATTCAATAAATTCAAAACGGCGGCGAAATGCCATATCGAGCGGCGCCAATGAATGATCTTGGCTGTTCATGGTGGCGTAGATATCGACATTGCTAGGCACACTAAACGGCTGACGCGAATACGCCAAATTTACCGACAGGCTATCTGTCTGTCCTGCGCGTTTACTCGGTTCAATCAAACTCATCAATTCCCCAAACACGCGGGCGACATTGGCGCGGTTGATTTCATCAATCAACATGGCATAACGGTGACTAGGGTCATGTTTGGCTTGTTGACACAGTCTAAGAAAAGCCCCTGACTCAACGCGATAGCTCATCTGCCCATTGTCCGCGATGTGGGGACGAATCCCTTCGACAAATTCTTCATACCCATACGCTTGATGAAAACTGACAAAACTAAAGCGTTCTAGCTTTGGCTGTAAATAGTTGGGCTGAAACTGGCTGTGAATCGCCACTTGGTAATCATCAAGCTTGTTTTGCAAGTCTGCTAATAACGGCAAACTGTCTGCTAATAAAAACCAATTACTGCTATCGTCTTTATCAAAATACGATTGGCTAGCCCTTCGATGATATTTGACACGGACTGAGTTCTTATCACTGTACATCATCAATGTGCCCCAAGCCGTTTGATTCAAATTTTCTTTACGGTCATTTAATTGCGCCTTCATCCTAAAAAATTGATGATCGATTATTTCTGGCACTTTAAGCAGTTTTCTACCTTGTTGATAATTATTTAGGAATATCAAACAAATTACATCTCGCCAGCTTAGTGGCTTAAGCAAAGCTCTTAGCAATTCATCCGCATTGGCTACTGGCAATATCTCGGTATATTGTTTGGCGATTTGTTGCAGTCGGTAGGTCTTGCCTGTCCCTGCTACGCCCGTATAGATAATATTTTTTGCTGGCTCACTCATGACAGATTATCACTCACGATGGTCATACCTGCCGCTTTTGCTGCACGCGTACCACCCGTCAAATGGACGATATCCCGATGTGGGTCAATCTCATTGAGCAAAGCGACAGCTTTGGCGGCTTTGCTGCCACCACCGCATAGCACATAGACAGTGCCATCTGTGGTTGCCAATAACTCTGCCGTCAGCGTATCCAAGGGTTGGTTTTTGGCACACTCAATATGTCCTTGCGCAAATGCTTGACTATCCCGCACATCCCAAACGGTATCGTTTGCCGTGGCAGAAAATTCGGTAATGGCTAGTTCACGAATCATGATTACCTCTTAATTTTTAATGTGTATTTTGTGATGGCTTATTATGGATAAGCTGACGAAATTTATCAAATCAGCGATTAATAACCAAATTTTTGCATCACCTTAACTATTTTTATCAAGTTTTTGGCAAATTATGATTTATAATTCATTCCAATATTTTATGCATCTTAATTTTAACTTAAACTTTTATTATCTAAGGAGGGATGACATCATGACGACGGCTTCAACCGCGCCCCCTGATCATCAGCATATCGCGCTACGCAATGACCCAAAAAAGGTCGCCGTGGCATCTATGATTGGTACGGCTATTGAGTTTTATGATTATTACATTTATGCCGCCGCGGCGGTATTGATTTTCAATACCCAGTTTTTTGATAAAACCGATGAAAAAGCGGCGATGCTTTACTCGCTTTCGACGTTGGCATTGGCATTTATTGCCCGCCCTTTCGGTTCAGCATTATTTGGTCACTTTGGTGATAAACTCGGTCGTAAAAAAACCTTGGTGGCCTCTCTGCTCACGATGGGTTTATCAACCGTAGCGATTGGTTTGCTACCGACTTATGCCCAAGTAGGCGTCATTGCCCCATTATTGTTATGTTTACTTCGTGTGGGTCAAGGGATTGGGCTTGGCGGTGAATGGGGCGGTGCTGCCTTGGTCGCCACCGAAAATGCGCCAGAAGGCAAACGTGCTTGGTATGGTACTTTCCCGCAGTTAGGCGCGCCGATTGGGTTATTTTTAGCCAACTTAGTGTTCTTTTTACTCAGTTATTTTTTAGGAAAAGATGCCTTGGTCGAGTGGGCATGGCGCATCCCGTTTCTTATTTCAATCGTGCTTGTGGGTGTGGGTCTTTGGGTACGTTTAAGCCTGCATGAAAGCCATGTATTCCTTACCGCTGAAGCCGAAGGCAAAAAAGTTAATGCCCCTGTGTCAAAAGTCATTACCCAATATTGGCGTCCGATTATGCAAGGCACATTCTTGATGGCGATGACTTATGTGATTTTTTATATCATGACTGCCTTCGTACAAGCCTATTCAAAAAGCCCGGCAAAATTATCTTCTTTTGGCTTCCCAACAGGGTTAGGTATTGCCCCAAATACCTTTACTGGCTTTTTATTGGTGGCTGCGATTGTGTTTGGTCTTTTTACCAGTATCTCTGGGATTGGCGCGGACAAAATCGGTCGTAAAAAATGGCTGATTGGCGTGACTATATTATGTATGGTGTTTGCCTGCTTTATGCCAGCACTGCTCAGCAATGGTACACCAACCACGGTATTTATTTTCCTCATTTTGGGCATGGCATGTATGGGTATGTCATTTGGTCCAATGGCAGCGCTATTACCAGAGCTGTTCCCCACCGAAGTACGGTATTCAGGTGCGTCCCTAGCTTACAATCTAGCGGCGATTGTGGGTGCATCGATTCCTGCGATTTATGCCATCAAAATCAATGAGCAATATGGCATGAAAGGTGTGGCTATATATATTGTTATCAACGGTTTGATTTCTCTCATTGCCTTATTCTCAATTAAAGAAACCAAAAATATCGATTTGATGGATTAAAAGAAAAGATAGACTAAAAACTGATACCTCAAAAACGCTGGCAAATGCTGGCGTTTTTTTTGCCCAAGGCGGTTATAATAAACCTTTCAATACCGTGAGACATAGGATGAAAGCCTATAACCGCTGTGAATGGTGCGGCACTGACCCACTTTATCAAGCTTACCACGACAATGAATGGGGAAAGCCCAGTTATGACGACCGTCATCTATTTGCCATGTTATGTTTAGAAGGTATGCAAGCGGGACTCAGCTGGATTACCATACTCAAAAAACGCGAGCGTTATTACCAAGTATTTGCTGATTTTGACCCTGCAATTATCGCACAGTTTGATGATGCCAAGGTGGATAGTCTCATGACCGATGCGGGCATTATTCGCCACCGCGGTAAAATCAAAGCCATCATCAACAATGCCAAATGCTATCTAAAAATCACCCAAACGCAAGCTTTTAGCGATTATCTTTGGGCACTGTCGCCCAGCGGCTTGGCAAAAATACCGCAGGATAACCACCCAAAAATATTTGCTGATATCCCCACCAATACTGAATATTCAGATAACATGTCAAAACAGCTTAAAAAAGACGGGTTTAAATTTGTGGGCTCGACGATTTGCTATGCGTTTATGCAAGCAGTCGGCATGGTGAATGACCATGTAGCGGCGTGTGATTTTCGATAAGCGGGTTCAATAGTCAACAGCGGATAACATATTTCTCGATGCTACAGATTTCTCGGTGCTACAGACCCCAAAATAGGCTAAAACTAATCAAAATTAATACCAGTAAAATGCTTTGAACCAATAAAAAATGCTGATGCACTTTGAGCAATCCGCGCAGACTGATGCCATAATGACTGACATTTTTGAGAGAATAGCTTTGAAAATCCACCAAGCTACGGCGATGATATTGTGACCGCATGACGTCAACAAACTTATCAGCCGCTGCCGCTTTTGACCCAGCTGACAATACAGGTAAAAATGTATTGATAACATCTTCATGCGTTTCTGGGTTATTGATATTGACCATCAACATTTGCCAATCTTGAAACAGCCGTTGTTCGATCATCCCTTTAGACTTGAGCGTGACATCGCGGTTGCGCCCATCACGCTGAATGTTACCAAATAATTGCTCAATCGCTGATTTTTCGCCTTCAATGTACTGAAAAAAATAGCCATTACCAAAGCACAAAAAACCGGTAATTTGATGGGCAAGGTTCTCACGCTGTGCCACCGTCATGATATCAGACAGCGTTCTAGGGGTTACGCCAGCTTTCAACGTCATACGGCTCACATAAGTTAGATAATGAATTTGCCCCAAGCAGCACCTCAGTCTTTATGGTTTTACAATTTTTGTTCAGCGCAATTTTAACAATTTATTACATACTAATCCATCCATTAAATCAAGAATATTAGCTTACCTAGTCACAAATAGCGGTTGAGTGGTTATTTTTGGACGCTCGCATTGCATTTACGATCATCAGCAACACCCCTACCCAAATTAAAGCAAAACTGGCAATCATGGTACCATTGACAGCTTCATGCAGCACAAAAATGGACAATAAAAACATCAGCGCAGGTTCAAGATAACTGAGCATACCAAAGGTGTTCATCGGCAACACCTGACTGGCTTTGAGATTGGTCTGCATGGCAAGCGCACTAATCATACCCAGTCCAATCAATAGCAGCCCCATTGTCATTGACCCTGTTACTATCGATATACTGCTGTTTTGCCATAATAAAAAACCTAGGGCAATCGGTGCAATCACTGACAAATCAACGAACAGCCCCATCAGTGCCGGCACCCCTTGCCAGCGGCGCAGTCCATAATAAATCGGATACGTCAAACACACCCATGCAGTGACCCACGATACACTCCCCGCGAGCCAAAATTGCAATCCTACCCCTGCCGACGCAGCGATAATCGCCGCCCACTGCAATCGATTTAAGATTTCTTTAAACACCACACAGCCCATCAGTACCATCATCAAGGGAAGCAAAAAATACCCCATTGCGGTATTGACCGCCTGTCCATTGATAGGCGCCCACATAAACAGCCACAGCTGACTTGCCAAAATCGGTGTCGGCAACAGCAATAAAACCCATTGTTGTTTGTTTAATCCCATCAAAAATGCTTTGAGTTGCCCAAAACTTTGCGTCACGGCCAACAACCCCACCAACCCAAACCACATCGCCACCATGCGCCACAAAAAAACTTGCGTGCCTGACAACGGCGCAAGCCAGTGACTATACAGATACAGCACGCCAAACAACACATTAGAAATCAATGCCAACACCACCCCAAAACGTAACTTTTTGGCAGCGGTAGCGGGCTGAGAAGTTGTTGCGTTGGGGGGAGCAACGATAGACGATGGTGATAAAGCGCTGGAGACTGACATAATTGACCTTGTTATATTTTTGCTTTTGCGGTTAAATTGCCAAGCAGTATAACAATTATCTTTGGTAAATTATTTCAAAATATCATTATTTATGATAAATTAATATTAATATAAGATAAATTTGCTATATTTTTCTCAATTTGTCTTATTGTATATTTTTAGAAGGACATGGCTATGATTCATGAAATCGATGATATCGATAAACGTATTTTAAACTTGTTGCAAGAAGATGCGACGCTACCACTCAAGAACATCGCCGAAAAAGTGCATGCATCGGTAGCGACCTGTCAGCGCCGTATCCAAATGATGACAGAGACTGGGGTGATTACTCGCCAAGTGGTGATTGTCAATCCCACCGAATTGGGCTTTGATTTAAGCGCGTTTGTGCTGATTGAAATGGAAAAACAAAATACCGCGCTGCAGCATGGCTTTGAGCGCTTGATGAGCCGATTGCCCAACGTCATGAGTTGTTATGAAATCTCAGGAGATTATGACTTTTTGCTATTGGTACATGCCAAAAATATGGCGGAATATCACCGTTTTACCCAAGATAATTTAACTTATGAAAACAATGTGCGACGCTTTAAAAGTCAATTTGTGATGAATTTTTCCAAGGTAGGCACTAAAATCCAGTTAGATTAGTTAGATTACTGCGCCATCAGACAATGGGCTCAAACAATGGGCTTGGTGCGATACCAAAATGACGTTGGCAACGAAATGCCAAACACCAACGCAGCGGTCACAAATATCGCATTGAAGCTAAAATCCATCATTTGGGTAAATACTTGTGGATTGTAGCCATAGTAGCCTAGCTGTACAAAGCTAATCATAGCTTTGTACGCGGTAATCCCCGGCATCATACACAGCATGGCAGGCACCAAAATCATCTTTGGGGTGAGTAAATATTTTTTTGCCAAATAAATTGCCACAAAGGATGAAATACCCGCTGCCACAAATGTCGCTATTATCAAATTGACTGACAGTTGTTTTAAGAGTTCTCTAAGTCCGTAACCCAGCACGGTCAACAATAAGCATTGCCAAATATAGCGGCGTGGCACATTGACAAGCAGTGTCCAGCCAAGCGTCATCAAGCAAGCAAAAATTGCTGCGCGTATCAAGGCAATCGCATCAATCGCCATTTTTCACCCTACCCAATATTGGCAATAAAATTTTATCAAACGCTTTCATCAACCCACGCCCCAATGACTGATATTTAGTAATAGCAATGACAGCACGATGCCGATACAGCTTGACAGTGTCAAGATAATCACAAACATAAAGCGCCCGATACCGATGTTCATATAACCCTTGAGCATATCTGATAATGAATTTATCAAAGGAAAACTGGGAACCAACCAAAGCACACTTGATGCCATGGCAATATGCGGGTCGTTACCAATCCCCAATAACAGCGCGGTACTGGCGAAGATGGAGCCAAAACACGCCGCTATGAGCGCGGATATAAAGGGATTAAAGTTGCGGTTACTCAGCCATAGCCGCAGCGAATACCCCATCATACTGGCAATAAAAGTCACCAAACACACCAGTATATCGCCCCCTGCCAAATACGCAAAGCAGGCACACGCCACACCGACCATCGGCGCGACCATCTTGGCAGGATAAGTGCCGCGATCAATCTCATCAAATCGATAAGTCGCATGCTCTAGGGTACTCGTCACCGGCATACTTTCCAAATCCAGTACAATTCGCTGAATTTGTACAATAATATTGACATTGATGGCATGGGTGGTTGACGCGCGCAGGGTGGTAATGCAGCGGTTATTATAAATTGTGGTGATGGTCAAGCCATTGTAGGCAATCCCACACTCCACGCTAGCCAACCCCAACGCTAACCCCAATCGGCGGCACAAATCTGTTACCGTTGCCGACTCTGCCCCATATTGCATGAGTAGCAGCCCACAGCGCACACACAGACGGGTGATTTGCTGCTGGTGTTCATACGCCATATACGGCAACCGCCGTCTAGGCTTCGGCTCTGTCGGGGGCGAAAGCTTAGTAGGCTCAGGTGTTAGCGGATCAAGCGCTTCTAGGGCATCAGCAAAGGTATCACTCATAAGGCGCTGCAAAAAAGTCAAGAAAGCTATAGTTTACCACCAAAGTTTTGGGGCAGTTATAAAAAATCTTATTTATAAAGTATGCCGATACTGCACAAAATCCGTCTTTTTAGCGATATGGTCGTACAGACGGCGAGCGGAAACGTTGCCTTCTTGAGTGACCCAATAGACGCGATTACAGTTTTTATCTTCAGCAAATTGATAGATATATTTGATCAGCATTCTTCCCACACCTTTACCACGCCCATTTTCTTTGACGAACAAATCCTCAAGATAGCAACAGTCTGTGGTATTCCATGTATTAGGATGCAATACAACATGTACAAAGCCGATAAGCTTATCATCCACAAATGCCCCGAAACCAAAAATGGGTGATGTTTCGTCAATGATTTTTTGCCAAGTATTTTCCGTAGTCGCTTGGGGTAGATCTGTTTGATAAAATTCTAAATAGCCCTGCCACAAGGCTTGCCAGTTAGTTTTATCCTGTGCAGTTAGTGGTAAGATTTGCATTATCAATTATCCTTATATTTAGCTGTTGCCAACAAAAAAAGTACTACCAATAAAATTATCGCCTAAAGTCATCGTGATTAAATAGTTTATGGTAAGTAAAAAATTTTCAACGCTTATTATAATGTAATTACTTGCAAAAAATTTTGTCTAATAGCCAATAAAATTCCGACTAATTTAATCAGGTTTTTTTGTTATTTCGCCCTATAAACCCCCATCGCAAAATTGATTCATGATAAAATGAGCCATATTCATTTTATTTAATATCCAAGCCTATGTCCGCCGAAACTATTGCTAACAAAGCCTTTAAACAAGGTACCAAAGCCCTATTTGACTATGACAAACACTGGGCAAGCTGCTTTGAGCCTGCGCCATTTTTGCCGATGAGCCGAGCCGAAATGGATGCCCTTGGTTGGGATGCCTGTGATGTCATTATCGTCTCAGGCGATGCCTACGTGGATCACCCAAGCTTTGGTATGGCAATCATCGGCAGACTGTTAGAGTCGCAAGGCTTTCGCGTCGGTATCATCGCCCAGCCTGACTGGACGAGCAAAGACGCTTTTATGACACTTGGCAAACCGACCATCGCGTGGGGCGTCACCGCAGGCAACATGGACAGCATGATTAACCGCTACACCGCCGATAGACGCATTCGCAGTGACGATGCCTACTCGCCAGACAATGCCCCCGACAAACGCCCCGACCGTGCTGCTGTGGTATATAGCCAGCGCTGCCGTGAAGCCTATCCCGATGTGCCCATTATTTTGGGCGGGATTGAAGGCTCGCTGCGCCGTATCGCCCATTATGATTATTGGTCAGATAAAGTGCGCCGTAGCATTTTGATGGATAGCCGCGCTGATATTTTGCTGTATGGCAATGCCGAGCGCGCGATTGTCGATGTTGTACATGCACTTGCCAAAGGTTACCGTTTTGAAGACCTTGCCAAAGTGCGTGGCACCGCGTATCTGTCTACACAAACCAAAAAACACTGGCAACGCGATATGATAGAAATCGCCAGTAACGACGTCGACACCGTTGGGCGTGTTGACCCGATTATCAACCCGTATGTGATGATGGAAGATGTGGGCGACTGTCACATCGAACAAGAAAAAACCCTTGAGAGTCAATATAAAGGGTTTGTGGCAGATAAAGTCGAGCACAAAGTGCTCAATGCTGATAAGGTCGCTGAAAGCCAAGACATCCAAGTGGTCAACCTCAAAGACCCCAATAAAAACGCCTTAAAACACAAACGCCCGTTGCCGCCCCGTGACAAAACCGTGATTCGCTTGCCCGACTTTGAGCAAGTCAAATCCGACCCCGTACTTTACGCCCATGCCAACCGTATTTTGCACCTAGAAACCAATCCGCATAACGCCCGCGCCTTGGTGCAGCAACATGGCGACATTGATGTATGGCTCAATCCGCCGCCCATTCCACTTACCATGGAAGAGATGGATTATATCTTTGATTTGCCGTATGCGCGTTTGCCCCATCCCAGCTACGGCAACGCAAGAATTCCTGCCTACGACATGATTAAATTATCAGTCAATATCATGCGCGGCTGTTTTGGCGGCTGTACCTTCTGCTCGATTACCGAACATGAAGGACGGATTATCCAAAACCGTTCAGAAGAGTCTATCTTGGGCGAAATCAAAAAAATCCGCGACACCGAGCCGTCATTTACCGGGGTAATTTCTGACCTTGGTGGACCGACTGCCAACATGTACCGTTTGCATTGTAAAGACGATGCCATTGAAAAAAACTGCCGCAAACCGTCCTGCGTGTATCCTGATATCTGCGACAACTTACTCACCGACCACAGTCCTCTCACCCAACTGTACCGTAAAGCTCGTGACATCAAAGGGGTGAAAAAAATCCTGATTGCGTCAGGCTTGCGCTATGATTTGGCGGTCAAAGACCCCGAATATGTCAAAGAATTGGTCACCCACCATGTCGGCGGTTATCTCAAAATCGCCCCTGAACATTCCGAAACCAATGTACTCTCTAAAATGATGAAACCGGGTATGGGGACGTACGATACTTTCAAGCAGATGTTTGACAAATACAGCCGTGAAGCAGGTAAAGAGCAATATTTGATTCCGTATTTTATTGCCGCCCACCCTGGCACCACCGACACCGACATGATGAACTTGGCAATTTGGCTCAAGCGCAATGGCTTTCGTGCCGACCAAGTGCAAGCCTTTTACCCAAGCCCAATGGCAACTGCGACTACCATGTACCATACTGCCAAAGACCCGCTGCATAAAGTCACCCGTGACAGCGAAGGTGTGGAAATCGTCAAATCGGGCAAACAGCGTAAACTACACAAAGCGTATCTACGCTATCACGACCCTAAAAATTGGGCACTGCTGCGTCAATCGCTCAAAGAATTGGGGCGTGAGGATTTGATTGGGCATGGCAGTCAGTGTTTAATTCCGCCTTATAACCCAAAATTGGAAGGCGAAGACATTTACCAATCGGCAAGAAAGAAAAACAGCTCAGCAGGTGGCGATTCTGTTAAGCGTAATGGTAAAGCGGATAACTCCAATTCAAATAATGGGCAAAGTAAATCGGAAAAAAAACCCACGCCCACGAGCTTTGGTAAAAAACCGAATCCGAAAAAGAGTAATTTCCAAACGCAACATACAGGCTTACCGCCGCGGAAAACTAAATAGTTTATGTTATTCAAGGCTTGTAGAGTATTTCTACAAGCCGCCTCATTTATTTTTAAATAATTTCAATTTTAATGCCATGTCTGAAGATTGATAGCAATTTTATGTCTTTTGCATGATTAAAAAAAGAGTGTTTAGCACCTTTAACTTGGTTTAGACTTTGATGATTTCTAAAATCTCCCAATTTGATTTTGGTGTTTTCTTCGAATACTGTAATCGTTAAATGCAAAATAATTAGCTAGAAATAACCTATAGTCTGAATGGATTAAACCATTCCCATGACTGATGGCTGCGTTATTTCACCTTCTGTCTAAAACTCCAATGTATTGCTCCGAATAAAGACTCGAAGCCTCAAACATTATGTGATAGCATTTCTTTTTGATAAAATATTCTCAATAAAATTTAAATTTTTATTTTTACATCAAGCTTACATCTTAACAACTAAACACAGCACTAAAAACGTTAAAAAATCACTAAAATACAAACCATTATAAAAATAAAAGGCTTTCAATATGGCAAAAATTTTTATTGGGATAGGGATTTTATTTCTCATCATTGGCTTAATTTATCTGTTTTTTCCCAATGCCTTTAACTGGTTTGGTCGTATGCCGGGGGACGTTAATTATCGCTCCGAAGGCGGTGGCTTCAGCTTTCACTTCCCCATCGTCACCATGATTATTGTGAGTATCATTCTCACTATTATTCTTAACCTATTTAACCGCTAACAGCGCGCTAAGTACCGCTATATTGAGAAGGTTTTTATCACAAAAACTGCCTTTTTTATCAAAAAATGTCGTAAACTGTAATTACGCCAGTCAAGATTGAAAAGGAGTTAGTCATGCAGCGCGACATTTTTAAGCCAACACTACTGAGCCTCGTAATCGCCCAAAGCTTATTGACGGCTTGTAGCCCCTCGCCGTCAAATAGCCGTGATACGAGCCCTGCCACACCTGTTATTGCCTCACCAACGCCCATGGTTGCTGCGCCTGCCATGATGATGGAAGCGGCAGCAATGAGCAAGATGGCACGCTACTCGCCTATCATGCCGATGCCGATACCACAGGATAATAGCGAAAAATATCAGCACCTTGCAGTCAACCCCATTCACCAAACCGCAACTGATGCCGTTGCCACCTTTAGTATCGATACTGACACCGGCAGCTACGCCAATGTGCGCCGTTTTCTAAACGACGGACAATTACCGCCCACTGACGCGGTGCGTATTGAAGAGCTTATCAACTATTTTAACTATGACTTTTCACAAGCCAAGCGCCTTGCCAACGCCCCTTTTTTGGTAAGTACCGAAACGGTTACCGCACCGTGGCGTGCTACCAATCGTATCATCAAAGTGGCTATCAAAGCGGATGACCCTACCATCACCAAACAAAGCGTCTTACCGCCTGCCAACTTGGTATTTTTGGTGGATGTGTCAGGCTCGATGTCAGACAACGATAAATTACCACTAGTCAAATCTTCGCTAAAAATGCTCACCAAGCAATTGAGGGCGCAAGATACCATTAGTATCGTGACCTATGCAGGTCGTACCCAAGTGACGCTTCCTGCCACTAAAGGCAGTGATACCGACAAAATATTAGCCGCGATTGATAGCCTAGCTGCCAGTGGCTCGACCAATGGCGAAGCAGCGATAAAGTTGGCTTATCAACAAGCAAAAATCCACTATAAAAAAGACGGCATCAACCGCATTTTGATGATGACCGATGGGGATTTTAATGTCGGCGTATCGGACGTCGATGAAATGCTAGATATTATCCGCCGTGAGCGTGATAGCGGCGTATCACTTTCCACATTTGGCTTTGGTGAAGGCAATTTAAACGACCATATGATGGAACAAGTCGCGGATAACGGCAACGGTAACTATAGCTACATCAACAGCCTGTCTGAGGCCAAAAAAGCCTTGGTAGACGAAATGTCAGCAACCTTTAATACCGTAGCAAAAGACGTCAAAGTCCAAGTGGAATTCAATCCCCAGACGGTTAAAGAATGGCGGTTGATTGGTTATGAAAATCGTGTCCTTGCAAAAGAAGATTTTAACAACGATAAAGTAGACGCAGGTGAGCTAGGTGCAGGCAAATCCGTGGTTGCGCTGTTTGAAGTTACCCCTGTGGGGCAGCAAGGTTGGCTAGACGATAGCCGCTACCAAGCTTACCCTATCAGTCACACCAGCAAAAATACTGAGCTGGGATTTTTAAAACTTCGCTATAAAGCCCCAAATAGCAACACATCAACGCTTTTGACACTGCCCATTACCAATACTACCCAACAGCCGAGCAGCGAACTGGCATTTGCGCTAAGTGTGGCAGGTTTTGGTGAAACCCTCAAGCAAAGCAAATACCTCGGTAATTGGCAACTAAACGATAGCAAGCGACTCGCCCAAGCCAATATCGGCAACGACCCACAAGGTATTCGCCGCGAATTTATCAAGCTTATCGACTTAGCCGATAGCTTACAACCGACCAAAAAATAGTCACTATACAAGTGTCAATAAAAAAGCTAGATAAATCATCTAGCTTTTCTCCTACTTTTACTGTTTTGCCCATCAGTGCTGTTTTGTGCCAAAAATTTTATCCCCTGCATCCCCAAGACCTGGGATAATATACCCTTGTTCATTGAGATGACTATCGAGTGCTGCGGTAAAAATCTTCACATCAGGATGGGCATCATTCACCGCTTTCACCCCTTCAGGCGTTGCCACTAATACTAAGGCTTTAATATTTTTACAACCGTGTTTTTTCATCATATCAATCGTTGCTACCATACTACCACCCGTGGCAAGCATAGGATCTAAAATCAACGCAGGACGCTCATTAATATCTTTCACCAACTTTTCAAAAAAAGGCACAGGCTCAAGGGTATCCTCATCACGTTGCAGTCCAACCATCGAGATTTTTGCCGTGGGAATAAGGTCTAAAACCCCATCAAGCATTCCCAAACCCGCGCGCAAGATAGGTACGACAGTGACGGTCTTACCTTTGATTTGAATGCCTTCTATTTGGTTGCCTTCCCAGCCCTGAATGCTGATTGTTTCTATGGGAAAATCACGGCTTGCTTCATACGCCATCAAACGGGCAAGCTCTTTGGTTAAGGTGCGAAATTTATAAGTGCTACTATCTGCCTCGCGCATCAATGATAATTTATGCTTAACTAAGGGATGGTCAATAACGGTAATTTGCATGGTAACACTCACTTTAAATTTCACACCAAAAATTTTCGCCTATTTTACCCAAAGTCTGCGATAAAAACATTAATTTTCTATTCTGAGTTTTTCTCTGAGTCTTTCAGGGATGCAAAAAAAACACCCCCTTACAAGAGTAAGGGGGGTGTTTTGGAATAGGGAGCTGACGATGACCTACTCTCACATGGGCGAACCACACTACCA